>JAFZGC010000136.1 GCA_017555595.1 Paludibacteraceae bacterium | reverse complement strand
CCTACCTCAACACCACCATTTGCGGTGAGGGTGATGATAGCAGTATCAGAAACGTGGAGGGCTGTGATAGCGCCACCGCAGAAGTCGTCTGCACCTGGGCAGTCGATGATATTGAGTTTCTTGTTATTGAACTCGATGTTACATACTGAAGAAAAGACGGAATAGCCGTATTCTTTTTCCACTGGGAAATAGTCGCAGACAGTAGATTGTGTTTCTACAGAACCACGACGCTTAATGACCCCGCACTCGAAGAGCATGGATTCCATAAGGGTAGTCTTACCCGAGCCACTGCCACCCATGAGGGCAATGTTCTTAATCTCGTTAGCTTGATAAACTTTAGCCATAACGTGTTTAGTTTTAGATGTTAAGTATATGTTTTTTTCGGTATTTCGGATATCTTTATCGCCCACCTTAATGGCTTTTTTGGGAGCGCATAATAGATATTGCTTGCAAAGGTACGAAAAAAAATGCAATTATGCAAGAGATTAAGTGAAAAAGTGTATTTTTGTTTTATTTTGCCATTCATCTCCCATTCGCAAATAACTACAAATTTACCCTTCTCGTCGCAATCTTATCGTACACGATATATTCTGTCTATGTTATAGCGGGGGGCAATATCCCTTTTTATTTCTTGTATGAATTAAACAACACATTCGTCACACTTTTGAGTTGCTATCTCGAAAACTCTGCAAATAAAGAAAAAGATTGCCAATTTATGACAACCTTTTTCTTCTATTATCTTAACGCTCTTAAAAACTTCACTCAAAAGTTATCTACGATTGGTTATAGTTCGGTTACCGTTAATTTTTTTGTTTTTGGATTAAATATGTATTTTATTCTAGAACCATTATAATAATCATAATAAAATTCTAATGATCCAAGGGATTTATTTTCGATATAACCGTACTCGTCGTGAGGAGTAAGAGTGTTAATGTAGATATCATCATTACCATGATATGCAATACATGAAAAAGTTCCGTCTTTATCAGGAGACATCTTCTTCCATTCATAATCGCAATAACAATAATAAGTAGGAGTAGTTCCCGTAGGAACAACTTCTAAAGATTGAGACGATGGCGAATAGATGTACTGAACAATTTCTCCCCAATAGAGGTCTGATGCACCAGAAATGTCCCCTTCGTAAAATCTCATGACATCTTGACCATAATCCCAATCATAATGATAACCGCTAGAATTTGTACTCAATGATATTGTTCCTCCTTTCCAAGTGCCTGTGTATGAAAATTGTCCACTAGGGCGTCTTTGCATTGTTTCTACTACATAATCATAAGAATGGTAACTATACCCCCAACCACTTTGATGGATGTAGATAGGAAGATCAGGGACATTAGGAGTACACGCTCAACAGAAAATACTGATTGCGAATATAGTTGCAGTTTTTAATAAAGTTTTCATATTCCAATAGTTCGTTAAATTTAGTGTTAGTTAAGTTTTGCTGGATATATTGTCAAATCCGTTATTTTACATTATATAATGCGCCAAAGTTGTAACCAATGCTAATGGCAGGTCTAAAATAAGTTATAGACTCTTCGCCTTTTGGTCCTACACCATATCCTAATCCAAAATCAGTATTTAAATCAAAGGACATATACACGCCCGTATGATTTACAAATCCAAGACGCATGTTGAAAGACCAATCGTGATACCAATTGCCCAACACTCCAGCACCAAGTCCTAATAAGAATGCATTTTTCTGACGCATATCTCCCATTGTCATTAGCAAGCCAGTATTCATTTCCCAGAGCCATGTATCAGACCAATGACAAGAACGATATGATTCTGTCAATATGCTCCATTCTGATTCTTGTCTAAATCCTAGACCTGATTGGCAATAGAAACCAAGCGCAAAGTTTTTAGTAATTGGATAAGCCAAATCAAGTCCGAGTGTCATATCAAATCCTTTACGATAAACTCCATCATAGGCGAAATATAAAGGTGCAGCACCTCCTACATTTAATCCTAATAACATTGTTTTTTCTCTGATAGGTTTTACCTTTTTCTCTTCTCCCATTGTCCAACAAACTTGTCCTTGACGAGCCGCAGGTACATAACAATTTAATACCTGCCAACTATTGATAAGGTTGTCTGCTATTTCGCCAAATTTAGTCCGCAATGCTGTAATTTGTTCGATTTTCATGTAATTGCTTTCTACGCTTACAATATTGCTTAATACCTTATCGAATTTATTTTTCATGCCCTGCGTTGTTATATCTATACCTTGCACAGAGATGATATAACTATCAATCTTCTTGTTCTTGATAGGACGTTTGATAACATCATTTTTAATTTTTTCGTAGTAGATGTCTGCATTTAATATCCCATTTGTTAAATCTTGGGAAGTTTGATCAATACCATCTGTAAATGTTACAATGCATGAACGAGCATAATTTTCTACATCTTCTCCCATTAACGAGTTGGCATATTGGTCCAATGCATTGACCGATTTATCAATAGCATAATACAATGCAGTACCATTATCCATTGTTAAATTGTCAATGAAATTCAACATGTTATGATAGTTCTCTGTCGTTAATTTTTGAATAGGAAGAATTCCATTGTTTGTGTTTTTCAAAGATGAAAATCCAATAATACCAATACGCACATTGCCTGTGGTTGAAGCAGAAACCAATTTTTCCAAAAAATATTTTGCACCTGCTTTTACTCTTGAAAAATCTTTTCCTAAAGAGGTACTACAGTCCAGTACCAACATGATGGTCATAATCTTACGATTGTCAAAACTACCTGTAGCTTGTCGTATCTCAATGTCAGGTTGCCATTCACCAATTTCTTTATCATAAAACCAAAATACTAAATCGTTTTCTGCAAAACCACCAGGGTATGTGGTTCTAGCACTATCAAACGTAAAACATAAATCTCCTAAATCAGTAATTTCCCCATAGTAAGTATCTGCTTGATGGAATGAGATTCCTTCAGTACTTACGTTACGCAACTTGTAAACGGGTTTACCATCTTGCATACTCGCAGTAAAATCTCCTTTGATGTAATGCGTTGCTTTGTCTGGATGAACACGCTTTGTTTGTTGTGCGAAAATTACACTCACACATAACAAGAATGTGAATAATAGATTAATTTTTTTCATACGAAATTATTTTTCTTGCCTACTCTTCATCGGATTTTCGGCGGCCTCCGTTTGTTATTTGTTTGGTTGTTTAACAATTTTAGAGGCATATAAAAAAAACGTGGATTCCGACTGTTGTCGTTCCACGAATTGAGGCTCTCGCATTGCCTTGGAATTTAGAACCGACAACGCGAAGCCCACGCCGAATATAAAATACTCTCGTGCTACATAGTTAAGGTACGCGTGTGCGCATGTGTATATACGCAAAAGACGTACCAAATAGGCACAAGAGGGATATTTCATATCCCGTAGGGCATCTATCGTTGCTAAGTCCTGAAATTCCGTGAAACTTGCGAGATTTCAATTCGTCAGAACAGAGCGCAATAAACGCCTTTTTAATATGTCTGCTACCCTCCGCCTGTGATGTCAGACATCCCCTTGGCGCAGGTTTACGCTGCAAAGGTACAACAAAATTTTCGGATGTGCAAATAAAAATCGCGAATGTATTAATTATTCGCGATTTTTTGTTTATAGGATGTCACAAAGCGCCTACTGTTTAGGGTTTGGAGGCAAAGACACAGTCTGCAAAAATGCGAACGAAATGCACAATAAAGGCAAAGTTTCCTATAGGGGAAGCTGCTGAATAACTAAAGAATAACTAATAAATCACTAATGAATAACTAAAGAATAACTAAAGATTTACAAGGGCATTTCGGGGCTCTTCGTCAAATTAGTTGAAAGAGACGGAAGTTCCTACGCGCAAAGCGCGAGAAATCTTATAAATCTTATTTGCAATGCGTGTGCCATCTTCATTTCGATGTACTCCGTAATAAATTACCACCGCTCCTCGCTCTGCTCGTGCGCTGAATCTTAAGTTAATACCATAGGTTTCAACTAAATTGTCGAAGAACGTGGAGGATGCGGAGGGCGTCTTCCTCTTTGGCGGTCATCTGAGCTTTGGTCTCAGGGGTTTTGTCCGCTTGCCCTGTGAGATGGAGTAAACCGTGAATGATGATGCGATGGAGTTCGTGGAGGAAAGGTGCTCCAACCTGTTCGGCATTGGTGGCGACGGTATCAAGAGAGATATATATGTCGCCATTCACGCGTGTACGCGTGGTATAATCAAAGGTAATAACATCGGTGTAGTAGTCGTGCTGGAGAAACTCCTTGTTGACAGCGAGAATCTTCTCGTCATCACAAAAGATATAGTTGAGTTCGCCTACGGAATAGCCGTATTGAGCTGCGGTGCTCTTGATCCATTGCTCGACTTTGCGGAAGTCAATGGCAGGCATGGGGATGTTGTCAGCTTGGAAGGTGATCATGTTCGTGTTTAGTGAACGCGGCAAAGCCGCTACTGTTTAGTGTTTAGTGTGGTTATCCGAAGAAGATGTTGGCGACGGTGAAGGCGGCGATGACGCCGATGAGGTCGGCAATGAGGCAACAGACTACTGCATGGCGGGTGTTCTTGATTCCCACGCTACCGAAGTAAACGGCTAATACATAGAAAGTGGTGTCGGTTGTTCCTTGGAGGATGCAACAGAGACGTCCTACGATTGAGTCGGCGCCATGAGTGGTCATCGCCTCAATCATCAAGCCACGTGCGCCGCTACCAGAGAGTGGCTTCATGATGGCTGTTGGTACTGCTGCGGAGAGGTCGGGGTTGATGCCTATGAGGGAGAAAAGATGCGCCAATCCTTGCTCCAGCAATCCCATGGCGCCGCTGGCGCGGAACATGCCCACAGCTACGAGAATAGCGATGAGGTAGGGGATGATGCCGATGGCAGTCTTGAAACCGTCTTTTGCTCCGTCGATAAATGCTTCATATACATTTACTTTGCGAATAGAGGCTTGAATGATGAACCAGCAAATGACACCGAGCAAAATGACTGCTGCGATGAGTGCGGAAGCGGTGGTAAGCGTCTCTTCTGGGAGATGTTGTGCCAAAACAAGAAGAAGCACTACCAATGCTGTGAGGGTGAGTAATACCCCCAAAACAACCTTATCCCATATCTTGATTTTTTGTGCTGCACAGCAGGCGAGTAGTCCGCCTAAGGTGGAAAAATAGGTGGCTATCAAGAGAGGGAGAAAGACGTCGGCGGGGTTGGCGGCACCCAATTGTGCGCGGTATGCCATGATGGTGGTAGGAATGATAGTTAGTCCGCTAGCTCCAAGCACAACAAACATGATCATGGCATTGGAGGCCTTGGATTTATCGGCATTGAGTTCTTGTAGTTCGCCCATAGCCTTGAGCCCCATAGGAGTTGCGGCATTGTCAAGACCGAGCATGTTGGCGGCAAAGTTCATGAACATGGTGCCATAGACGGGATGGCGGTTGGGTATCTCGGGGAAGATACGGCGGAAGAATGGTGCCACACCACGCGAGAGGGTGTTGACTACGCCACCTTGTTGACCGATATTGAGAATACCCATCCAAAGGGCAAGTACGCCAGTAAGACCGAGCGAAATTTCAAAACCATTCTTGGCGGAAGCAAAAGTGGAGTTGAGAATCTCCGTGAAAATATCGCTTTGTCCGAAAAAGCAAAATTGCACGCAACCCATGATGATTGCGAGGATTATAAGCCCTATCCAAATATAGTTTAGCAACATAATGGGCGCAAAGGTACGATTTTTTTTTGATATATGCAAAAAAAGTTGTATCTTTGCAGCGAATTATGTTGTTACGTGTAGGATTATATCGCATAGCCTCGTGGGTGAAACACCAGTTTACTGCCCGAAATACAGGTGGACATGGTGTGCATTCGCCCTACTTGTTTGAGTGGGTGAGGATGGTAATGGCAGATAAAAATAGTTTCTATGCTTGGCAGCAGATCGAGGAAGTGCGTCGTGAGATGCTGGAGAGCGAGCAAGTGGTGGAGTTCGTGGATTATGGAAGCGGAGGAACTAGTATCCAGAAGCCAGAAACTGGGTGCCAAAAGAAAATCTGTGATATTGCGAAGGGCAGCTTGGCAAAAAAGAAATATGCACAGATGTTGGCGCGATTGGTGAACTGGCTTGGTTGTGAGAAGGGATTGACGATTGTGGAATTGGGTACGAGTTTGGGTGTAACAACAGCATATATGGCTGCCATGGATAGTCGAAATGGGGTAATTACGTATGAAGGCTGTGAGGCGGTCGCACAAATAGCGAATGAGAATTGGAAATCGTTAGGATTGAAGAATATAACCTGTCATGTGGGCGAGATTAATGTGGAAAAGTTGGCGAAGGAGTTGACAGAGGTAGATGTGGCATTTATTGATGCAAACCACACGTATGCGGGTACACGCGCGTACTTTAATATTTTGGCAACTAAAGTGCATGCGAAGAGTGTCTTGGTGGTGGATGATATTCACTATAACGAGGAGATGGCGAAAGCATGGGAGGAAATATGTGCGGATGAGCGTGTGACAAGCACCATGGATCTGTATCAGATGGGTTTTGTGTTTTTTGATAAACATTACTGGAAGAAACATTATCGAATGAGAATATGAAAATTTACACGAAAACAGGCGATAAGGGTGATACGTCTTTAGCCGTAGGTGGACGCGTTCGTAAGTCAAACAAGCGTTTGGAAGCATACGGAACAGCGGATGAGTTGAATAGCTATGTAGGATGGTTGCGTGCGAAAATCGTAGCTAAATCACCTATCTGGCATATTGTGGTGGATGAGCAATTGGCATGGGTGCAAAATAGATTGTTTGACGTGGGAGCAATCTTGGCGGGAGCGAATATGGAAGTGACGGAAGATGCTGTGTGTCAGTTGGAAAAGTGGATTGACAAGATGCAGGCAGAGTTACCAGAACTGCGCGAGTTTATACTGCCATACGGGGATGAAATGGTGTCTGTCTGCCATGTCTGTCGAACGGTGGCAAGGCGATTAGAACGTAATATCGTGGACTGGTGTGACACAGAGGAAAGAGCACTCCCTGATGGGGTGATCCGCTATGTGAACAGATTGAGCGATTATTGCTTTGTTTTGGCTCGTTGGATAGGAAAAGAAGAGAAAATAGTACCAAATTTTTGGAAAAAGTAGCAAAATTTACGAAAAATTTGCATATATAAGAACTTTTTACTAATTTTGCACGCTTAATTTAGTAACAAGCGCAAATAGCGTTACGGTTGATTATGTATTGGACTTTAGAATTAGCTACAAAAATTGAAGATGCACCATGGCCAGCAACCAAGGACGAGTTGTTGGATTATGCAAATCGTATAGGTGCTCCTTTGGAGGTGATAGAGAACCTGCAAGAGATAGAGGATGATGAGGAGGTATTTGAGTCGATAGAAGATATTTGGCCAGATTATCCTACGAAAGATGACTTCTTCTTTGATGAGGAAGAGTATTAATTCGTGTGAATAAGTAAAGAAGAAAGCATTGTGAAACGGTATGTTGTATTGTTGTGTGGCTTGTTGTGTGGCTGGCTGGTTGTTCGCGCACAATTTGATCCACAACTAGGACAATACATGTTTATGCAGTCAACTTATAATCCTGCGGCGGTCGGGGATGGTGACTTGATGCGCGTCTATGGCAGTCACCGTATGCAGTTTACGGGGATAATGGACGCTCCGATGACAACGTATTTTTCGTTCTCTTCGCCTTTTGTAATTGGAAAGACTCAACATGCTGCAGGGGTACGATTTATGAATGATCAATTTGGATTGTTCTCGAATCAGAGTTTGTATGCAGGATATGCTTACCGATTGAAATTGGGCAAAGGGTATCTTAGTATTGGTGCAGATTTGGGATTTATGAATTTGTCTTTTGCAGTAGATAGCATCAATATTGAAAATATAGCAGCTGTAGAAGATAATGCCTACCATACCGCCACCGATGATGCGCTCCCTGTGGGTAGCGGTCAGAATGGTGTTTCAGGAATGGGGTTTGATATGAGCATGGGTGTGTATTATTCAACCTCAACTTGGTGGGTAGGTGTAAGTTATGGGCACGTCACACAGCCTACTTTGCAGTGGAGTGATAAGGCTGAAGTAGATGTGCGAGGTACGTTTTATGCCGTGGGCGGATACCATTGGCGTTTGCGCGATAAGAGGTGGGTGTTAATGCCAAGTGCCATGCTGCAGACCGATTTTTTGAGTTGGGATGTTAACCTAACGTTGTTGGCTCAAGTAAATGATCGCTATCGTTTTGGCTTGGGATATCGAATAGCGGGTAGTGTGAATGTACTTTTTGGGATGGATATCATAAATGGATTACAGGTGGGATATACCTATGAGTTACCTGCGAATAATTTGTTGCGTGAGAGCTATGGATCGCATGAGCTATATTTAGCATATGGATTTAATATCTTGAAACCCAAACGCACGAATAAGTATAAAAGTGTACGATATTTGTAAATCAAAATAAACAAAAAATACAAAAAAATGAAAGTAACAAAAGTATTATCAATCGTAGTATTATTGTTAGGAATGGTAGCTTGCGGTCAGCCAGCTGGAGAGTTGGTCGGTACTACCTCTGGAGTAGGCTTCGTAGAGTCAAATCCTTTTGGCATGGTGCTTGTTCGCAAGGGATCTTTTTTGATGGGACCAAACTCGCAATCAGCAGTCTTTACTCAGTCTGATAACAACGTTATGGTAACTGTGAATGCCTTTTGGATGGATGACACCGAGATTACCAATAGTGAGTATCACCAATTTGTTGATTGGGTACGTGACTCAATTGCTTACTCTTTGCTGATTGAAGAAGAAGGTTCGGATAGTGAGTATGCACTAGCACCTACTTATGAATCGGATGATGAGACAGTCTTGATTAATTGGAAAAAGCGTATACCTTGGGAGAATCGTTTCATTCCTGATGACCCAATGGCAGAGACCTTGTCTCCTCTCTTTTATAACGATGGGCGTGGTGGCTTGAAAACAACCATGTTACGTTATCATTACACATGGACTAATATAAACGAAGCTGTGAAATTATCAAATAAGTTTGATGTGGCTCGTGGGCGTTATCCTAAAGGCGCTACTATTCGTGTGGATTCTTTTTGGGTAGAAAATGATGAGATTCATTATGAAACCATTGAGCGTCCTCTGCGCCAGCCAAGTGATATCAATACAAACGGTATTATTTGCGTTTATCCTGATACTATGGTGTGGGCTCGTGATTTTGAGTATGCATACAATGATCCGCTATTGCATAGTTATTTTAGTGCTCCTGGTTACGCAGACTACCCTGTTGTTGGCGTGACATGGGAACAAGCACATGCGTTCTGTCATTGGCGTACGCAGTTGTTGAGATCACAGCAACATGTGATGATGAATTCGTATCGTTTGCCAACCGAAGCAGAATGGGAGTATGCTGCTCGTGGTGGGCGTCGTATGGCGATGTATCCTTGGGGGGATCGCTATGCTCGTGATGCGGAAGGATGTTACTTGGCTAACTTCAAACCTTATAGAGGATCGTATCACAATGATACTGGTGTGGCTACATTGCCTGTAGGACAGTTCCAACCTAATGACTTTGGTTTATTTGACATGGCTGGTAATGTGGCAGAGTGGACATCTTCCGCTTTTTCCTCATCGTCTAATGCAAGTGTGAATGATTTGAATCCAGAGTATCCATATATAGCTCGAAAAGAAGATCCTAACACATTGAAACGTAAAGTGATAAAAGGCGGTAGTTGGAAGGATATTAGTTACTACCTGCAATGTGGCGTACGGACATATGAGTATCAATACGAGAGCCGTTCGTACATTGGCTTCCGTTGTGTTCGTTCATATGTAGGAAACTAATTATATAATGTAGAATAATTAAAACAATAAAAATATGGCAAAAGAAATGACTGCTGGCAACGGCACAGAAAAAAAAGGTTTGGGCGCACGTTTCATGAATTGGTATGGATCTTACCAAGGTAAACGTGTTGTTGGTATGGTTTATTCAATTGGTGCATCTGTGGTAATTATTGGTGCACTATTTAAGATTATGCACTTTCCAGGTGCGGGTGCTGTGTTGATGGTAGGTATGATAACAGAGGCCGTGTTGTTCTTAATTGGTTGTTTAGATAAACCACACCCTGAGTTTCATTGGCACGAGGTGTTCCCTCAATTGTTGGGACACGGTACTGAACCTCAATTGTTAGAAGAAATGCAATCTCGTCCTAAACCAACCCTATTAGGTGGTGCTGAAGGTGCTGCAAGTACAAAAGTGGATGTACCAACATTGTCTGAAAAAGATATGGATGCCTTGAAAAATGGCATCGCTGGTTTGGCTAAAACTGCAACACAATTGACAGAGTTAGGTAAGGTGGCTACGGCAACTACACAATTATCAGAGAAATTAGATGCTGCAAGTCAAGCTGCGGAGCAATTTGTTCTTGCAGGTAAGGCTATTACTGAGCAAAGTGATGCATTAGGAACTTCTTATGGTGAGGTTGCTAATAACATGAAGAAAGTAGCAGCTGGTACCAAAGAGTATGAGACTCAAGTAGCGACTATAGCTAAACAGTTGAGTAGCCTAAATGCTGTGTATGAGTTGCAAGTTAATGCAGTACAAGCACAGGTTGAAGCATACAAGGTGCAAGCGGAAAAAGTAAATGGTGTTGCACAGCAAATCGATGGTTTAACCACAGTAGTGAAGAAGATGACAGAAACTGCAGGTGATTCATTGAAGAGCCAAGAGGCTTATGAGGAAGCTGCAAAGAAATTGGCAAGCCAAGTAGCTGATCTGAACAAAGTGTATGGCAATATGCTCAATGCGTTGTCATGATACGTATTTGCAAATAATGATAATTGCTTATAAATAAAATATGAGTGGAGCAACTAATTGTCCGGAAACTCCGAGACAAAAAATGATAGGTATGATGTATCTGGTGTTGACCGCCATGTTGGCGCTCAATGTCAGTGCAGCTATCTTGAACGGATACACGCAAGTGGATGATAGCTTGCATGCTACTATTGATACTATGCAGGATAGTAATGCTGATGCCTATGCCACTTTTAAGGCTGCTTTGGACAAGAATCCAGAGAAGACGCAAGAATGGTATGATAAGGCGATGGAGGTGCAACGAGTATCAAACGAGTTCTTTGCTTACGTACAAACATTCAAAGATGATATGGTATTATTGGCGGATGGAGAAAAGGCAAAGAAGAATGCTAAAGTTAGTGAAATTGGCAAGCAAGATGATACTAACATCCCTGCTCAATATGCTATTAACGAGGGTAACGCGACTGTGTTGAAGGAGAAAATCAATCGTTTCCGTAATTTCTTGATTAAGTTCACAGAAGAGGTTCCTGGTGCAAGCATGTTCCATGAAGAGATGAATCGCACCTTCGTAACTGATGACGGTCAGAATGCAGAAGGTGATCCTGTAACATGGGAGAACATGATTTTCAACGAGATGCCAATGTGTGCGTCTATCACTATTTTAACCAAATTACAGAACGATATACGTCACTGCGAAGGAGTGGCTGTACGCTTGTTATTGGGCGCAACCGATGCTGGTGACTTGCGCGTAAACAAGTTCAATGCCTATGTCATACCTTCTGCAAACTATGTGGTAAAAGGCACCAAATATACTGCACAAGTGATTTTGGCTGCAATCGACTCTACACAAACACCTGAATATTATGTCAATGGGCAACGATTGAATGATAAAGGTATCTATGAGGTTATAGCAAATACAGTAGGAACCCAAAAAATCGTTGGTAAGATAGGTTATTTAGATCAACAAGGTGTGATGCAATACTTGCCATTCGAACGCGAATATACTGTTGGCGAACCTACCGCTACGATATCTAATACAGATTTGAATATCATGTATCGTGGCTATGACAACCCATTCTCAATTTCGGTACCAGGTGTGAGCGCACATCTTTTACAAGTAAAATGTAATCAAGCATCAATCACACAAAAAGATGGTATGTGGGTTATTCGTCCTGAAGCAAATGCACCTGATAATTTATCCATTGAGGTATATGCTAATATCTCTGGAACTGCAGCTTTGATGGGATCGCATGTCTATCGAGTAAAGAATTTGCCACGTCCAGATGCATATTTTGAAATCAATGGCGTCCCAACCGAAGATACACGTATCCCTCGTGCGCAATTGATTAATCCTAAAAACAAAATTGTGGCTTCTTATGGTGCTGATGGATTGGTTCAAGCTAAGTTTGAGATCACTGGTTTTCAAGTTAAATTACCAACTGGTGCTTCTATTTCTGTTAAGGGAGACCATTTTGATAATAAAGCCTTAGAGGCTATCAAAAAACTTAAACAAGGTAATACAGTTAACTTAATGTATATCAAGGCGAAAGGTCCCGATGGAAAAGAAATCCAATTGCGTGGTCTTCCGATAGAGTTAAATTAAAATTGTTTTATGAAGAAGTTTTGTATTTTTATAGTTGTATTGTTTGCAGTTAGCACACTACAAGCACAGTATCAGGTAAATTCTTTTTTAGATGACAGGGGACTTGTACGATTAGAGACGCAAGAGTTATCCGAAACTGACTCTATAGTTAATGTATTTCACCGTGTAGATGATGTGGTATGGTCGCGCGTTGTGTATCGTATAATTGACATGCGTTTTAGACAAAATTATCAGTTGTATAATCCTGTATCATCGGAGGACCCTCAACACAAGTCATTGTTTTTGGTCATGCTGAATGCCATCAAAGATGGAATGGATGTGTATGAAAAATCTTCGGATATGGGTGATGTTAAGCCATATTTCAATCTTCCTCCTATGCCACGAGATATGATTCCTGGCATTTTGAATACCGACCGTACGGGTGAATTGAGCGATGGTAATATTGCCACTTCGGAGTATATGCTTCTTAATTATGACTCTACAACTAATGAGATGCGATTCAATAATTACTCCTATAAGGGGTTTGTTCGTAATCAGTTGAAGTATATGATTCAAGAAGTTGTGTTCTTTGATAAACATTATTCGCGTTTGTATTCTAAGATTTTGGCAATTGCTCCAATGCATGCAGATAATACCACCTACTACGATGAAATGCCGATCATGGATGCACTATATGGTCAAATCCTATTTTGGGTTCCATTTGATGCATTTCGACCATATTTAGCGAAGCAATATGTGATACAATCTGACAATAGTTCTAAACGTGTTACGTTCGATGATTTCTTCCTAAAGAAATTATACTCCTCTTACATTGTAGGAACAAGTAATGTGTACGACCGTATGATTCCTGACTATGCTAAGACCCCAGAGGAGATAGCGAAAGAACAAGAGCGTGTTGAATGGGAATTGTTGAGTGCTGAACAAGACCTCTGGGAATATTAATTGTAAATCATAGGGCGGGTGTAAACCTGCCCTTTCCTTCGTAAGATGAAAAGAAGTAATATATTCAACATGTATTTTACCACAACAATATCTATTGCTTTGGTATTGTTTTTGGTGGGACTAGAGTGCTTGATATTGTTGTCAACTCATGAATTGATGCGCCAGATAAAAGAAAATGTGGTGTTATCTATTGTCTTGAAAGCAGACAACACTACAGAAGAATTGGAACGTACCGAGCGATTGTTGAAAAATGCACCATACTGTTTAGACTATCATTTCATCTCACGTGAAGAGGCCTTGCAAGAGCATATTCTTAATTTAGGAGAGGATCCAACGAGGTTTTTAGGGTATAACCCATTGACAGATGCTTTCGAACTACGCTTGCAAGCATCGTACGCTCATTCAGACAGTATCGCTGATATAGAAAAAAGACTAACAAACTTACCATTTGTTGATAAAGTGATTTATCAAAAGGATGTGGTAAAGGTATTGGATAATAATTTGAGTGAGATATCTATGATTCTGTCGGCTGTAGCATTGGCTTTATTGGTAATAGCATTAGTGCTTATTAGTAATACAATTCAGTTGCAGGTTTACTCTAAACGATTCTTAATCAACACGATGCGTCTTGTTGGAGCTACTCCATGGGTAATCAAATGGCCTTTCATTCGTCGAAATATTCGTATGGGATTTGAGGCTGGGTTATTAGCTATAGTACTGCTGGTAGCTACATATTATTATTGTCATAGTCGTTTAGGTATTATCTTGTTCCAGTTGATTTGGCAAAACATAGTATTTGTTGTTGCTACAGTGGTTATTACTGGTATCCTCATTACGTTTTTTGCTTCATTGGTTGCTACTAACCGATATATTCGAATGAAAATTAGTAAAATGTATGAAATTTAATCTTCCTAAAAGTAATAGTATTCTAATTGCTATCAGTGTCATAATAGTTGTTATAGGATTTGCTTTAATGGCAGGTGAACCAAGTGGGACAGCCGAGTATAATCCAGATATATTTTCTGTGCGTCGTATCACAGTTGGACCGATGATTTCGTTATTCGGTTTCCTTACATTGATTATAGCTATTTTATTTAAATCAGGCAAAAAATGAGTTGGTGGGAAGCACTTTTCTTAGGTATTGTTCAGGGACTGACTGAATTTTTACCTGTTTCTTCTTCTGGACATTTGGAGATTGGTCAGGAGTTGTTGGGCACTGCAGGAGAAGAAAATCTTACCTTTGCTATTGTGGTGCATACAGCTACCGTGTTATCTACATTGGTAATCCTTTGGAAGGAAGTAGCACAACTATTCAAAGGAACTTTTACTACGGTAAAATGGAACGAAGATAAGAATTATGTGGGCATGATTCTTGTGTCAATGATACCTGTTTTTGTTGTTGGTCTGTTCTTCAAGGAACAGGTCGAGGCGTTTTTTGGCAGTGGATTGTTGCTCGTAGGTATCTGCTTATGTGTGACAGCCATCTTGTTGTATTTCAGCGAATGGTTAAGTAAGCGTCGTGCTGGATTGGGACATGAAGTGGGATATAAAGATGCTATTATCATAGGTTTGGCACAAGCTGTTGCAGTATTACCAGGTCTTAGCCGAAGTGGTACAACGATTGCTACTGGCTTGCTGTGTGGTGTTAAGAAAGAGAGTGTAACCAAGTTCTCTTTTTTGATGGTGTTGATTCCTATTTTGGGCGAAGCATTGTTGGAGTTGTTAGATATTTTGAGTGGCGAAGTGGTTAGTGAATTGGGCTTTGTACCGATGGTAGTGGGCTTCTTAGCGGCATTCGTATCGGGTTGTCTAGCTTGTAAGTTCATGATTAATGTTGTTCGCCGTCAGAAGTTGATATATTTTTCCATATATTGCCTCTGTGTAGGTATTTTTGCTATCGTGTATGGACTTTGTTGAGGGGGAGATTTTGGCATTTGATAAGCCCTATCGTTGGACAAGTTTCGATGTGGTGGGTAAAGCACGATGGTTGCTGTGTAAGAAATTGGGAGTGAAAAAGCTCAAAGTCGGGCATTCTGGAACGCTAGATCCTTTGGCTACTGGCGTTGTTGTGGTTTGTACTGGTAAGAAAACTAAACTGATAGACCAATTACAGGCCCATCAAAAGGAGTATGTGGCTACATTGCAATTGGGTGCAACCACTCCTAGTTTTGATTTAGAGAAAGAGATAGATACGAATTACCCAACCGATCATATTACGCGTGCACTAATAGAAGAGGTGATTCCTACTTTCGAGGGAGAGCAATGGCAAGTGCCACCAATGTTCTCTGCTGTGAAGGTGGATGGTAAGCGTGCTTATAAGTTAGCTCGTCAGGGCGAGGAGGTAGAATTAAAAGCCAAATTGCTAGTTATAGATGAGATTGAAATACAGGAATTCACTCCTCAAACGATGCAACTGACCTTGCGTATTGTTTGTTCCAAGGGGACCTATATCCGTGCCTTAGCGCGCGATATTGGGCAACGACTCAATAGTGGAGCGCACCTTATAGCGTTGCGTAGAACAAGAGTCGGGGATATTCGTATAGAGGATTGTATGACATTCGAACAATTTACAAATTTGATAGATAATGAGATTAAGTGATTTCAAATTTAAACTGCCAGAAGAACAAATCGCGCAGTTTCCCAGTCGTTTCCGTGATGAAGCGCGTATGTTGGTTTTACATACTAAGAGTGGTGAAATTGAGCATAAATTAGTGAGTGATTTTGCTACATATTTTGACGAAGGCGATTTGTTGATTGCCAATGATACTAAAGTTTTTCCTGCTCGTTTGTACGCAAAAAAAGAGAAAACACTTGCTAATATTGAGGTGTTTTTATTGCGGGAGTTGAATAATGCAAACCGCTATTGGGATGTATTAGTGGATCCGGCGCGTAAAATTCGCATTGGAAATAAGTTGTTTTTCGATGATGATGCTACTATCTTTGCTGAAGTAATTGATAATACAACTTCACGTGGGCGTACGCTACGTTTCTTGACCGATTATGAAGGAACGGATTTCGTTCAACATCTCTATGAGATAAATACAACGCCATTGCCAAAATATATCGTACGTCCAATGGCAGAACAAACCTATGAAGAATACGAAAAAGTGTTTAGCGATTTATTGGTGGATGAAATGGATGCGGAACGCTATCAAACGGTATTTGCTGATAAAATTGGCGCTGTGGCTGCGCCTGCATCTGGTATGCACTTTTCTAAAAATCTACTCAAACGTTTGGAGATTCGTGGTGTAGAGATACAAACAATAACTTCTCATGTCGGATTGGGAAATTTCAAACCTGTAGATGTGGAAGATTTGACCAAGCATAAAGTGGAAAGTGAGCAAATTATTATTCCATCAGTAGTTGCAGATGCTGTGGATAAGGCACATGAAAATAACAAACTGATTTGTGCGGTTGGCACAGAAGTTATGCGTGCTTTAGAGCATGTAGTTGGTACAAACGGACAAATTAAGGCTTATGATGGTTGGACAAATAAGTTTATTTACCCTCCGTATGATTTTTCCGTTGCTAATGCATTCTTTGTGAATTTCTATATGCCACAATCTACACAATTGATTATGGTAGTTACATATGGTGGTTATGATAATGTAATGAAGGCATACAAAGAGGCTGTCAAAGAGGGCTATCGCTTTGGTGATTACGGCGATGCGATGTTGATACTCAATGATTAACATTTAAAAATTTTAGAACTTACCACGATGCAAGTTCGTATTGATGAAAGCTGGCGAGAGGTGTTGCAACCCGAGTTCGATAAGCCGTATTTCGAGTTGCTGACCGATTTTGTGCGCCGTGCTTACGCTACGCAACAATGTTTCCCCCCTGCAAAGCATATCTTTCGTGCCTTTGACCTTTGTCCTTTTGACAATGTGCGTGTGGTGATTATTGGTCAAGATCCGTATCATGATGTTAATCAAGCACATGGGCTATGCTTTTCGGTTCAAGATGGTGTGAAGATACCTCCCTCGTTGGAGAATATCTACAAGGAGTTACATCGTGATTTGGGTAAGCCAATCCCTTCTTCTGGTAATCTGACGCATTGGGCGGAACAAGGAGTCCTTTTGCTCAATGCTACGCTAACCGTAGAGGCTCACAAGGCAGGAAGTCATCAGGGTAAAGGTTGGGAAGAACTGACCGATGCGGCGATACAAGCACTGAATAATCAGCGAGAGAATATTGTCTTTATGCTTTGGGGGAGTTATGCGCAGCGCAAAGGACAGTTTATTGATCGCAAACGCCATTTGGTACTGACGGCTGTACATCCTAGTCCGCTCAGTGCTTATCGTGGGTTTATAGGATGCGGACACTTCTCTCAAGCGAATCATTATCTCCAGCAACACGGATTGGCTCCTATTGCTTGGTAAAACACCTTATTTAGAACTCTTAAAACTCTTTCTACTTTGAAAACTCTGTTGCTCATAGATGCCTACGCGATGATTTATCGCGCATATTATGCTTTCATCCGAGCTCCACGTATGAATTCGCGTGGCGAGAATACGTCAGCTGTTTTTGGTTTTGTAGTAACACTGGATGACCTTATTAAGCGTGTCAAACCCACGCATATGGCAGTGGCGTTTGATCCTGCTGGTCCTACTTTCCGTCATGAAGCGTTTGAACAGTATAAGGCACAACGACAAGAAACACCCGAAGATATTCGTTGGGCAGTGCCACGCATAAAGCAATTGTTAGACGCTATGAATATCCCTGTGTTGGAAGTGGCTGGTTATGAAGCAGATGATGTGATAGGCACTTTGGCGTATAAGGCAGAGAAAGAAGGGTTTGAAGTCTATATGGCTACGCCAGATAAAGACTACGGTCAGTTGGTGACCGAACATATTTTCATGTTTCGTCCTCGTCATACAGGTGGCTTCGAGAAATTGGGACCTCACGAGGTGTGTGAGAAATATGGTTTGGAGCATCAGTCGCAAGTGATTGATTTGTTGGGATTGATGGGCGATAGTAGCGATAATATACCAGGTTGTAAAGGAGTGGGGGAGAAGACTGCTGTACAATTGCTCCAGCAATTTGGTTCGATTGAGAATCTGCTTGCCAACACCGACCAACTCAAAGGTGCGTTACAACGCAAGGTGCAAGAGCAGGTGGAAGATATTCGCTTCTCACGTTTTTTGGCAACGATTAAGACGGATGTCCCTATGGAGTTTGATGCGCAGGCATTGGTATGTCAAGATAAAGACTGGGACAAACTGGCACCATTGTATCGTGAACTTGAGTTTAACTCATTGTTGAAGCAAGCACCTATGGAGCTTGCGAAAGTTGCGAGTGCAACTCCAACAAAAAA
Organism: Paludibacteraceae bacterium; assembly: GCA_017555595.1. Taxonomy (GTDB): domain Bacteria; phylum Bacteroidota; class Bacteroidia; order Bacteroidales; family Paludibacteraceae; genus Colicola. The sequence continues at coordinate 32,246 of JAFZGC010000136.1, read as the reverse complement.
AGCTAAGAAGCAGGAGGCTACTTTAGATTTATTTGCTGCTTTTAATACGGATACTCAAACGACTCCAACGAATGTTCAAGGTGCTGATATAGAGGATACTCCACAAGAATCGTTAGAGGGACGTTTGGTGAGTTATCTACTTAATCCAGAAGTTGCATATAATCCTTCTTTACCTATCCAATGGGACGCGCTGAAAGCGGACTCTGCTTTGTGGAATCTCTACCAAGAGGTCGAACTTCCACTTGCTGCTATTCTCCGTGAGATAGAGAAGGCGGGTGTGAGAGTTGATGTAGTAATGCTCAAGAAAGCAGAGGAGCAACTTAGCAAGGAATTAGCAACCCTTGAGCAAGAGATATATGTTGCTGCGGGAGTTACTTTTAATGTTAATTCTCCTAAACAAGTGGGCGAGGTGCTTTTTGATCAGTTAAAACTTGATGCGAAAGCGAAGAAGTCAAAGACGGGACAGTATTCCACTTCGGAGGAGGTGTTATTAGGTTTGAAGGGTAAGCACGAGGTAGTAGGACTGATATTGGACTATCGTGAGTTGAAGAAACTGATTTCTACTTATATTTCCGCATTGCCAACCTATATCAATCCTGCGACGGGAAAGATACATACCACATACAATCAGACGGTTACGGCTACAGGTCGATTGTCTTCTTCTAACCCCAATCTTCAGAATCTCCCTATTCGATCTGAACGTGGGCAACTCATTCGCCAAGCGGTGATTCCAGATGATGGGTGCGTGTTCCTTTCTGCTGATTACTCGCAGATAGAACTACGTTTGATGGCACACTTCTCGCAAGACCCACATTTGGTAGAGGCTTTTCGTTCGGGGCAGGATATCCACGCTGCTACGGCTGCAAAGATTTTCAATGTACCTATAGAGCAAGTGACCAAAGACCAACGCCGACAAGCCAAAACTGCTAATTTCGGCATTATCTATGGTATATCTGCTTTTGGTTTGGCACAGCAGTTAGACTGCTCTCGCTCTGAGGCGAAGGCACTTATTGATGGATATTTTGCAGCTTTCCCTGGCGTGATAGACTATATTGAACGCCAAAAGGAGTTAGCGCGTCAGCAAGGTTATGCTGTTACTCTTTTTGGGCGTAAGCGTTATCTTCCTGATATTGTTTCGCATAATGCTACTGTTCGCTCGTTTGCTGAACGTAATGCGGTTAATTCTCCTATTCAGGGTACGGCTGCGGATATTATTAAGATGGCGATGGTTACTATTTACCGTCGCTTGAAAGAAGAGGGACTAAAAGCACAAATGATTATGCAGGTACACGATGAGTTGAACTTTAATGTGCCTGAGAATGAGATTGATCAGGTGCGTGAGATCGTGATTAATGAGATGCAGAATGTCGTCCATCTCACCGTTCCGCTTATTGCTGACTGCGGTATAGGAAAGAATTGGTTAGAAGCTCATTAATGTTAATAGATTGCATTATTCAATATTTTAGTTGTTTTGAAACCATGGCTCAGCTTTTTTGAATAAAATCTTTAATGCCGTTTCAATCGCATTTTCAGTAGCACTAGCTTCACTCTTACCCATTGCTTCTGACTCAATTGAAGCTATTAGTTCATTCGTATGACTATCTCTAAATTGTATGATCACGGTTTTATAATATGACGAATGCATATGCTTACAACCGCAATCTCCATAACTTATTTCTAGTGTTTTCTTTGTGTGTGCACTATCTAATTTAGATACAATAGCATAACCTTTTCTCATAAGAAAACCAGCAATTACATCAGAAGGACTTACACTTTCAGTTAATCCATTTCCTTCTACGTGGTTCATCCAACCGATGGAAGTAGGAAAATGTGATGTAGACACTTTCATATTACCCGTAGTGATTGTGTTAGTAGGTAATATGTGCGCATAAGAATATTTTGCTATGGACGATTTTGCATATACTCGGGTCGGTGCAATCTGGTAAGAGTTCTGTATTGTACAACTCGTTGTAAAAAATATTAAAAGGAGATATAGAGCGTTTTTCATAACTATATAATTAAAATTTCTTTTTCCACGACAAAGGTACAACTTTTTGTTGATTTGACAAAATTTGGATGGTATTTTTATTGTTTTTCTTTCTCTTTTATCTTTTTCTTTCTCATACCACATCCTTTCTACTACCTTTGTGATTCCTTTATGATAGTAGGTTATTAGTAGGTTATTAGTAGGTTATTAATAGGTGATTAGTAGGTTATTCATATACTTTCATAAATACATTAGTAAATAAAAAACGAGGATATACTTTTTCATATATCCTCGTTCATGTTCTATGTATGATGAGTAAACTCTTACTTAATCATATCGCAACCCATGTATGGTTGCAATGCAGCAGGGATGCGGATGCCTTCTGGGGTTTGGTTGTTCTCCAAGAGGGCAGCCACGATACGTGGCAATGCCAATGCTGAGCCGTTGAGAGTGTGAGCCAATGTGACTTTCTTATCTTCTGTACGGCGGTAACGGCAGTGCAAACGATTAGCTTGGTAGGTGTCGAAGTTCGATGTAGAAGATACCTCCAACCAGCGGTGCTGTGCTTCTGAATATACTTCAAAATCGTAGCATAGTGCTGCAGTAAATGACATGTCGCCACCGCTCAAGCGGAGAACGCGGTATGGAAGCTCAAGTTTCTTGAGCAAACCTTCTACGTGCTCAAGCATCTCTTTGTGACTCTCGTCGGAGTGTTCAGGTGTGTCGATACGCACAATCTCCACCTTGCTAAACTCATGCAAGCGGTTGAGTCCACGTACATCTTTGCCATATGAGCCAGCCTCGCGACGGAAGCATTGGGTGTAAGCGCAGTTCTTGATTGGGAGTTGTGCTTCCTCAAGAATCACATCGCGGTAGATATTGGTAACAGGAACCTCAGCGGTAGGGATAAGATAGAGGTTGTCTAATTGACAATGGTACATTTGTCCCTCTTTGTCAGGCAATTGACCTGTACCATAACCACTAGCTTCGTTTACTACAGTTGGTGGCATGATCTCGGTGTAACCTGCTGCACTTGCCTCCGCAAGGAAGAAGTTGATGAGCGCGCGTTGCAGGCGTGCGCCTAAACCTACATATACAGGGAAACCTGCGCCAGAGATTTTTACACCTAAATCAAAGTCGATGAGATTGTATTTCTTCGCTAAATCCCAGTGAGGGAGTTTGTCGTTGTTTGCTAATTGTTCGTCAGTCGCAGTATCCCAATCGCGGATGGCGATAGTACCTTCTGCTGCGAGTTTGTCGAGCATTGGTTGGTTAGCCCAGTTGCCCATTTTCACCACAAGGTTGTCTTCTGCACTTGCGCCTTGAGGTACGAGCTCGTATGGTACGTTAGGGATAGTGAGCAGGAGCGATGTGAGCGCCTCTTCTGCTTTAGCCATCTCTTGCTCGTAACCAGGGATAGCTTGTTTGAGTGCACCTGTTTGTGCTTTAGCAGCCTCAGCCTCCTCCTTTTTGCCTTGTGCCATGAGTGCGCCGATGGACTTAGAGATCTTGTTCATCTCTGCTGAAGCAGCGTCTTTCTTCTGTTGTGCTGCTTTGCGATCAGTATCGAGAGCGATTACTTGCTCGATGGTTTCCGCAGCATTGGCAAAATGCTTTTTCTCCAGACCAGCGATGATGGCTGCTTTGTTGTCGTATATTTGTTTGAGTGTTAGCATAGGGTTGTATAGGGTTGTGTAGGATGGTGTAGTGTTGTTATTAAAAACAAATTTCTCCTGCCAACTGCCGAGGCAATCGGTAGGAGAAACTTATTTTACCATTCCTCTTGCCGAGACAAAGGTTATTCCTTCTTATGCCTCTGCGATAGGTTGGATAGATACGTAAGACTTGTTGTTACGCTTCTTTTGGAAGGTTACGATACCATCTGTCAAAGCGAACAAAGTGTGGTCAGAACCCATACCGATGTTCTCGCCTGGGTTGTGTACTGTACCACGTTGACGTACGATGATGTTACCTGCTTTAGCGAATTGACCACCAAAGATTTTTACACCAAGTCGTTTGCTTTCTGATTCACGGCCGTTCTTGGAACTACCGACACCTTTCTTATGTGCCATTTCTCTTAAACTTTGCTTTTAAAAGGTTAAACAATTAAGCCAAAACGATCTCTTTAACAACGAGATTGGTCAAATCTTGACGATGGCCGTTCAATTTACGATATCCTTTGCGACGTTTTTTGTGGAACACGAGAACTTTCTCGCCACGGCACTCATTGTCGAGTACTTCGCAAACAACTTTAGCGCCCTCTACTACTGGAGCACCTACTTTTACCTCTCCTTCGTTCTCAACGAGGAGCACTTTCTCGAATGTTACCTCAGCACCCTTCTCAGCTGCCAAACGGTTAACAAAGAGTTTTTTGCCTGCTTCCACACGATATTGGAAGCCTTGCATTTCTACAATTGCGTACATTTACTTAAATGTTTTTAATAAGTTACATCGGTCAGGCGAGATACTAAGTCATCGACGTTGCCATACCTAAAATCGGTATCATCCGTCCCCTCAGCAGCGCTACTTGGGAGCCCAAAAGCCGAAAAGCGTGCAAAGGTACTGCTTTTTTTTGACATGACCAAATGTTTTTTGATTTTTTGCCAAAAAAAGATGATATAAGCATAAGTTGTTGTAAAAATAAGATAAACTATAATAATTCTACTAAAAAATTTGCTCATGTCAGCAATTTTGCTTACCTTTGCAAGCTCGATTTTGAGTGAAGTAGAATCATTAATACCAGCAAATATGTTTTTTAAGAGAAAAGTTATTTATTTATTAACGCTAGTTGCGCTTATGTGTTCCTGCGTTTCTCGTAAACAATTGGCTTATTTCCAGCCTATTACAGCTGAAAGTGCAGCCGAAATCAATAAGTACACACATCCGCAGCCTGAACCTCGCGTGAAAATAAATGATGCGTTGATTATTATGGTGACTGCTTTGGATCTTGAGGCTGTATTGCCGTATAATCTACCTACAGCGCCTCATACTAATCCTGTTAGTGCAGAAGTGCCTACTATGTCTTCTTATCAATATTATACGGTGGATGGACAGGGTGATATAAACTTCCCTATTTTAGGTAAACTGCATGTTGCAGGCTTAGCACAATCAGAAGTTGTTAATTTAATACAAGAGCGACTAAAAGGTCAACTTGTGGATCCTATTGTCACTGTGCGCTTCTTGAACGCACAAGTTACTGTGTTGGGTGAAGTGAAGAATCCAGGTTCTTATTCGTTAAATAATGGACGGATGACCTTGTTAGAAGCATTGGGAGCGGCTGGTGACCTTACTGAGTACGGAAAAAGAGATAATGTGTTAATAGCGCGGGATAACAATGGAAAGATGGAATTTGCTCGCTTAGATTTAACCACCGACGAGGTATTTAAGTCGCCATATTTTTATCTTCAACAAAACGATGTGGTAGTGGTAGAGCCTAACTCTGCACGCTCTACGAACAACCAATCAATTAGTCTATGGCTCAGTATGATAGGGACAGTGTCAAGTGCTGCAACAGTGATAGTTTCTGTTTTGTCTGCTACCAAATAAAATAAACAGTAATTCGCAAAATATAAGATTCCAAAATAAAATTTATGGCACAAGATACATTGGTAATAGATATTCGTCTATGGTTGAATCGTTTGTTAAAAAATTGGTATTGGTTCCTAATCAGTTGCTTCGTCTTTGGGTTACTGGGGATATATAACTATTTCTCTACTACTCCTGAATATGCGGTCAATGCTCGAATCATGCTTCGTTCACATGACTCAGAATCGCCTTTGGAGAAGGTGGAGATGTTGCAAGTCATGGGTATGGGAGGTATGAAGCAAACAGCGGATGAGATAGCCATCCTAACTTCACGCGATATAATGACGCAAGTGGTACACGATTTAGACCTGCAGAGCCGTTATTATAAGAAGAAAAACCTACGTTGGATAGGGCAATATCCTTCACGTGATTTAACGGTAGAGTACCCCGAGATGTTTTTGGATACTACAAAACGTTTTGTAAAGATATCGTTGCGCGTACGGAAGAATGATTATTTGGTGCGTGTGCGATATGGTTTGTGGAATTTTAGTAGCCATAGAGTAACTGATCTTACTCAGCCATTCAATACGTGTGCAGGCGATATTCATTTTACCCTACACACCGAATTGGAGAGAGGGGATAGATATAATATAACCACCTTGCCTATCTTGCCTGCTGTGGATATGTACAACCGTATGATCACGGCAGAAGCAATCAAAAAGGAGTCTAATGTTATAGACATCTCTACTACTACAGATATGCCTAGTTTAGCGATTGATTTTATCAATCGAGAAATAGAACTATATAATATTGATGCTGTGCTGGATAAGAATATCATGGCAAGCAATACGGCTGCGTTTATTGATGAGCGTCTACGACTGATTGAGAAAGAGTTGTTTGATGCGGAAATGGAAGTGGAAGAGTACAAAGAAAAGTTTGGAATTGTGAATTTGGAACGAGAAGCAGGACTATATCTTCAAGAGAGTACGGAATATAGGAAACGTGCTGCTGAAATAGAAACGCAAATAAACTTGATTAATTATGTCGCTGATTTTGTTCGTGATGATGCTAAGTTTGATAATCTTATTCCCGCTAATTTAGGTATTGCTGATGCTACCATTGTTTCACTTGTTAATGAGTACAATCATTTGATAATGAGAAAACTAAGAGTTCAGCGAACGGCTTCTAATGAAAACCCTGTCATTACAAATATGACCACACAATTGGCCATCTTGCGAGAGAATATTATCATTAGTATTGCCAATGTTAACAATACACTGACTATTTCAAAAGCGGATTTGGAAAAACGTTTTGGGAGCGTTGAGCAGCAACGTGTTGATATTCCAAGACAAGAGCGTCAATATATTGAAGTGGCACGAAGAAAACAATTGAAAGAGAGTTTGTATCTCTATTTGTACGAGAAACGTGAAGAGAATGCTCTTACGCTGGCTTCTACAGTCACTCCAGCTAAAATTATTGCTACTCCTCAAATGCACCCTACTGCTTTAGAGCCAAGTTTGAAAATCATATTTATTATTTGTGTGTTATTAGGATTAGGTGTGCCGTTTGTGGGAATATATTTATATTATTTCTTCAATAATCGATTGTCCGATGATTCAAAGGAATTAGAGCGAAAAACCAAAATGCCTGTAGGTGGAGTCTTGGTGCAAAATCATCATGGTGAACATGTCGCTGTGCGAGAGGGCGTCAATTCTGTGTCTGCCGAGTTGTTCCGTTCGCTGCGAACCAATATCGGATTTATGCTGCCATCATTTACGAAACATCCAGTTATACTGGTTACGTCAAGCGTAAATGGCGAAGGTAAGTCATATGTGGCGACTAATTTAGCAATATCTCTTTCATTGCTCAATAAAAAGGTGGCATTAGTGGGATTGGATATCCGCAAACCTATGTTAGCTCAGTATTTAGGTTTGCCTTCTGAAGGTTGTCTGACCAGCTATTTGGCAGATGATTCATATGCTGTTGATGATCTGGTCGTTTCTACCGAGTTTAATAATTTAGATATCCTACCTTCGGGTATCATACCACCTAATCCAAATGAGTTACTTCAGAGCGATCGCTTAGACCAACTATTTGTCGAGTTACGACAACGATATGATTATGTGATTGTTGACTCGGCTCCTGTAGCGTTGGTCAGTGACACCTTCCAACTAAGCCGAATTGCTGATATGACGGTATATGTATGCCGAGCGCGATATACCACTTTTGACCTCGTTGACTTCCTCAATCAGGTACATGAGCAAAAGCGTTTACCAAATATCGTGACTGTTCTAAATGGCGTAAATGCCAAAAATATCGGTTATGGCTATGGTTACGGCTATGGTTCCAACGCAAAAAAGCGGTAAAAACTAACTATCAACTGTCAATTGCCAATGATCCTCTGTATAGCCGAAAAACCCTCTGTTGGGCGCGATATTGCACGCGTATTAGGTGCCACAACATCGCGAGACGGTTATATGGAAGGTAATGGATATTGTGTTTCGTGGACCTTTGGCCACCTATGTGCGTTGCTTGATCCCAATGAGTACAACGAGCAATGGAAAGGGTGGAATATGTCTTCGTTGCCCATGCTACCCGAGCGATTTGGTATTAAGGTTACGGATGACAAAGGCGTTCTCAAGCAATTTAACATTATCAAAAATCTCATCGCACAGGCTTCCGAAGTAATAAACTGCGGTGATGCGGGACAAGAGGGAGAGTTGATTCAGCGTTGGGTGTACCAGAAAGCAGGCTGCAAGGTGCCTGTCAAACGTCTATGGATTTCTTCGCTAACAGAAGATGCCATTCGCGAAGGATTTCAGAAACTCAAAGACCAAAGCGAGTACCAGCACCTCTATGAGGCAGGACTCATGCGTGCTATTGGCGACTGGCTGCTAGGTATGAATGCTACCCGTGCTTACACCCTGCGTTTCGCTAAAGGGGAGGGTAAGGACCGCCAAGTATTGAGCATTGGTCGTGTACAAACGCCAACCCTCGCCCTTATTGTCAAACGCCAACACGAGATCGAGCATTTTGTGCCACGCACATATTGGGAACTCAAAACCCTTTACCGTGATACCCTTTTCTCCGCACAACTGCTTGCCGAAGAGGATGAATATGCTATTACATCCCTCGAACAAGGGCAAAAACTCGTAGATAGCATAAAGGACCTACCCCTCGAAATCACTTCTGTAGAGAAAAAGAAAGGCATGGAGTATGCCCCACGCCTTTTTGACCTCACTTCGCTGCAAGTGGAGTGCAACAAACGCTATGGCATGACGGCTGATGACACCCTCAAGGTGATTCAAAGCCTCTACGAGAAGCATGTCACCACTTATCCGCGCGTGGACACCACCTTCCTCAGCGATGATATCTACCCCAAGGTGCCTGCTACACTGCGTGGCATACAAGACTACTTTCCGCAGGTGGCACCATTGCTCCCTCTCAAAGTTGATGGAGGCAAAGGTGCGCAGAGCTTGCCAAAATCCAAGAAGGTCTTCGACAATAGCAAAGTCACAGATCACCACGCTATTATCCCTACAGGACAACGCCCTGATAACCTCACGGAACTCGAGCGTAAGGTGTATAATATGGTAGCGTTGAGGTTTATTGCGGCTTTTTATCCGCCCTGCCAGGTGGCAACAACCACCGTCCTCGCGTGCGCGGGCGATATATCCTTTAAGGTGACGGGACGCGAGATACTGGCACAAGGATGGCGTGAAGTCTTTGCAAAGGAGAAAACCGATGACGAAACCGAAGAGCAGAAGACGCTTCCTGCTTTCCATAAGGGAGAATCGGGTCCTCATGTCCCACAACTGCAAGAGAAAACCACCACACCACCTAAATATTACACCGAGGCTACCCTGCTTCGTGCTATGGAAACTGCAGGAAAAACGGTAGATGATGAGGAACTGCGTGATGCTATGAAGGAGAATGGTATCGGTCGTCCAAGTACCCGTGCCGCAATCATCGAGAAACTCTTCCAACGCAAGTATATTGTTCGTGACAAGAAAAATATCAAAGCTACCGAAGTGGGTATTAATCTGATACATACGATTATTTCTCCGCTACTTAAGTCTGCGGAACTCACGGGTCGTTGGGAGCAGAAACTCCGTGCCATTGAGCGAGGCGACTATACGGCTAAACTCTTTTTGGATGAACTCAAGCAGATGACCACGCAAGTAGTGCGCGAGGTCAAAGCCGACAAATCGGGTATGCGTTGTCCTCTGTGTGGACGCGGAACGATTATCCGTGGAAAGACTCGTTACGGTTGCTCTCGTTGGCGCGAAGGCTGTACTTACGCCGAGGCGTTTGAGTGATGAGTTTATGCAATCAATTACGGACAATACACGCACAATAACTATACAATTATGAGACAATTTCTATTACTTTTGCCTCTATTGGCAATCACATTGGTAGGTTGCAACCCTACTCCACAAAACAAAGAACCTATGAATAACGAAGTAATCAACGCTATTATGTCCCGCCGCAGCATTCGTCAGTACCACCAAATGCCAGTGGCTCGCGACACCATGATGCAAATAATGATCTGCGGTATCAATGCGGCTAATGGTCAAAACAAACAATCTTGGGAAGTGCGTATCATCGACAACCCAACCACCCTACAAAAAGTGCAAGACCTGATGGCAGCAGGCAACCCTAATCTCCCTGCAGAGATGGCACACGGCTGCATGCGCGGCGCACCAGTCATGACTTTCATCGCTCGCGATCGCAACTACGATTTTTCAGCATACGACTGCGGTCTGCTGGCAGGTAACATGATGCTTGCTGCACAATCGCTGGGCATAGGAAGTATCTGCTTGGGCAGCCCTGTCCGCTTTATCAACGATGCCGAGAATAGTGACGATATCCTTGCGCTGCTTGGTTTCAGTGAGAACTACGAACTCTGCCTATGCGTGGGTTTTGGTTATGCAAACGAATCACCAGAAGCCAAACCACGTGACATCAACAAAGTGCAGTTTGTGGACTGATCTGACGTGACTATTTGCTTTTTAGTGTATATTACTTCTATCAACATAAAATTATAGGTGGTAAATCAATGAAAAAAACACTTATTTGCTTTTTAATATGTTGTGTGTCAGTTGTTTATGCAGATGTTGTCACGATGGATCTCGCCACAGCTACTGATATAAACGCCAACCTCGTTACGTATTCTTCTACGCCAACTATTGGTGCTTATTACGACCTGACAGATGTGTGGGAACAGACGTATAATGACCATGATTCTTGTCGTTTTATCGTCACTAATGGTGGAGTGTTCCGCCTATCTCATCTGCCGAGTGCGATGGCATACGGAGGTTTGAGTTGGGAGGGCTTTACTATATCCACAGTCTCTCAAGACACAGCAAATGTTTTTGGCTGTGTGGCGAACGGTGGAATAGGCGGTGTAGGAACGCCTTATGTAATTGGCTATTACTCCGAATGGGTAAGTGAGGAGCAAGGATATTCCACCAATGTCGTCCAATTCAACAAGGAATACTATCCTGAATATGTATATATTTGCCAAAATAGCAATACCTACAAGGCAATTACACAGGGAGAGTTCAATGCTCGCGCTTTTACCGAGCAAGATACCTTGGCACTCATCATTCAAGCTCTCGATAGTACAATGTGCCCTACTGCTACAACTACCTTTTATCTTGCAGTGGATGGAAAGAATAACAATGGATGGGTACAAGTCCCACTATCTGCTTTGGGAAGAACGTCCTGCTTGAGTTTCTCTATGACCACTACAGATATTGGTGCTTATGGTGCGAACACACCATTATATTTTGCATTAGATGCTCTCACAGTGAATACTGAACCCATAACAGCTTTGTGCAATCCCACAATATCCAATAACAACGCACGTGTGATATTACACAACTCCACGTTGTACATTCTTCATCATGATAATGTATATACCTTAGATGGTAGACGTGTTATTTTTTGATAATATAAAGAAATATTTTTTTACTTCTTGCACATGTGCAAAAAAAATACTACCTTTGCACAAAACTTTTGAAACAAGCGCCAAAGGCGCATAAAACCTTTAGAACTTTTAAAACACTTAAAACTTTTAAACTATATAAGACTATGGCAGAAGAAAAGAAAATGCCTTCCCCAGAGAAGCTCAAAGCCTTGCAATTGGCAATGGCAAAAATTGATAAAGATTTTGGCAAAGGTGCCATCATGAAGCTCGGTGACGAGAAAGTAGAAGACGTACCTGTAATCCCTACAGGCTCAGTAGGTCTAAACCTCGCGCTTGGCGTAGGCGGTTATCCTCGCGGTCGTGTGGTAGAGATTTATGGTCCTGAGTCATCTGGTAAGACCACCCTCGCCATCCACGCGATGGCTGAGGTGCAAAAGCAAGGCGGTATCGCAGCTATCATCGATGCGGAGCATGCCTTCGACCGCTTCTATGCAGAGAAACTTGGTGTGGATACCGACAACCTCCTCATCGCGCAACCTGACTGCGGCGAGCAAGCCCTTGATATCGCTGACGAACTTATCCGTAGCGCAGCCGTTGACCTCGTGGTCATCGACTCTGTAGCAGCCCTCACTCCTAAAGCTGAGATTGAAGGCGATATGGGTGACAACCGCGTCGGTTTACAAGCACGACTCATGTCCCAAGCGCTCCGCAAACTCACTGCTACTATCAACAAGACCAACACCACCTGTATCTTCATCAACCAACTTCGTGAGAAGATCGGCGTGATGTTCGGCAACCCAGAAACCACCACAGGTGGTAACGCGCTGAAGTTTTACGCATCTGTGCGTCTCGATATCCGCAAAGCAAGTGCTATCAAGGATGGCGACGAAATCCTTGGTAACCAAGTGCGCGTAAAAGTTATCAAGAATAAGGTGGCTCCTCCATTTAAGAAAGCCGAGTTCGACCTCATGTTCAATGAGGGTATCTCTCGTGTAGGAGAGATAGTGGATCTTGGTGTAGATAATGGTATCTTGACCAAGTCGGGCTCATGGTATAGCTACGAAGGCACCAAACTCGCACAAGGTCGCGATGCGGCTAAGAACGTCCTCCGCGACAACCCAGACCTCGCAGAAGAGATCGAGAATAAGATCATGGACGCGCTGAAAAAATAATTTTGAATCAGCAAACCCTTATATTAAGTCCAGAGAAAGCGCACGACATGGAACAAAGGTTCCGTGTCGTGAAGCGTTCTATAGATGCTCGCCAAAAGCAACTCAAGGTACACCTCACGGTGCTCACTGACGAGCATGACGCACCGCTACCCAAGGACGCACCTATTCCGCTCTACGAGCCACCACATTTTCAAGATGTGCACAATGCCGAGCATAGTGTAGCTATTATCGGTGCAGGACCTGCGGGTTTGTTTGCCGCACTCACACTCATCGAGCACGGCATCCGTCCAATCATCTACGAACGCGGCAAGGATGTCGCTGAGCGTAAGAAAGACATCGCTACGCTCAACCGCAATCTTGGACTCAATGCCGAGTCCAACTACTGCTTTGGCGAAGGCGGCGCTGGCACTTTTTCCGATGGTAAACTCTTCTCACGCAGCAAGAAACGCGGCAATATGCAACGCGTTATGGAACTCTTCCACCATTTCGGTGGAGACGACCGCTTGCTCTACGAAGCCCATGCACATATCGGAAGCGACAAACTGCCAACTATCATCCGCCGCATGCGCGAATGCATCATCGAGCACGGTGGCGAGATACATTTCTCTACTTGTGTAGATGAAGCCCTCTTCCGCTTGCTCCTTGGTCTAACAGCGAAGCGGTCCAACAGTGAGCATAGCAAAGCGGTCCGACAGCAAAGCGGTCTGATGCCCATTTTGGGCGTCATCCTCGCTATTGGGCATTCAGCGCATGACACCTACCACATGCTTCATGACAACGGTGTTGCCCTTGCTACAAAAGGTTTCGCAATGGGCGTACGCGCAGAGCATCCACAATCGCTGATTAATAAACTGATGTATCACGACCCATCGCCCGAACTGATTCATTTGGTGGGGAATGCTTCGTATTCATTGGTAACGCAGGTGCAAGGTCGCGGTGTTTATTCGTTCTGCATGTGTCCGGGCGGCCATATCGTCCCTGCGGGCAGTGCATTGAATAGCTGCGTGGTTAATGGCATGTCCGCCAGCCACCGCAACTCCCCTTATGCCAACTCAGGCATGGTAGTCGAGATCCGTCCCGAAGATTTGAACGAACAAGATCCGCTTGCAGGATTACGATTCCAACAACATTTGGAATATTTATCCTATCAACACGGTGGGGTTCCCTCTCTCGCTCCTGCTCAACGCCTACGCGATTTCGTAGAGGGTAAGGCAAGTAAGACACTGCCTTCGTGCAGTTATCTGCCAGGCACAGTGTCCAGTCGCCTTGACCAGTGGCTGCCCGAACATATCGGCAAACGCTTGCAACAAGGCTTCCGCGATTTCGACCGCAAGTACCGTGGTTTCTTGACTAATGAGGCAGTTATCCTCGGTGTGGAGAGCCGTAGCAGTAGTGCAGTGCGTCTGCCTCGTGACCCAGAGACACTGCAATCGATCTCTACACCCCATCTCTATCCTTGCGGCGAAGGTGCTGGCTATGCAGGCGGTATCACCTCTTCCGCCTTGGACGGCATCAATGTCGCCCTCAAAATAGCGTCTTATCTCTAAATAAAATTCGAATATTGGTATGGCAATCAGTCTGCGAGGACTGATTGCCATACCAATTATAAAGAGAACTCCGAGTCAATAATCCTAAAAGTGTCTGCGGGTTTGTTAATTCCAATAGAATATTGTAGTTTCTCCTGCACGAACTGTTGCATATCCTTCTTTTACCGTAGGATATAAAATATATCCATTTTTTTGCGTAACAGTTATATGATGTCTACCCACTTCGTATCCGCTGTATGTTACAGATCTATTACCTCCTAACGTAAATGTTTCATATCCAGCCACATCAACATAATAGGCATCGTCAGTTTGATTTAGAAATTGGATGTTACCTGTTGTTGAAGGAGGATTATATCCACCACCATTACCACCACATCCTACAAAGATTAAGGACACTGCAAGAAATGCAAAAAATAAAATCTTTTTCATAATACTAAATATTTACTGCCTACTCTTTGTTGGATTTTCGGCACACTCCGTTGTTAATTATTGATTTGTTGTTTATTATATCTAAGAGCTTATTATACACGAAAAGCGTGAACTTTCGTTCGCATCATTTGATTACTTGAGGTCTTCGACTACCTTATTTACTCAAATTTACGCACAGAAAACTCACGCGGTTACGTGAGCGTGCATAAACCGTGACTTGAGTAAATAAATTACATTGAAGTTGTCGAAGTTTCAAGTAATCAAGTTTGGCTTATAACGCTATATTTAATATGTCTTTGCACCGACGCTTCGGTACTGATTGTTGGCGGTTTTTTCCTTTCTGTTTGCAAAATTACAACATTTTTTTGAATTGAGCAAGTAAATGATTGTTTTTTCATGTGGAAAATTGTATATCTCGTAGAAAATATGTAACTTTGCAGCCAAATAACAAACCTATCAAAAGTAACGAACCATCATGGCAAAAGCAGTTTACATACATGGTTTCGCAGGGTCTATTCACTCCGACACCATCACCAATTTCCGCAAATACTACCCCGATCTAGAGTGGTGTCCGTTGGAAGTGGATCACCGCGTGGATGAGTCGGTGAAGAAAATAAATGATTTTATCAAGGCAAATGCAGATGTCAAGTATCTCATCGGAAGTTCTTTAGGGGGTTTTTATGTCCTCTGTGCTGATTTTGCGGGGCGTAAGATTGTCATCAATCCTGTACTCAATCCCATGTCTTCGCTCAAGAAGGTCGTAGGTGTTAATAAGTACCGCGGTCGCCGAGAGAATGGCGAAACGGAGTTCAAACTCACTATGCAGGACCTTTTTCGTTTCAAGGCATTTAAGCCCAAAGATACCCCCGAAACAATCTGCCATTATACACCTCATGACCCCAATCTAGGTGAAGATATCAAACGCGAGTACCAGAAATTTTTTGCTCGCGCGGAGATGACGTCACATCTTCGCTCCCATTTCACAGATGAGCACTACATCAAGCATAAGTTGAAAGATGCGTTGTAGTTCACTCTATTAGACGCATATTTCAAAACATAGAAAGAGCGGAGTTCTGCTCTTTCTGTGCTTCAACTGTAATGACCAATCGAAAAATGCGCCACTTAGATAAAGTTTTGCAAAGTTAGTATATAATTGTTAAATTTCCCACAAAATAATTTCATGATTTTGGACAGAATTGATAGGACGAATTACACTACTCCAAAATAATGTTCGAAATAGGTGATGTGAAAATATAACCCAAAATTTGTATATCTCGAAAAAAAAGAGTAATTTTGCACCTTGAAATGATATAACGAAATGAATTGGGATTTTCTTATAAAAGATAAAAATTCGCTTTGCGTTAGTACAGATACGCGCAATCTGCCTACAGGTTGCGTGTTCTTTGCATTGCATGGCGAGCGTTTTGATGGTAATAAGTTTGCCAAACAAGCACTTGAGCAAGGAGCATCGCTTGTCGTTATCGATGACCCAGAGGTGTTCGCTGCCTATAGCCAATCGCTCATAGCCAATAGCCTCCTCCTTGTAGAGGACACCCTCCTTGCTTTGCAAGACCTCGCGCGCGCTTGGCGTCGCGAGTTGGGGTTACCAATCATTGGCATCACAGGTACCAACGGAAAGACAACTACCAAAGAACTCTTGGCAACAGTTCTCTCTACAAAATACAATATCCACTACACAAAAGGAAACCTTAATAACCAAATAGGGGTTCCCCTCACGTTGTTACAAATCACTCGTGCGCACGAGCTCGCGATTGTAGAGATGGGAGCATCGCACCCTGGTGATATTAAGGAACTGGTGGACATTGCAGAACCCAACTATGGACTGATTACCAATGTAGGTCGCGCTCACTTAGAGGGCTTTGGCTCGTTCGAAGGCGTACAAAGCACCAAGCAAGAACTCTACGACTATCTCGTAGCCCATCAAGGCACTATCTTCCGCAACACCGACAACCCTTACCTCGCTCAAATGCACAAGAACGCTGTTGCAAATCACCCTTCTCTTCAGGGAGGGGATGGGGGGAGGCTCGTATCCTACACCACAGGTGTGATGCCCTCTGGCACACATCTTGTAGGTGAATACAATGCGGAGAATGTGTCAGCGGCTATTTGTGTGGGTGAGCATTTTGGAGTCTCACGCGAACAAGCATTGGAGGCTATTCGCCAATATGTGCCAACCAATAACCGCTCCCAAAAGATGAAAACGGATAATAACCAACTCATTGTGGATGCGTACAACGCCAACCCAACCTCCATGCAGGCGGCTATCAACGCCTTCAAAGGCGATACATATATCCTTGGCGCGATGCGTGAGTTGGGCGAATATTCCCACTTGGAGCACCAAAATATCGTGAATATGTTGGCGGAACGTAAGGCTGATTGGGTGTATCTGGTGGGTGAAGAGTATCGATTGACCACATCGCCTTATCCAATCTTTGATACAGTGGAAGATCTGCACAAACACTTTGAGGTGCAACCATTGAAGGGGAAATTTATCCTCCTAAAAGGTTCTCGCTCTACAAAAATGGAAAAATTGTTAGACGTGTTATGAATAAGAATAAGTATATTGCTTTAGTCGTAGGCATTGTAGTGCTAGCACTATGTGTATGTGCGTTGGTATGGATAAATCTGCAACAAAAGACCGAGATCAAAGAGATTGTTGAGCAGATGGAGTTCGAGAAGGAGCAATTGGAGGACGAGTACGAGGAACTCGCCATTCAGTTTGATGGCTATCAAACGCCTGATATCCACAACGACTCGTTGGTCGAACTACTTTCGCAAGAGAAACAGCGTGTGCAAGACCTCTTGGAGGAACTTCGTATTACCAAAGTAACGAATGCCCGTCGCATCGCTGAACTCAAGAAGGAATTAGCTACTGTGCGCCAAGTGATGGTAGGTTATGTACATCAAATCGACTCACTCGATCGCACCAACAAACGTTTGGTAGCTGAGAATAAGCAAGTTAAGCAACAGTATCAAGAGGTAGCTCGCCAAGCGCAACAATTAGAACAAGAGCGCACCCAGTTAGCAGAGGTAGTTAGTCGTGCGTCGATGCTGGAGATCAGTCATTTCAAGATGACGATGTTAGACAAACGTGACAGAAAAACTACGCGCTATAATCACATACAAAAACTCCAATTTGACTACACTGTCGCTCGCAATATTACCAACAAACCTGGTATGAAAACGCTCTATCTGCGTATCACTCGCCCAGATGGAGAGGTGATGCAAAAGAGTGTCAACGATGTTTTTCGCTTTGAGAATAGCGAAATTGCGTATTCGGTATCTAAGGTCTTTGAGTATGCAGGTGAGGAGATTTCGGGAGCGGTGTATTGGACGGTAGAGGAAATATTGCAAACTGGTGGGTATAATGCTGATTTCTTTGTAGATGGCGAACTCATCGGTTCTTTCCCTTTTCAAATCCAGCAATAATAGCTGAAAAATGCAAGTTTCTGCCCGAAAAATTTGCGTATATCAGAAAAAAGCAGTAATTTTGCATCGAATTTTGGACTGAGGGTTCATAATTCTTAATTCAAAATTCATAATTACTATAGATGTGACATCGTTTGGATCGTAGCATCATGCGAGGTCATAATTGTTTAACTAATTAAATATCAATTACAAATGTATTTGACATCTGAGAAAAAAGCAGAACTCTTTGCTAAGTATGGCAATGACGCTAAGAACACTGGTTCTGCAGAGAGCCAAATCGCTCTGTTCACTTTCCGTATCAACCACCTCACCGAGCACCTCAAGAAGAACCACAAGGACTTCGGTACAGAGCGCGCTTTGACAATGTTGGTAGGTAAGCGTCGTCGTTTGCTTGATTACTTGAAGGCAAAAGACATCGAGCGTTATCGTGCTATCATCAAAGAGTTGGGTATCCGTAAGTAATTACCTATGCTTCAACAAACAAAAAGAGAGTCTTGCGACTCTCTTTTTTCATGTTTGCTATATGTGTGTTACTTCGTTGCCAATTGCATTACTTCCTTTGCAATGCGTTTTGCCGAATCAGGTAGGGCAAGCTTGAGGATGTTTGCATGCAATAAGTCCAATCGTGCTTCATCTTGGATTAATGACAGGGCAGTAGCCACCATTTGCTCCTTTGCATCCATATCTTTTACCAATACTGCGGCATCTTTTTTGACCAATGCCATAGCGTTATGTGTTTGATGATCTTCTGCTACGTTAGGAGATGGAACCAAGATGGATGGTTTGCCTAACAAGCATAGTTCCGAGATAGACGAAGCACCTGCACGCGAGATTACCAAGTCTGCCAATGCATATGCCAAAGGCATTTGGCTTACGAAATCCGTGCAAATGATTTTATTCTGAGGTAACACTTCAAGGGCTTTCTTGCAATCAGCAAAATAATTCTTTCCTGTTTGCCAAACCACTTGAATATCACTTTCCACCAACTCTTTTAGGTGAGCAATAATGCTCTCATTCACAGTGCGAGCACCCAAACTGCCGCCAATGATTAGCAGGGTCTTCTTATCAGCCGTGAAGTTCACACCAAATTCTTCGTTAAAGTATTTAATGGCTTTTTCCTTCGTGCCAGAAGTCAGGTTTTGTCGCACAGGATTGCCAGTAAGAATGATTTTATCTTTTGGGAAGAAGCGTTCCATACCCTCATAGGCTACACAAATTTTCTTCGCATCATCTTTCAGCAGTTTGTTGGTCACACCCGCAAAGCCATTTTGTTCTTGCAATACAATCGGCACACCCATTTTTGCTGCTACTTTCATAGCTGCACCACTGGCATAGCCACCCACACCGACACCCACATCTGGACGAAACTCGCGTATAATCTGGCGAGCTTGACACATTGAGCGAAGTAGGTCGATTAATACGCGCACATTGCTCCACGGATGACTACGGTCGAAACCCTTTATAGGCAGACCGATAATCTTATATCCTGCCTGTGGAACACGCTCCATTTCCATACGTCCGAGTGCCCCAATGAATAGGATTTCGCAATTAGGATCAGATTCGCGCAGTGCGTTTGCAATGCTTACTGCGGGGAAGATATGACCTCCTGTGCCGCCTCCACTGATAAGATATCTCATGATTGTATAGGTTGGATGGTTATTAGTCAAGTTCAATATCTGGCACGTCATCAAGACTTTGATTGATGGCTGCTTGTTGGCGAGTACCTAATTTGGTTTGCTCGCGTGAAACGCTCATGATAATACCAAAGTAGATGCTTGTAATCAAGGCACTTGTTCCACCGCGACTAATCATAGGCAAAGGTTGGCCTGTCACAGGACCAATGCCAACAGAAACCATCATACTAATCAGCGCTTGGCATGTGAGCATTAGGGCTAGACCCATCACCATTAGCATGGCGGAATAGTCGGCATACCGACTGCTCTTCAAACATGCTCGGAATAGAATGGATAAGTATAATATAATCAGTGCGACAGAGCCTATGATTCCCCATTCTTCTACTATAATAGCAAAGATATAATCGGCATATGCTTGTGGTAGGACATCTCGTTGAATACTATTGCCAGGCAATACCCCAAAAGGTGATTTACCTCCTCGAGCTACAGCAATCTTAGCATGCGAACTTTGGTAGTTGTCGTCTGTAATGCGAAACTCTGCGTCGCTGGTTTGGTTCTCTTCAAGCATATCATTGATACGGCTAACCCAAGTGATAGCACGACCAAGAACACCCTCCATCCTACGATTTTGCTTTACATACACTTCATTTACAAAGAAGTAACCACATATGAGGAATACCATGATGGCTGCTACCAAACTACCCCAATACTTGATATGTACGCGTGCGAGGATAGCCAATAAAATGACTATACCGCCCAATAATACGGCTGTAGAAAGGTTGCCGATAAAGATGATACCGCATATAATACATGTGATAATCATCGCCATTCCGAAGTATTTGCGTTGGTCCTCTTTTGTTTTGATTTTGCTAAACAAATCACTTACGACAATAATGAGTGTCAGTTTGGCTAATTCCGATGGTTGGAACGTAATGCCAAATAATTTCAACCATCGTTTAGAACCATTAATTTCCACACCTAATGGGCTGAATGTCAGCAGCAATAACACGATGGATGCGAATAGCCCGATATAGCCTAAAGTACGTATCCACCTATTGGGAAGAAATTGCAAAACAAATGCTAATGCCACTCCTATGGCAATAAAAGTCATTTGTGATAGGATGGGACCAAGTGTACTGCCTCCTTTTTGAAAAACAAAAAAACTGCTTGCTGAAAATAATGCAATGGAGGCTGCTAAGATAAGAGCAATAAATAGAATCCAATAAGTTCGGTCAATATATTGCATCTGCTCACGGATATATTGTTTAATATGTTGGATAGTCATGATGGTGTATATCTTATAAATTGTGTACGGCTTGCATAAATTGTTTACCACGATCCTCGTAGTTCTTAAAGAGGTCAAAGCTTGCGCAGCAAGGTGACAACAATACTGTATCTCCTTCGTTAGCAGACTGATAAGCAGATTGCACTGCATCTTGCAAATTGTCGGTGGAGATGTATCTTACGCCCATTGCCTCGAAATGCTTGATTAGTTTGCCATTATCCTTGCCCATGAAAATCAAGGTGTGGCACTTCTCTTTGACCAAAGCATCAATCTCGCTGTAGTCATTACCCTTGTCGGTTCCTCCGAGAATCAACACGGTAGGAGTAGTCATACTCTCCAACGCGTACCAACAAGAATTGACGTTAGTCGCTTTAGAGTCGTTGATGTAGCGCACACCACGGACAGTTGCCACATATTGCAAGCGGTGATCAACCCCCGCAAACTGCTGCAAGCTCTCGCGAATCACATCGTTGTGGATATTCAGGATCTGCGCTGCCAGACCTGCCGCCATAGAGTTGAGCTGATTGTGTTTACCCTTCAAACTGAGCTCATCCAATGGAACGCGCAATGGCGTAACGTCGGGTTTGCTTACCACAACAAGGTGACTACCATCTGTATAGGCCACATTCTGCTCGCTGCTACCAAAAGGATAGAGGGTCGCTTGTGGATGAATACGTGCAATCTCGCGGTTGATAACGGGGTCTTCGCTCCAATAAATAAATGCATCTTTGCTCGTCTGATTGCGCGTGATACGAAACTTGGCATCCACGTAGTTTTGGAACTGATGATCGTATCTATCCAAGTGATCGGGCGTGATATTCAGCAAGATAGCAATGTCGGCCTTGAAGTCGTAGCAGTTGTCGAGTTGGAACGACGAGAGTTCAATGACATAGTATTCATGATCCTCTTGTGCCACTTGCAACGCCAACGAGTTGCCTATGTTTCCTGCCAGTCCTACATCCAATCCTGCTCGGCGAAGCATATCGAAGATGAGCGATGTGGTAGTGGTTTTGCCATTAGAACCTGTGATACAAATCATTTTGCCGCGCGTGTAGCGTGCCGCAAATTCAATCTCCGAGAGGATAGGTGTTCCTTGTGCTATCAATTGTTGCACCAAGGGGGCTGTTAAGGGAATCCCTGGGGACTTGATGACTTCGTCAGCATTAAGAATCAGCGCTGGGGTATGCTTCCGGCTCTCCCACGCGATGTGGTGCTTATCCAGCAAGGCTTGGTACACGGGCGAAATGTCCCCCATATCGCTCACAAAGACATCAAAGCCCTTGCTTTGTGCTAATATGGCAGCCCCTGTTCCTGATTCGCCTGCACCTAAAACAACAATTCTTTTCATAGTTATCGTATTTTTAATGTTAGGATAGTCAATGCTGCAAGAATCAGCGTCACAATGCAAAAACGGAGTACGATCTTGCTCTCATGCTGCAATTGTTGGCTACCCTTGAAGAGCACCTTGCAAGTTGGGTCATTGCGGAGAACTTGATCCATCGAAGTGCGATAGTGGTCGTGTAGTGGCGTGCGCTTCCATACGCGTAGGCGCATGCCTTTCTTCTTGGCCAGTTTATATACTTGTGTTTGAAGAATCACACTCACGCTCTCCATAAGGAATACGCCACATAGAATAGGCAACAGCAATTCCTTGTGAATAATCACTGCACTAACGCCTATTATGCCTCCGATGGTCAAACTGCCTGTATCACCCATAAATACTTGTGCAGGAAAACCATTCCACCAGAGAAATCCTATCAGTGCGCCTATAAATGAGGCGAGAAAGACCACCAGTTCTTCGCTGCCAGGGATATACATCACGTCAAAGTAGTCGGAGAATACCACATTGCCACTGATATACGCCAACACAAGCAACGCCACACCGATAATGGCAGAGTTACCTGCACACATACCGTCCATACCGTCATTGAGGTTAGCACCATTGCTCACTGCTGCCACAACCAAAATGGTTAGTATCACAAAGAAGATCCACCCCGCTTTGTACTTGTTGCTTTCACCTAAGAAGGAAAATATATCAGCATAGTTGAAATTGTGTTCTTTCACAAACGGAATGGTAGTGCGAGTGGATTTCACCTCTGGTGTTTTCTCAAACACGGTAATGTTGTTCTCAATGTGCGATGTAACTCGCTCATGCATAGTGGCTTCTGGACTATAGCGCAAGGTTAATCCTACAATCAAACCCAGTGTGATTTGCCCTGCAATCTTAATCCAACCGTTCAGACCGTCTTTGTTGTCGCGGAAAGTCTTGATATAGTCATCCGCAAAACCCAATGCTCCCAAAATAAGGGTAGTAATGAGCATTAGAATCAGATATACATTGTTCAATTTGCCCATCAAGAGAGTAGGAATCAGCATCGCAGCGATAATCACCACGCCACCCATGGTAGGCACGCCTTTCTTCGCTACGTTAAATGGATCTATTTTCTCGTCGCGTTGGGTCTCTGACACGTTTTTACGGCGCAGCAATTGGATAAACCAATTACCCACCCAAATACTGATACACAAGCCCATTACGCCTGCTACAATGGCACGAAAGGAGATATAACTCATCAATCGTGCCCCTGGCACATCACCTAGAAAATTAAACAATTCGTATAACATATCTTTGCCTTTAAACTCTAAACTGTAGCCAGCATGGCTGGCGTCCTCTAAACTATAAACAATTCTTCACCACCTCATGGTCATCAAAATGGTGTTTCACTCCCTTGATGATTTGGTAATCTTCATGCCCTTTGCCTGCTACGAGTACCACATCGCCTTGACGCGCCAGGGTGCAAGCGGTCTTGATAGCAGACTCACGATCCTCGATAATCAGCACACGTCGCAATTCTTCGTTGGTAAGTCCCGCAGCCATATCTTGCAGAATAGCGTGTGGCTCTTCATCGCGAGGGTTATCCGAAGTCAATATCAGCTGAGTACTAAGCTGATACGCGCTCTTTGCCATGATAGGACGCTTACCCTTGTCGCGATTGCCTCCGCAACCTACGACCGTAATCACTTGTGCTGGTTCGCTGCGTTTACCCGCATTGGCAGCCACAATCTCATTGATGGTTTTTAGCACATTCTCCACCGCATCGGGGGTGTGTGCATAGTCAATCACTGCTGTCCAACCTTTAGGCGAATGAATGGTTTCAAATCGTCCATTCACAGGTTGCAAACCACTCAGCACGCGCAATACCTCCATCGCATCCTCGCCCAACGCTACAGCTGCGCCGTAGATGAGCAACAAGTTGCTGACATTGAATCGTCCTACCAGTGGTACGAACACTTCCGTATTCACTGCGCCCAAAGTGCTCTGCACGCGAAGGAGCATGCCGTCAAATCCCTCTTCCAATATCTTGCCGCGGAAATCAGCCATGCTGTGAGTCGAATAGGTCAGCACACGCGCACGACTGTTTTGGGTCATTACCAAACCGTTTTTATCATCTATATTCGTTAGCGCAAATGCCTCCTTACCCAAACGGTCAAACAGCATCTTCTTCGTATCGCGATAATTATCAAAAGTCTTGTGATAATCCAAGTGGTCGCGCGTCAAGTTTGAGAACAATGCTCCTGCATATTCTAAGCCTGCAATACGCTCTTGTGCGATAGCATGACTACTAACTTCCATAAACGCATACGTACAGCCAGCCACCACCATCTTGGCAAGCAAAGCGTTCAACTCCAATGCGTTAGGTGTTGTATGCGTAGCTGCTACCGCTTCGTTGTTCACATAATTCACCACCGTCGAGAGCAAGCCTGCCTTGTAGCCCAGTGCCTTAAAGAGCTTATAGAGCAGAGTTGCTGTAGTCGTCTTGCCGTTGGTACCCGTCACGCCCACCAATTTCAAGTGTTTGCTTGGTTCGCCATACCAATAGTGCGCCATCTTACCCAACGCTTCATCACTATTCTTCACCAATACATAGCACACGCCATCGTCTTTGATATATTCCTCTTTCTCCAGCACCACAGCCCTCGCTCCTTTTGCCACGCATTGCTCAATGTAGGCATGTCCGTCAGCCGCTGTTCCCACTTGTGCTACAAACAAACAGCCCTCGCCTACGCGACGAGAATCAAACTGAATATCTGTCACTTCCTTGCTGGTGTCGCCAACGGTGCGCACCACTTCAATTCCTTTGATAAGTTCGCTAATCTTCATATTGCTCTCACTTTCGTGCAAAAACCAGTTCTCCGTCCTTAATCACATACTCATTGGTATATGCCATTGTTTTTTCTGCGATATTTCTCACCACACTGCCACAATCCATACCAGCGTCATAATATCCTTTGTTGCGTGGCCCGTGAATCACGCAAATGCAACTATATTGTGGCTTATCTTCGGGAAAATAACCTACAAAGGACATTCGATGTCGATTATTGCTATAGCCGTTTTCCCCTTTAATTTGTGCTGTACCTGTCTTGCCAGCAATACTTACCAACTTGCTTTGTGCTTTGCGCAGTCCCCAAGGATTAACCGAGGCGGTTCCTAAATCGTTGTCCCAAACGACATCGTGCAAACAATCTTTGATGTCGCGGAGGGTGGATGAACTGCACATATGGTTGCGTATAACAGAGTATTCAAATTCTTCTATTGTTTTTTCGCCATGGCAAATCTTTTTTACCAATACTGGCGTAATCATTTTTCCATTGTTGGCAATACCGTTGTAGAACATCAACATCTGCAAGGGGCTGAGTTCTACGGAGTATCCGTATGCCATTTTAGAAATGGTTACTGTGTCGTTGGGGGCTGTTATCAGGGCTTGTTGTGCACCTGGAATAATATAATCGACACTATCCTTTAATCCCATGCGATTCAGTTTGTCCACAAATTTCTTGGCACTACCGTCATAACCTTCGGTGACAATGCGTGCCAATGCAATGTTGCTACTCACGGCCAATGCTTGGCGAATAGAGTAAGTTGTGTCTGCGGGGTGGGCATCGGTGTGAGAGACGGAATAATACTTCCAGCCTTTTTTCCAAACCTCAATGCTATCAGTTATTTCTATTTCGCCATCATCCAAGGCGGCCATCAAGGATACTGTCTTGAAGGTTGAACCTGGTTCCATACGAATCACAGCGTGGTTGGCTGACTCATAGTAGTTGCCATCTTCTTCGTCCAAATCCAAATTACACATGGCTTTTATCTCGCCTGTCTTAACCTCCATTAGGATTACGCAACCCCAATCGGCTTGATTCTTAGTGATTTGTTTGCGTAAGCTACTTTCGCAAATGTCCATCAGATCAGCGTCTAAGGTGGTGTATATATCGGCTCCACTCTCAGCGTCGCGAATAGGGATATGTTGTTTGTGTCCTGCCACGCGATCTACACGACTTTCACCATCTTTGCCGCATAGATATTTATCAAAGCGTTTTTCCAATCCTGCGTTGCCATGACCATTATCTCCATAGATACTGCCAATGGTGCGACTGCCCAAACTGCCAAAGGGTTTAGAACGGCGATTCACGTCTCTAAAATAGATGCCGCTCTTGTAGTGACCACGACAGATGAGTGGCAACTGCTCAATCGCTTTTTTCTGTGTGTAACTAACTCGGGTTAGGGTCAAGCGCACGTCTTGTTCGCGGGTACTACGACCACGAAAAGCACTCACCATTTTTTGGCGATAAGCTTCGGGGGACTTGTCGCCAATGATGCGACTCAGACCCTCAGAAATAGAGTCAACGTATTGCCAAAAGAGGGTATCGCCTCCTTGGTGCAGTGCCTCAACACGCGTATCCATGTGTAGATTATACTGAGGAATACTGCTGGCTAACAATCTACCTTGGGCATCATAGATGTTTCCGCGTCGGGCGGGAATAGGGTAGGTAACTTGGCTGCGATTGGCGCCGCTTAATTTCTCCCATTTTTCATACTCTACTGTTTGTAGATAGATGATTTTTCCAACCACCGCGCCAAATCCCACCGTTATCAAGATAAAGATTACGGCAAAAATAAGAACGGTTGTTTTTGTCTTTTCGCTCATAGTATATTGGTTATAAATAGGTTATTCTATTTTAATAGCTGATTGGTGACTTTCTTTCAGATTGCTGCCTTGTTCTTCCAATAGCTTTGATATGGATGATTGGCGAGTCATAGTCATCATTTGCGCGTTGATGGTCTGTTGGGTAAAGTATGCATCTTGTAGCTCTTTGTTTAGGTTGCTGAGACGATCTTGTTGTCGTTCAGACTGGTAGCCAAAATAGATATACACAAAAAACAACCCAAAGATTAAGAGAATCAGTTTATACTGTCTCTTAAACCACTGCTTGGTCAATATATCACCACTCAATATGTCTCTTAATATCTTAATCATATAATCCTTTCCTTTATCCTTCCACCTTCATCCTTCAACCTTCAACGGGTAACTCTCTCCGCCACTCTCAATTTTGCGCTTCGTGCTCTTGGGTTTTGTTCTACTTCTTCTGCGCTGGCGGTTAGGCCTTTTTCGAGTACTTTGAATGGCGTCAGGATGTTTCCGTAGAAGTCTTTTTCTATTGTTCCGTCCAAGTTTCCTGATCGCAGGAAGTTTTTCACTATTCTGTCTTCCAGCGAATGGTAGGTTAATATGGCTATTCTGCCGCCTGGCTTCAGTAAGTCTTTGGCGGCGAGTAGCATTTCTCTCAGTGCCCCCATCTCATCGTTCACTTCTATGCGCAAGGCCTGAAACAACTTCGCCAATTCCTTCTTTGCTCCCGCAGGAATATTAATCTCGCCTTTCGCCTCTTCGCCTTCTAACCTCATCGCCTTTTCACCTATAACTAAACTCACCAACTCCTCTGTCCTCTCTATCGCCTTCTTTTCTCTCGCCTTCACAATCTTCTTCGCAATCTGACGCGAGTTATTCATTTCACCATACATATATAATACGCGCGCGAGGTCCTCTTCGCTATAGGTGTTCAGTATGTCGGCTGCGGTTTTGCCACCTGCCTGGTTCATGCGCATGTCTAATGGCGCAGAGAAACGGAAACTAAATCCGCGTTCAGGACAATCAAAGTGGTGAAACGATACGCCTAAGTCTGCCAGTAGTCCATCTATCTGCTCTACGCCATAATAATCCATAAAGTTACGCAGGTAGCGGAAGTTACTATGTACAAACTGCCAATTGTCTGACAACGAGCCATGCGAGTAATCCGACAGCGAAGCGGTCTGACTTCCGATAGCGAAATGGTCTGATTTCATCGCATTGTGCAGTGCATCCAAATCTTGATCAAACGAATACAACTTTCCTTTCGCCTCATCGCCTTCTCGCCTCATCGCCTCAAGGATAGCCCTAGAGTGTCCTCCGCCTCCGAATGTTACATCCACATACAACCCAGAGGGTTGAATATTCAACCCTTGGATTGTCTCTCTCAGCATTGCGGGAATGTGATAAATCTCATTCATAGTTAGTTAGGTTTAATTTATAGTTTAGGCTGGGATTTCATGCGTATGCGTATGCGTTCTGCCAAGTCTTTTTGTGGCATTTGTTTCTCTGCGAACATGGTTGGGTTCCATATTGCGAAGCGATCCAGCATGCCAACAAACAGAATATCTTGTTCTGCGCTGATCATTTCTAAGTTTTTCTTCTGTAGCAGCACGCGTCCTTGGCTATCCATATCCAGTATTTCGGCTTCGGACATAAACTGCATGAGTATCATTTGGTCTTCTGGATCCCACTCGTCGAGTGCGTTACGCAGTTCGCTCACTTTTTTGTGCCACACATGTTCGGGGTAGAAGATTACACACTCATTGTCTGTATCTCTGCGCATGATGATATGCGACGAACCCATCTCTGCAAGTATTTTGCGGTAGCTTGCAGGAATAAACACGCGACCCTTCCCGTCCAATCGTGCCTCGATGTTTCCAATAAATGTGTTCATATATTTTCAATTTCTAATATCCAATAGCCGAAGGCGGTCTAACAACGTAGTGGTCCGACTTCTGACAGCCTTCAGGCGGTCTTTTTTCGAAATTCGCTGCAAAGTTACAAAAAATATTTGATATTTCCCCACTTTTCCCCACAAAAAATTTTTCAATGGGTTTTTCAGTATGTTTTCAGCAAAGTTATCAACAACTAAAGTAAAAGTAAATCAGTCACTTATATAGTTTATTCTAAAAGTGGATAAAAGTGGGGCGTTCTGACTGCTATTTCCGCTTGCGATGTTGGCAGGCTGTCTTTTGGTTAATATACTCTCATAAACTGTAATTTAGGTTTTTGCTATGTCCCTTGCACGAAATTTGAATAAGAGCCCCCATCGCGCGCATAATGTTCCGATACATAACCGACGCATAACCGATACATAACCGACACATAACCGATACATATGAATATCCCGTGAATACCCCACGAATATCCCGCGAATACTCGATGTGTACTGATACTTGTTTTTTAGGAAATCCCCCATGGATCCCAATTTTCTTCGCGCGCGCGTTCATTAATTATGAAATACATTTTGTCCTTCGCTCCATTCACCGTGCTAAAAATAATTTTGGCTAATATACTCTAATAAACTGCAATTTTGGTAGTGAAAAATAGTTTTTCCTAACATAATACTGAAAAATATGCTATAAAACATATTTTTTCGTATTTTTCGCGAAAAATATTTGCATATCTCAAAAAAAAGTTGTAATTTTGCGCGACTTTTTCGTATCTTTGCTGGAATAGTTGTGAAATATTAGTCTGGAATGGAAAAGAAAAACATTAGTATATTAATTAAAAAACAAATAAATAATGAAAAAGATTTTTACGCTTTTGGTTTTGGGTCTCGTTAGCCTCGGGATGATGGCTGAGAGACAGATTAGCGGTCTGGTCTTGGATGCTAAGGAAGAGCCTGTGATTGGTGCTTCTGTTGTGGTGAAGGGTACTAATAATGGTACTATTACAGACTATGATGGCGAGTTTCTTTTAACGGTAAGTGATGATGCTACCACCTTGGTGGTTAGCTTCGTGGGTATGCAACAACAAGAAGTGGCAATCAAGGAGCGAATGACTATTGTTCTCCACGAGGCAACAGAGTTGCTCGAGGAGTTTGTCGTTACAGGTTACGGTAATGTCTCCAAGGGTAGCTTCGCAGGTTCTGCACAAGCGGTTAATGCAGAGGCAATTGATAAAAAGAATGCTACTGAGATCTCCAAGGCGCTTGCTGGTGAGGTGGCTGGTGTGCAAGTTATTAATACATCGGGTCAGCCTGGTACCAATGCTACCATTGTGGTGCGCGGTGTGGGATCATTGAATGGTAATGCACAGCCTCTCTATGTAGTGGATGGTGTTACATACGATGGTGATATCTCTTCTATTGACCCAGGTGATATCGCTTCTACCACTATCTTGAAAGATGCTACTGCTACTTCGCTCTATGGTAGCCGTGGTGCGAATGGTGTGGTGGTCATCACAACCAAGAAAGGTAACTCGGGCGAAGAGGGTAAGATTGATGTCGATGTGAAGTATGGTGCGAACATGCGTCTTCTTCCATTGTATGAGAGTATCACTAGCCCAGAGGAGTATGTTACTATGGCTTGGCAAAGTTTGTACAACAGCTTCCGTGTTGTTAAGAGTCAAACCGAAAGTCAAGCAATCAAGTCGGCTAATAGTATGCTCTACTCCAGTGGAGGACTTCCTATTTATTATAATCTTTGGGATCGCAAAGGTTCATTGTTGATTATTCCATACGATAATTATGGTATGCTTAATCCTTCTTTTGATGCTAGTGCGAATCGTCGTCCTGGTTATGAGAACTTGGAGAGTTGGAAAGACGCTATTTTCCGTGTAGGACAAAAGGCAGAAGCCAGCGTGAAGCTGCATGGTGGTACTGAGAAGCTTAGCTACTATACTTCGTTTGGTTATCTTAAAGATGAGGGTTATTATCAGGGATCTGACTTCAATCGTTTCAATGTGCGTTCGAACCTGGATTATCAACCAAAGAAGTGGCTTAAGGCGAACCTTAACATTGCATATTCACACACCGATTTCAATGCTCCTAACCAAGACGGTGGTGGCGCAATGAACAATGGTTTCTATTATGTGAATGCTGTGCCTGCTATCTATCCTGTTTATTTGCGTGATGGCGAGGGTAATATCGCTATTGATCCTCGTACTGGTGGCTATGCATACGACTATGGAGATGCTGACCTCGCTGGTAACTCTATCGGACGTTCTTTCGGTATGGGTATCAACCCTGCTGGCGCATTGCTCGTAGATAAGGAGAGACAAGTGCAAAACTCATTGGATGCGAAAGCAAGCTTCGAGTTTAAGTTCCACAAGGACTTGAAACTGATGGTGAATGTTGGTGCACACTACTACAATAATCTGTATTCTCAACTCACCAATAAGTGGTATGGCGACGCAGCTGGATTAGGACGTATCGCATCGCAATCAACCAACCTGCTGACCATCGCTGCGCAACAATTGTTGGAGTATAACAAGACGCTTGGTGATCATAGCATACGCGTGATGGCAGGACACGAAACATATATGTACAACGAGTCATATGTGTATGGCTACAAATCTAACCTCGCTGACGGTGAGAGCCTTGAGCTCGGTAATGCAATCCAAATGCAAGCAGTTGAAGGTAATACTTCTCGCTTCACAATGGACTCTTATCTTGCTTCTGCTACATACATGTTTGCAGAAAAGTACGGTATCACTGCCAACTACCGTGCGGATGGTTCAAGTCGCTATGCTAAAGGTCACCGCTGGGGTCACTTCGGTTCTGTAGGTGCTTCGTGGTCATTTACCAATGAGGAGTTTATGAACGGAGTGTCATGGCTCAAGGACGGTAAACTTCGTCTCTCTTGGGGTGTGCTCGGTAACCAAATTAACTCATTGTATGCATACACGGATATGTACGCTATTCAAAATGTAAACGACGAAATTGCATACATTTGGGCTGGAAAAGGTAATCCAGAATTGACTTGGGAACGTACCAACACAACCGACTTGGGTCTTGAACTCTCTTTCGGTAAGTGGGTTGATATGGAGTTGGATTATTTCTACAAGGTGACCGACAATATGCTCTTCAGCCGTGCAGTAGCTCCTTCTCTTGGATATAGCAGTGTGCCTACCAACGATGCGAAGATGATGAACCAAGGTGTTGAGTTTACCTTCAATGTACATGCTGTTAATGAGCGCAACGTGAAATTGGATATCCGTTTTAATGGAGCGCATTACAAGAACAAAATGCTACAAATGCCTGTTGATTATACCGATGAAAATGGCAACCCTGTGCGTATGATCATGAATGGTGCGATGTCTGTAGGACACTCAATGTATGACCATTATACCTACGTGTATGCGGGTGTGGACGAGAAT
>JAFZGC010000135.1 GCA_017555595.1 Paludibacteraceae bacterium | reverse complement strand
TTCTCGTCCCCCTTATAGTAGATAAAATTACCGTTCGGTTCAAAACTGTCCACGAACTTGCGGAAGGTATCGACGTACTCCGGGAAAGTGGGGAAGACATTGATATGATCCCACGCGATACCCGTGAGTATCGCCACATGTGGGTGATACCAGAGGAATTTAGAGCGCAAATCGAGCGGAGAAGTCAAATATTCGTCGCCCTCAAACACGGCATACTTAGCAGTGTCAGATAGGCGTACCATTCGCTCAAAGCCCTCAATCTGTGCCCCCACCATATAGTCGGCTTCTATGCCGAGGCGTTGGAGCACGTACAAGATCATAGAGGTCGTAGAGGTCTTGCCGTGGCTACCGCCTACTACGATACGGATCTTGTCTTTGGTTTGTTCGTATAGGTATTCAGGGAAAGAGTAAATCTTAATTCCCAACTCGCGTGCACGAACCAACTCTGGGTTATCCTCGCGCGCGTGCATACCTAAAATAATAGCATCGATATCAGAGGTGATATTCTCTGGATGCCATCCCATCTCTTTAGGCAGCAGTCCTGCCTTCTCGAGATGTGTACGCGCAGGGTCGAATATCTCATCATCCGACCCTGTCACGACATATCCTGCTTTGGTAGCCACCGCCATGGCTAAGTTGTGCATGGCGGCACCTCCTATTGCTATAAAATGTATACGCATATATTCTTGTTCTTTATTTCTAATCAGGCTGCAAAGATAATGAATTATTTTGAGTTGAGCAAGATTTTTGCGATTTATTGTAAAAATAATCGTCATAACTCAGTAATCGAGTCAACCTTTTTTAGGTTTAGTCAATTAGGCGATAAGGCTAGAGACAAAAAAGCGCTCGCAGAATGCGAGCGCTTGGGGATCTCGGACACCTCTTTAGAGGCTATTGGACGCCCGGCGGGCTATGGGCTATAGGACTAGCTATGCCCTATAGGCTATAGGCAGGGATTAACGAACTTGAGTCAAGCTCTTTACGTGGGCGTTGAAGGCGTCCTTCTTGAGCAAGTCCTCGAGGGTGAGGTGCATGCGGTAGTTCCAGAAATGCTCTGGGTTACTTGGCAGGTTGATGCGCTCAGCGTGTTGGTCAGCCAAACGAATATCACCATCAATAGCAAACCAGTCTTGCAATGGGAGAATCACCCACATTGCTGGGCTATACATGTGCTGATTAACGATGAATTCGGCAATTTCTGGCGTCATCTCCTGTGGAGCTTCACCCCACCAGCCCATCTGTTCGTTGTAGAACTTCTGAGTGACTTGGCGATCCTCCTCCCACCAAGCACGAACAGGGTTCATGTCGTGGGTACCGATGGTACAAACGCTATGGTAAGGTGCGTCCGCTGGGTGAGCGAAAGCTACGGTTGGGTCCTTAGGCATGCGTTGGATCTCGAGCGAGAGGATCTGCAATTGGTTCATGACATCAGGCACACAGGTAGGCACCATACCGAGGTCCTCGCCGCAGCAGAGCATGTCGGTAGAAGCGATGAGTGTAGGCAACTTCTTAAGTGCAGACTCACGCCAGAAAGAAGTGTGGCGGTGGTAGAAGTAGTCGTTGTGGATGTCAGCCAAGAGTTGGCGTTGGTCGGCATAGAGCTCTTGGTAGTTGTGTGACTGGTAGAGCGCGATGCGTGGGTGGAGCATCGATGGGTTCTTCTGGTCACGCACAAAGAGCACCTCGCAATGCAGATACAAGAGTCCGTTGAGGACATTGTCGATATTGCAGTTGTTCTCGTGAGCCGCACGGTTCTCAGGGTTGAGGAAGAACTGTTGCACCTTGCGTTGGGTGTCGAGATGCTCAGGGAAGAAATAGATGTATCCGTCGTTGGTAAGGAGGAAGTTATTCTTCACATACTCTGTATCGTAGCCGAAGGTGTCGCCGAGGAAGTTAGCACGGATATATGGCTTGGTGAGGCGATCCTCATCGAGCTTCACGCCCATGTTCCAGAGGTCTTGGAGCGAATAAGGCATAGCAGGAGAGAAGTGACCGCATAGACCCCAAACATCCGACTTGCGCATTTGCCAGATACGGAAGAAGCCAAGGATGTGATCCACACGATATGCATCGAAATAGTCCGCCATCTTGGTGAAACGGAACTTCCACCATTGGTAGTCGTCTTGAGCCATGACATCCCAGTTGTAGGTAGGGAAGCCCCAGTTCTGACCACGTGCGTCGAAGTCATCGGGTGGCGCACCTGCGGAAGCAGAGAGGTTGAAGAGGTGTGGGTCGGTGGAAGCGTCCACAGAGTCAGGAGAGATACCGATAGGGATATCGCCCTTGAATGCCACGCCTACAGAGTGTGCGTAGTCCACCGCCTCACGGAGCTGTTTGTCCGCATGGAACTGGAGGTAGCAGTAGAAGTCCTTAGGTTGTTTGTCGCGCTTAGAGAGGAACTCTGCGTAAGGCAAGAGCCAGCCCTCGTTGGCAGCGAGGAAAGTCTTATATTCGTCAGATGCGAAGAGAGTAGCTTTGTCGGCCTTGTAGAGGGACTTGAAGTACTTCATCTTCTCGTCGTACACGCATTGGTAGTCCGCGATGGTCTTGGCGTTGAACTCCTCTTGTGTCTTGCGATACTTCTTGAGTTGGGTAGGAGTGAGGGTGCCCATCTTCTCGATATTGAGGTAGATTGGGTGGAGCGCAAAGACGCTAACTGCGTTGTAAGGATATGAGTCGAGGTTGTTATGACGAAGGGTAGTGTCGTTGATTGGGAGGGTTTGGATCATCTTTTGACCTGTGAGTACTGCCCAGTCAGCGAGGAGCTTGAGGTCTTGGAACTCACCAATACCGAAGCCGTTCTCTGAGCGGAGAGAGAAGACAGGCACAGCTACGCCAGCACCCTTCCAGTTGGCTTGGGTGTAGCGGAAAGGAGAGTCGGAGATGACATAGTGCTTAGCACGTTGTACATCCCAGATCTTGCGGTTCTCGCCCCACTCCATGTCCACAATGTCGCCAGACTTGAGGTCGTAGATGACATACTTGTACTCCACTACAGAGCCGAGTTTAGCGTGGAAAGTAGCGGTCCATTCGGGGTTGTAGTTGTGGCTATTGGCGATTGGCAATTGGCTATTGGTCATAGGGAGTTTCTTAGTGCGATCCCATTCGCCAAGGGCGGGGATATTACCCATGATAGCTACACCCTGATGACGCTCGAGGCGAGGAACATTGACCTTAACGGTGATGTTACCAGTAGCTTTCTTGGCTGCTACAGGAGTACGGTGGGCGAAAAGCACTTGGCTGAAGACCTTAGATGCGAAGAGCGATTGGTCTTTGTCTTGCCATAGGTCGCGTAGCACCACGTTGCCTGGTTGGCACTCTACCACGTGAGCTTTAGCCTCACGACGTAGGATATTACCCTGTTCGTCGAGAACAACATAGCAGTAAGAAACATACTTGTGAATGTCACTGAGTGTAACTTGTGCAGACCACTCAGCAGAACCATGGCAATCCATAGGGATTTGCAAAGGAGATGCGGTACATACATCTGCATCTGTGGCATAAAGGACAGCCAACTGGTTGCCCCATTGAGCCTGGTAGTTGATTGAAAAAGAGAGAGTCATAGTATTTAATTTTTAATTCAAAATTCTTAATTCAAAATTATCTTGTTTTGCCGTTGCGATAGAGGATGGAACCTATGAGCATTGGCAGAACCGTATTGATAAGCCAGATGAACAAGACCGCCAAGGCAATGCCCGCTGTGTTCTGGCTGAAAACGCCGAAAATAATCAACGACCAACTACCACGAATGGCGATATTGAGCGCTGGCAGAGATGGGAAGATGGCCACGACCATATAGTAGAATGGGATGGCAATCAGGTATTGTACTGGAGTCATATCCACTCCGCAGAAATGCAAAGTGAGTGCCAACTGAAGCGCCCAAATAGCATAGCGAAGCATTGACCAAGCAATGGTCTTCATGAAGAGTGGATAGGACATATGCGAGAGCGCAAGAGAGAGCTGGCGCATCTGGGTGTTCTTCCACTCGCGGCGAGAGAGATAGCGCACGAGGTGGGGTAAGAAACTCAACATCAAAACCAAAACAATAAATGCTACCGCGAAGTATTGCATTGGGATATTAGGATTGTAACTAATGAAGAGCCATGTGGCAGGTACGCCGAAGATGAGTTCCACTACGAGCAGAGCGATAGACCCAACGAGTCCTACACCCACGGCTGCGGAGAAATTGCCCTTATCTTTGAGGAGCATAGCTCGAGCAGGGTAGTCGCCCGCATGGTATGGTGTGATGAATGCTCCCACATAACCGTAATAGACCTGACGTTGTGCGCCCCAGATCGTCATAGGTTCGGTTTTACGAAGCAATAAGCGCCATTTGCCCGCCTCGGCTACCACATTGAGTGGCATGAGCAGAAGAGCAACCAGAAGCGTAAGCCACAGTCCTATGTCAGCCGTTCGAAAAGCAGTGAGGAAGGAGAAGTAATCCTCGAAAATAGTGAGACGATAAACCAAATAACCATACGCCGCTAGAATAAGCAGCGTGTTAAAAATACGAAGATATGGTTTGTTAGGTTTCATTATCGGCTGCAAAGATAATAAAAATTTGTGTAAACACAAAATTTTTTTGCCATACTAATTGATATTTCGATATTTTTTACTACTTTTGTACCCGGAATGCGAAAGATAAGGCACATATTTTTCATTTTATTGTTGTGTACCACCTGCATAGGGCGCGCGCAATCATTCGCCTTGGAGAATATTTTAGAAGATATCTACAATCAACTTTCGGAGGAGGGAGAAGTACCCTTGGAAGATGTGCAAGAGGAGTTGCTGGATATTGCAGTTCATCCTATCAATCTTAATCATACCAATGCTGATGAATTAAGTAGGTTACACTTTCTTAGCGATGAACAGATAGATGCGATTCTACTGTATCAGTATCAACATCCGTTTCAAGATATTTACGAGTTACAACTGATTGATTGTCTAAAAGATTACGAGATTCGTAATCTGCTGCCGTTTGTGTATGTAGGCGAAATCAAAGAAGAAGAAAAAAAAATGTATTTCCGAGAGGTTTTTCATTATGCTAAGCACGAGATAACACTGCGAGCAGATGCACGCAATATCGAGGATTTTGAAGGCGATCCGATGTATGCCAAACTACGTTATCGGTTTAACTACCAAAATCGCGTGCAAGCAGGGGTGACTATTGGACGTTCAATAGGTGTTCCGTGGCAAGATATTGATTACGGCGGATATATTCAATTGAAGGATATTGGTCCGACGAAAACGATGGTAGCGGGCAATTACCAGGCAAGTTTTGGTTATGGTTTGGTGGTTGGCAGTCCATTCAAACGCGGCAAAACAGCATATATCCAGTCCACGGCCAAGACAGATGAGGGACTGAAGAAGTATAGTTCAGTCGGAGATAGTTACAATTATTTTCATGGTGTAGGTGCGACAGCCAAGGTCAGTCATTGGGCAGATGTGAGTGCATGGTATTCGCTCCGCGAGGAGAAAGAGGACGAATGGCACCATGTGGTGGGTGTGAATGCCACAGGTAGATGGAAAAGAGTGAAAGTGGGTGTGACAGCGGTGGAGAATATCTCTGATAACGGAAATCGGGAAACGGTTAACGGCAAGGCGGTGATAGGTGCGAATGCCCGATGGAATATAGGCAAAGTGGATCTATGGGGCGAGGTGGCGACTAGTCAGGGTGCAACATGGGGCATCGCGGGTATTTCAGGAGTGCGATATACCCCTATCTCGGATGTGAATCTGCTGGGTATTTATCGGTATTATTCTGCTGATTATGATAATCCGTATGCCAATGCGTTGTGCTCATGGTCAAGGATAAGAGATGAGCATGGTGGGTATTTTGGAGTAGAGTACAATAGATTGAAAGACTGGCAGTTGTCTGCCTTTTGCGATGTGTGGAAAACAGGCTTTGAGACCATGACACAAGCAGATTTTATACCTCAAAAAGGCTATCGCATGCACACGCGTTTTCGTGTAAAACACAAGGATGAGAAAGACACCTATTCCATGCGATGGAACATGCTATATACCTTTGGGCAATGGAAGATGAAGACGCAGGCAGATGGCAACCTGGTCCAGGCAAAAGGCGAGTGGACATATGGTTGGTCAATATTCCAAGACGTGGAATATCGCTTTGCGAATGTGCCTATTGTCATACAACTTCGGGCACAAGCATTTGATGCACGCCAATGGAACAACCGCGTGTATATCTACGAAAACGATGTGTTGTATGCCTACTCTATTCCGTTTGTCTATGGTTTGGGAGGACGCTTCTGGTTGAATGCACGGTATAAGATCAACGACACCTTCTCCCTTTATCTCCGTGTAAGCGAAACCATATACCAACGCGCGTGGGCATGGGAGCATGATAAAAAAAGCACACGCACGGATGTGCATGCACTTTTACGCGTGAATCTTTAGCCATCTTCTATCTAGAATGTTACAGAGAATCCCGTATGAACATTGATACCTGCTTGGGCATAGTACCAACAGCAACGACTACCGTCCATAAATCGGCTAGCCTCTGCGCCACCGTTATTAGCATATTTGGCATTGAAGATATTATTTACTTGGCACAACAAACGGATATCGGGCGCATTATCCTTCTTACACCATTGTTGCATAGGCAGTTGGTATTGCAAATTCACGTTCGTAGCCGAATATGCTCTGAGCATCGCATGCTCATCTTCGGTATTGTCTAAATATTGCTTGCCTACTACATTCGTCTGCACGGTAGCTGTGAATCCCGCTACATCAAAGGTAAAGAGTGACATCGCCGTGATAGAAGGCGAGAAAGCAATCGTGGTTATTCCCACTACAGAGTCTTGTCCAACCCAGTTCCAATTGTCTTGATCATCGTAGAGGTCAACATATTGGTGGTAGTTGAGAATCTTATTGCGTGATGCTACCACGTTCATATCCCAACGCAGCCAATCCGTGATCTTCACACCCGCCGTGATCTCTGCACCCATGCGGTAAGAGTCTTTCACGTTCTTCGTCTTGTACGCACCCACATCGTTGTACTCACCCGTGAGCACCAATTGATTGTCATAATCCATCATATAGAGGTTCGCACCCACAGCAAAACGACTATGTGAATAGGTATAACCCAATTCATAATCATAGAGTCGCTCTGCGTGTGGAAGTCCTGTATAAGTGCCTGTAGCAGAATCAAATACCACATTCTCCTTGTAGTTGTTGCGACTTGGTTCGCGGTTGGCAATAGCAA
Organism: Paludibacteraceae bacterium; assembly: GCA_017555595.1. GTDB lineage: Bacteria > Bacteroidota > Bacteroidia > Bacteroidales > Paludibacteraceae > Colicola. Next base: position 864 of record JAFZGC010000135.1, on the reverse strand, counting down.
ACGAAGCTGAAAGCAAGTGTCCGCGATTTTGGTAGGTCAAACCCGCCTTTGGATTGAAGAAATGAAAGTCTACTTTGAGTGGCCATTCAGTCATATCTTCATCGTTCATACCATTGCGCTCATAGCGAACATAGCGGTATTGCAGGTCGGCATAGAGCGAGAGTTTCTCTTGCGCACGGTTGATGATTCGCCAATTGGCTTTGGCATAGATATTCGCATCTGTCTTGTGCGCATCGTTGCGATAGTACTCATAATTGATGGGCAAAACCAATGTATCTTCAAGGTAATTCAGCGTACCGAAGTGTTCACCCAGATAGTGGTTGGCAGCGCCACCAAACTGCATATCTATCGCCTCTGACACATATTTCGCCGACAACACACCACCAAAGAAATGATTGTCCAAGTGCTTGCGATACATACCATAAGCTTTGTATGAGTAAGGTAATCCCCAATATGATAGTTTCTTACGCTTGTATTGCTCGTAGTAGCCTGCGCCATGGGTGTAATGCGCTGTAGCCGACAACGACCAGCGAGGTGTAAAACGATGATTGATAAACAATTGTGCATGTTGCTGTGCATAGTTATCCGTTTGATTGGGGTAGTAAGCAGTAGAGTCGGAGCCGTCGGCAGCAATAGTGGTATATTCGCCTGCGGGGTTATAGCGACGGTCGGCGCCGTCGATGCCATAGGCGGTGTTGTAGTCCACTCCATCCCAGCCCATGCCTGTTTTCTCGCTACCACCAAAGAAGCGCGCAACGACTTGTGTACGATTGCCATACCAACCCAAATCACCATAGTAGGAATACAAGTCGGAGTTGGTGCGAGATCGGAAGAGCACACGTCTGAACTCCAGTCACAACCGAG
>JAFZGC010000134.1 GCA_017555595.1 Paludibacteraceae bacterium | reverse complement strand
GGGTATCTACGGCGCGTGCTTCAAGGTGGCGATGGTGATGATGATGTTTACGCAAGCGTTCCGCTATGCGTATGAGCCGTTTGTGTTTGCGAAGCATAAGGACAGAGAGTCGGTAGAGGCATATGCAGATGCCATGAAATACTATATTATCTTCTCCTACATGATTCTGTTGGGGATGATATTCTATCTTGACCTGCTGAAATTTATTATAGCTCCATCCTACTGGGAAGGACTAAAGATTGTACCTATCGTGCTTTGGACATATATCTTCCAAGGTGTGTATTTCAACTTGAGTTTCTGGTACAAACTAACCGATAAGACACAGTGGGGTGCGTATTTCTCAATCATTGGCGTAGTGATTACCTTTGGCTTGCAAGTAGTATTTGTGCCACGAATTGGCTATGTGGCTTCCGCTGCAAGTAGCACGGTATGTTTCTTTGTGCTAATGCTACTCTCCTATTTTGTAGGACGCAAACACCTCGAAATACCATACGATTTGCGCCGAATTGGCATATACACGGGCGTTGTAGTCGCCATTTTGGCAGGATATTATGGTTTGGCACAATTGTTGCCAATGAACGAATGGGCGAAAATGGGTATCGGCACGATACTCTTTGCACTATATTGTGGAATATTCTATAAATTAGACTTTAATGTTTTCAGGAATCGTAGAAACAATGGCTCAAATCGTGAAGATTGAGCAAGAACAAACCAATAAGCACTTCACGCTGCGCAATCCATATGCAGAACCGCTGAAGATTGACCAATCCATCGCGCACAATGGTGTGTGTCTCACTGTAGTGAAGATGGAGGGCGATTTGTACACCGTAACAGCTATGCAAGAGACACTCAACCGTACCAACCTCGGTGAAGCCAAGGAAGGCGATTGGGTAAACTTGGAGCGTAGCATGCTGCTCGGCGAGCGATTGGACGGACATATCGTGCAAGGACATGTGGACCAGACAGCGCGTTGCGTGGAGGTGAAAGAGACAGAGGGTAGCTGGTACTACCGCTTTGAATATGAGAGCACCAAGGAGATGGCAATGCGTGGCTATTTCTGCGTGGACAAGGGTTCGGTGAGCATCAACGGTGTGAGTCTGACCGTATGCGAGCCAGATGTGGTGAACGGGAAGGGCTACGTGAGCGTGTGCATCATTCCTTACACCCACGACAATACTAACTTCAAGTATATTGAGGTGGGTACGCAAGTGAACTTGGAGTTCGATATCATAGGAAAGTATATAACCCGTATGAATCAATTAATACAATAATACGAAAATGGATAAAATTAGTTATGCAATTGGCCTTAGCATGGGTCAAAATTTGATGGGAAGTGGTGTAACTTCCTTGGAGTATGCTGATTTGGCAGCAGGTATCAAAGATGTGTTGGAGAAGAACCAACCACACATCTCTTATCAAGAGGCTCAACAAGTGTTGGGTAAGTTCTTCAGCGAGTTGGAGCAAAAGGTTGCAGGCGAGGCGAAGGCAGCTGGTGAGGCATTCTTGGCTGAGAATGCAAAACGCGAGGGCGTGAAAGTAACTGAAAGCGGTCTGCAATACGAGGTATTGGAGGCGACTATCGGTCAAAAGCCTAAAGCAACTGACAAGGTACGCGTTCACTACGAGGGTACATTGATCGACGGCACTGTATTCGACAGCAGCTACAAGCGTGGCGAGAGCATCACATTTGGTTTGAACCAAGTGATCAAAGGTTGGACAGAGGGCTTGCAATTGATGTCTATCGGTAGCAAATACAAACTCTACTTGCCATACCAATTGGCTTACGGCGAGCGCGGTGCAGGTGCTAACATTCCACCATACGCAGCGTTGATCTTCACCGTAGAATTACTCGGAATAGAATAACAATCAACTAAATAAACAATTAACAATGAAAAAAGTAGTTATTATCCTCATTGCTGCAATGGCAATGATTTCGTGCGGCAACACCTATCAAGTACAAAAGGTTGCCCTTACCAACCAAAACGACAGTATGAACTATGCGCTCGGCGTTGTGAATGGTGCACAAATGAAGATGTATCAACTCCGTAACGACTCTTCTATGGAAACCATCACCGAGTTTATCGATGCTCTCCAACGCGGTTACGACGGCGAAATTGAAAAATTGAGTGAGGCTGGCAATATTGGTCGCAACATTGGTCAAGCAATCAAGAATGCAGAGAAGACAGGCTTGGCAGACAATCCATTATGGACCATCAACCAAAAGATCTTCTTCCAAGGATTGGTAAATGGTTTGCATCATGACACTACCGTAATGAAGTCAGAAGATGCACGCAACTATTTCCAAACACAATACCAAAACGCTTCTGTCCTGAACGACAGCGTTGAACTAGGTAAGGCGGTAACAGGTAAATGCACCGATAAGGTAAAAACTATTACATTAAGTTCCCAAAACGATAGTATCAACTACGCTTTTGGTTACCTCAATGGCGACGAGATAGCTCGTTATGTATTGCTCTTGGACTCTACAGGTCAAATGACCAAAGACCTTATTTCCAATATCAACAAAGGTCTTAAGAGCACTATAAAGAACCCACAAATCGTGAACATGGGTGAGCAAATTGGTAAGAACATCAAGGATCAAGAGGCACAAGGTCTGATTGGCGAGCCAAGCTTGGCTACTGATTTCGTGCTCATCAAGCAAGGTTTCATCAATGGTTTGCTTGGCGACACCACTATGACTGGCGAACAAGCTGGCGAATATATCCAAAACACTATGGACCATATCAAGTATGGCACTGTGAAAGAGGACGGCGAGAAGTTCTTGGCTGAGAATGCACTCAAAGAGGGCGTTAAAGTAACTGATAGCGGTCTCCAATACGAAGTATTGAAGATGGGTCGCGGTAAGAAACCAGCTGCTACCGACCGCGTAAAGGTACACTATCATGGTACATTGATTGACGGTACTGTGTTTGACAGCAGCGTAGAACGCGGCGAACCTATCACCTTTGGTTTGGATCAAGTTATCAAGGGCTGGACAGAGGGTGTACAACTCATGCCTATCGGCAGTAAGTTCCGCTTCTATATTCCACAAGAGTTGGGTTATGGTTCACAACCAGCTGGTTCTATTCCTCCATACTCTACCCTCATCTTCGAGGTAGAATTGCTCGGAATCGAGAAATAATCGTATGGGCATCATTGCCAAACAGAGTATTCAAGGCACCATCGTCACCTATCTTGGGGTGGCGGTGGGCTTTGTTACTACCTTCTTTGTGCTGACACGCTTCCTCTCTGCGGAGGAGATTGGTTTAGCGCGCGTGTTGGTTGATGCTGCCACCCTCTTTATCGGACTTGCCCAATTGGGCACATCGTCCTCTATTATTCGGTTTTATCCGCATTTTAAGGCGAAAGGTGAAAGGTTAAAGGTTAAAGGCGAGAGTACTGACCACGGATTCTTCTTTTGGACATTGATTGTGCCACTCGTGGGTTTTGCCCTATTTACCGCTATTTATTGTGCATGCCACGAGCCACTGAGCCGTTGGTTTGGTGAGAAGTCACCCCTCTTTGTGGAGTACTACTATATGGTGCTCCCTATGGCATTCTTCATGCTCTACCAAACTATTTTTGAGACCAATGCCAATGTGCGTATGCATATCGTGGTACCTCGTGCCGTGCGCGAACTCATCACCCGTATCGGGTTGCTCGTGGTATATCTGCTCTATGCCTTTGAATATTTGAATATCAATGGTTTCGTGGTAGCACTTTGCGCCGTCTATGCGGTGGCAATGCTCTGCAACATGGGCTACCTGTTCTCATTGGGAGAGGTGTCATTGCGTCCTGATTGGTCGTTCCTGCGTGAAAATCATCCGCTGGTTCGGCAGTATATTCTATACACAGGATTTCTGCTCGTTTCGGCAGTTGCCAGTGTGCTTGCCCCTACCCTATCCTCGTTCTTCATTACTGCTGAGATGGGACTAAATTCCACGGGTATCTTCGCCATTGCTACCTATATCGCTGTGATGGTTAGCATCCCGTATCGCTCGGTGGTGGCCATTGCTTCGCCGCAGTTGGCAACGGCTATCAAGGAGAACAACCAGTGCGAGACTGCTCATCTCATGCAGCAAGTCAGCAGTACGCTGTTGCTCATTGGTGGCATGATTCTCTGCGCTATATGGCTGAATATAGATTTGATTTTCCATATCCTTCCTAACGGCGAAACCTATGCTACAGCTCGCCAAGTGGTGCTGATGTTAGGCACCAGCCAACTCATTATTGCCGTGTGTTCTTTCGCCTCATCTGCACTGAACTATTCGCGCTACTATGCCTTTTCGTTATTGTTTTCGTTTATTCTAACCACTCTATCCATCTTGCTTAACAATATGCTTATCCCCCATTGGGGCATGAATGGAGCGGCAGTGAGCAATCTGATATCGTATGCTGTCTATTTCGTATTGATTGTCCTGACAGTACGATTTACACTAAAAACATCCACTTTCACACTTCAGCACCTGAAGATTCTGTTGCTGATAGTGGTGATACTCTGTTTGAATTTCCTTTGGCAGGAGTACTTGCCAATCAATAATATATGGATTAGTAGTATTCTTCGAACCGTTGTGCTACTGGGCAGCGGTTGTGCTGTGGCATGGTTTAAGAAACTCTCGCCCGAAATCAATCAGCAGGTGCATTCGTTAGGCGAAAGGTTAAAGGCGAAAGGTTAGAGGTTAAAGGTTAGAGGCAAGAATTATGCGTTATTTTATTCGATTTGCATACGACGGCACAGCTTTTCATGGCTCGCAACGGCAGCCTAATGGAATAACTGTTCAAGAGACAATGGAAAAAGCATTGGCTATGATTTTCCGTGAGGAGATTCCTCTCACTTTTGCTGGTCGTACCGATGCGGGGGTGCATGCTCGTGAGATGTATGCGCATTTTGATGTGGGCACCCAGATTCCAGATACCGGTCATATATGTTTCCGCCTCAACGGCATTTTGCCCGATTCCATCGCTATTTTTGACCTCTATCCTGTGACGGACGATGCGCATGCGCGTTTCTCTGCTGTGCGCCGAACTTATGAATATCATGTAGTGGATCACAAAGACCCTTTCCTTTGCCTGCAAGCCACGCGTGTGCGTCCAGGGTTGGACTTTGAGGCAATGAACGACGCGGCTCAGTTGCTCATTGGGAAACAGGATTTCGCCTCTTTCTGCCGCACGAATACCGATGTCAAAACCACTATTTGCGACCTCACACGAGCAGAATGGAAAGAACTGGGCAACGGGCATGCGGTGTTTACGATTGCTGCTGACCGTTTCTTGCGCAATATGGTGCGTGCGGTGGTGGGTACATTGTTTGAGGTAGGTCGTGGCAAGATGACCAAAGAGCAGTTTGCAGAGGTCATCACGAAGCACAACCGTTGTGCTGCAGGCGACTCTGCCCCTGCCGAAGGACTATTCCTCACACAGATAGATTATCCTCAAGAGTTATTCTTAGTATAAATATTTCAAACACTTATACCTATGAAAAAACTATTCTCTATCCTTTTGATTGGCATTTTTGGTGCAATCTATCTGGCAAAAGCCGATGTTACTTTCACCGTGAATGTGCCCAGTGGAACCAAGTATTGTTATGTAGTAGGTGCTTTGCCTGAACTCAGCAGTTGGGCAGCAGGGGCTGCCGTGCCTATGAACAAAGTGGCAGATAAAGACCAATTCACCGTAACTATCGCAGGCATCACGGCTGCCGATATTAGTGCATCGGAAGGATACAAATACATCTGCGGTCCTGACTGGAAATATGTGGAAGTCACCGCTTCAGATGGTGAAGTCAGTAACCGCCAAACAGTAGGCAATCCAGATGTGGTAGCCCGTTGGCGCAATACCTATAATCCTGTTGGAATCGTAGAGAACTGGACATTTGCTGGCAAAGAATACCCCGTACAGATTCTCCTTCCAAGCAACTACGATTCTTCGAAAGAATATAATGTAACCTACATGTTCGGTCGTCATCAACGCTATCGCAAAGCAGGCGATGATGCCGAGATGGGTGATCGTATTCTCTACTCCGACTCATGGGGCGTTGCAGAAACGGTGGCTGAATTGGAGAAACGCGGCGACGAGCCTGGATTTATCGTGGTTATCTATGCCCAACTGCCAGAATTTACTCCTTGGGCAAACGAGGAGTATATGGGTACAGGCAAAGCAGACACATTCTTGAAAGGGTTTGTAGAGGAGTTTAAGCCTGCGTTTGAACAGAAATACGCGATTTCATCGAAACAATCAGACTGCGTTATCATGGGCGCCGATGTAGCAGGACTCTTTGCTTTTTACGCCACAATGAAGCACCCCCACTTATTCGGAAGATGTGTGATGTTCTCACCTGCTTTTTGGTACAATCGTGCAGAATTACGCGATTTCATCGGACAAATTACTCCTACATATACCAATACCAGCACTTACTTCCTCTTCGTAGAAACTTCTGCGGATAGCAATTGGATAACCGATGAGATAGCATATTACCAAGATTGGATTAACAACACTGTTTCCTTTGCACATGTTTACAAGATTGAAGGCGAACACGATGATCGCACTTGGGGAACAATGTTCGAAGAGACATTATTAGGAATTCCTATTGCGTTACCTACCACAGGAGCCAAAGCAATTAGTAATAAACACTCAATAGTTGACTACGCAGCCAACACATGGTATTTCATGAAGGGCGAGGGTACTACCACACTCACTTGCGAGGGCACGCCTACGCAAAAAGGTTCGTTCTACAAGGACGGAAATACACCTACTACCGCACAACTATTAGTCAAGGAGATTCCTGTAGATAGCAAGAAGTACTCCTACTACTGGAACCTCAACAGCGGTAGCAACTGCGATGGCGAACTGCTGATGACATCGCCAAAAGATATAGGTTTTAAGAGTAGCCGCAGCACTACCTCATGGCAGCGAGTGGCGGTGTTTGCTGATGGTACTTATGAGCAATCAGCCGCTTCAGCGACGAACTTTACAGCCAATGGTGTAAAGATGAATGTAGGAAGCAACTACGAGGTGAGTGCAGAGGTAAGTCTGACAGAGAGTAAAGTAATCTCCGTACATTATGGTAGCGTGAACTCGGGTAGCGATATGGGCGAATTGGTAAACGCAACTGTATCAGACAACTGCTTAAAAGCAAAAGTAACCTACTCCTATCTCACTAACAAACTGACGGTGGAAGAAACAGCTTGGGGTAGTTCGGATATTGACTTAGAATACTTCAAAGTAGAGCCTGCAGTGGTACACCCTGGCACGCCTGTGAAGATGTCTGTAAAAATTACTAATAGGAATGGCTACAATGTGAGTTTCCGCATGAACCATAACAACCAATCTTCATCGCCAATCACTCTCTCAAAAGGTAGTGATGGTGAAGAGTTTTATACGATTTCATCGCCAGAAAGTGGTATCTATGGTTTCTATTTGGATATTGAGCTCAATGGTACAACCACCAAAGCACACCGCATGGTATTTGTAAAAGTAGTAGATGGGCAGACCATAACCCCTGTGGTATATCAGAACCCATACAAAGATATTGATTGGGAAACTGTGAACCACTACAAGAGCAACATGCATACCCATACGACCCAATCCAACGATCCGATAGAGGAGTTCACGACCGCCAATGTGGTAGATAAATACCACGCCGCTGGGTATAAGATTTTGGCGCTTTCAGACCACGATTATTGCAGTTACCCATGGAACTTGTTCCCACAATTCATGAGCGGAGTGCCTGCCCGCGATGCAGAGGCGTTGGGTATGTTGGCAGTGCCAAGCAATGAGCTCAGCAAAGACAACACCAACAGCTGGAGTGAGCGAACAGGCGGACAATTCAACCACCACAACGATTTCTTCACTGGTCGCCAAGGTCAGGAGTTTGCTTCGTTGCAAGAATCATACGCTTACACCTATGCTTTAGGTGGCATGCAGATTATCAATCACCCTGGACAGTATTGGAGTATTGACAATACCTATAGCGAAACACAAAAAGACGGTCCCGGATGGCATGCCAACAACTTCCAAACATTCCCATCTATCGTTGGCTTGGAGGTTTATAACCAAGGCGACCGCCGTGCCAATGACCGCGTGCTATGGGATCAGATACTGCAACGCACCATGCCTGAGCGCAATGTGTTTGGTTACTCCGGCGATGATACCCACAACAACGAGCAGTTATTCCGTAATTATAATTATATGTTGATGGAAGAACTTACCACTGAAGAGCTTAAAGATGCAATGCGTAAGGGTGAGAGCTATTTCTGCTACGAGCCCAAAGGTTCGGGTGAGGGGAAAGCACCTCGCATTAGTGCTATCAGCGTGGACGAGAATAGCAAAACAATCAGTATTGAAGCTAATGGATTGGTACATTGGATTTACGCCACCGACAAGACTTCAAGCGCAGCGTCTTCTGCTCGTAGTACTGTAGTGGGTATAGGTAATACATTCTGCTACAAAGGTTATCAAGGTTCGTATGTGCGCGCGTACATCACAAACATGTATGGTGAAACATGTACTCAACCTATCAGCTTCAAGGACGAGAAAGATACCAGCATTGAGAATATCGCTGCTCCATTGGCATTGATGCTCTACCCTAACCCTGCGGACGCGTATTTGAATGTGTTTATGAACGAGGCAGATACAGAAAAGGTTATCTGTGTTTATGACCTGAATGGTAATGTTGTCATGCAGAAAGCCGTTGAAGGAGCAGTAACTACATTGTCTGTACAAGCATTACCTGCAGGCATGTATATTGTGCAAGTAGGCGCACTTATGGGTAAATTCTTTAAGGAATAGATTATGACAGATCAGAAAGCCTATTTCTTTGACATGGATGGGGTATTGTTCGACTCCATGCCCAATCATGCTATTGCGTGGGAAGAGGTGATGAAGGCACATGGGCTTTCGTTCACTGCCCGCGATTGTTATATCAACGAGGGTCGTACAGGCGAATCGGTGATTCGTGAGGCGATGTGGAAGGCGCGCAATCGCGATGCTACACCCGATGAAATCACGCAAATCTACTCAGAGAAATCCGCCTATTTTCATCGTTTGGGCGAAGCAAAAGCCATTCCCGATGTAGCGGAGGTTTTGAAACATGTACAATCTTGCGGACATCAGATTTGGGTCGTAACGGGTAGCGGTCAGCGCACGCTGATAGATAGTTTGCATTCGATGTTTCCGAATATTTTTGATAATCAGCGTATGATTACCGCTTTTGATGTCACGCATGGTAAGCCTGATCCAGAGCCATATTTGAAGGCATGGGAGCGTAGTGGATTATCGAAAGAGCAGTGCGTAGTGATTGAAAATGCTCCGCTTGGTATTCGTTCTGGCAAAGCAGCAGGACTGACCGTATATGCGGTGAATACGGGTATTCTTACACGCGAGGACCTTTCTCAAGCCGATTGTGTGTTTGATTCTATGGCAGAACTGCTATCATTTCTTCGCACTCAAGCGTATATATAACTAAGAATTAAAACCTATACGCAATATCACATAATACAGAGAAACAACATAGAAAATAAAGAAATAACCACCTAAAAATTAGGTGGTTATTTCTTTATTCAGTCGAGAGTTCTATCCAATTCTCGAACACTTTTGTCGAAGACTTATTAAAGGTCTATGAATTTGCCGAGAAGAAAAGTCCTCATTTATAATTCATACCAATTTTACAAGTTTTTAGTAATTTTTCTTGCATATTTTGAAATATTATTGTACCTTTGCAATCGAAATAACAAATTTAATTATTGCCTATGAACAACCAGCACCGTAAAGGCGGTGCATGACATATAAGTATAGCGTTATAAGCCAACTTGATTTGTTGAAACTTCGACCCTTTTAACAATCATTATTTACTCAAGCAAGGTTTATGCACGCTCACGTAATCGCGTGAGTTTTCTGTGCGTAAATTTGAGTAAATAAGGTAGTCGAAGACCTCAGCAAATCAAATGAACGAACGAAAGTTCACGCTTTTATTTTGTATAATACGTTTATGACAAGTATCGTTAGACATAAAATATTATTGATTTGTATTTCAACTCTATGTTTGTTTACAGGAGGAGCAATCTATCTTATTTTTCGTCCACGTACATTATATATGTTTAGTTACATTCCAAGTCAAATAATGGAATGGTTAGATACAACAAAGTATTGTTTGCATAATGTCGAAAAATTGGAATTTCTAATTTATAATATGCCTGCAGGATTATGGACTATATCATATATAATTCTAATGCAATTAATTATGATGGATACACGAGGTATTAACAGAATATTGTGGATATACTCATTGCCATTATGCCTCACTTTAGTAGAAATTTTACAATTAAGTAAAGTTGTCCCAGGAACATTTGACATATTAGATATTGTTGTTTATGTTATTCCGATAATAGTTTCAATTTTAATTGATATAAGACATGAAAAATTTTAGAACATTAGGTGCAAGTTTAGTTTTAGTGCTGTATGCATTGCTCGCAGGAGCGTCCATTGATGACAATGGAGATATTGAACTATGGTTTATCTTATTATGCATAGCAATCGCTATCGCAATAATCGTAGTATGGATAAATATGTCCGTTAAAGATTCCAATCAGCATGAGGAGATGAAGAAAGAACTTCGTAATGAGGTTGCTAATACATTACAGCAACACCCTAATTTCAAGTTGTCAAAAGTAATAACAGGACCAGCTGATAATTTTAAGATACTTATTGATAGTCTAAATAGAAATGTTATTACTCTTCATTGGTTCCCGAAAGAAATAGAAAAACACTTTTTTACTTTTGATGATATTATAAGTGTCGAATTAACAAAAAACAATAAAACTTACTTATCAAAATCAGTGGGTGGAACAATTGGAGGGGCTCTCGTTGGAGGAGCATTAGGTGGCAGTGTAGGAGCCGTGATAGGAGGACTTTCTTCTAACACAGAAATAAACGAAGATGTAATAGGTATATCTCTTTATTTGCACTTGAGGGATATTTCTAAACCTAAAGTTGGCTTTGTTGTTTACCTTAAGGGGACATGTGATAAGATAGATGACAAGACGACATTATATCCAGCATTTTTGCATAAAGCGAATGACATCATGGATGTTTTTTCAGTAATCATTGATGAAAGTAACAAACATATAGTAACTGACAAAACAAACTCTAAGTTATCCATATCTGACGAATTATTAAAGTTATCTGAACTACAAAAGTTAGGTATCTTAACCCAAGAAGAGTATGAATTGCAAAAGAAAAAGCTTTTACAATAAAACATATAATACAACTGCACTCAAATGAAACGACATGGTAATAAAATTTCAGAGATGTTGGTTTTGGATAAATCCAACTTGTGTGAACTCATTGATAAATATATGTTTATATGTTTAGTGCTCGATGAATTAATATTTCGTAAGCATTTTGAAAACGAAGATAAGGTTTCTTCTGCATTCTTATTTCAAAGAATCAATAATAAAATGACCATATCAATGAAGAATAGACCTATTCTAATTTTTGATACGTGGTTAGCAGATATGAAAATCATGAAATTGGTGAAAGTGGTACCATTCGCAGAAGATGACAGAAATATAATAATGTTAGAGGTAACAGAAAAAGGCGAAATGGCATATCAAGAACAAACTTATCATCAAATATATGCAAATTTGCTTTCTGCAAAACAAAGCAGGGTATTATCAATAATAGCAATTTTAATTTCAGTTCTTGCAGTAATTGTTACAATATTATAGTAATTGGTTAAATAAATTCCTCATTTCTGCACCTCCTTTATTGGAGTATATAATCCGGAGATTAACACTACTCCCTCCCTGCAAACAGGCATTATCATTGGGATTGCGCAACGTCACGTCCCGAATGAATTACCCCGTATAGTAGGTGTGAAAAGTGCATGGGTTGTCCTTTACGAATAGGACAACCTTATTTTTTTGCTACATATTTTTCTACTACACTTGACTTTTTTACTGCTATTACTATATTTATTATAGGAGCAAGCAAAATAAACGCTTGGTATAATACAATGAAAAGACAATATAGAGAGTTAGAACAAGAAACTAAAGACAAAATCAGCCGAAGCACAACAGGCAAATCAAAATCAGACCAACACAAGCAACACATAAGTCAAGCAATGCGCAAGTATTGGTCACAGATACCCCATAAGCCTACCGAATTGAGCATGGATGAATTTTTGGGCAAGTAAACCACTTAACAAGGTTAGGTTTTCGGTTTTTCAAGGAGGATCAATGGAAAAATAAGGAGATAGATATATTGAAAAAAGTGATAAAATTAGATAAGTTAAAAATAGTAGTAAATGAAAAATATATAACCAATATCAATGAAGATATATTTACAACAATCATTAAAAATGGTCAGATAGTAGAATATAGATACGAGCAACAATGTCCTTATCTTCTATACATTGAAAAAGACTTGATAGAGCATGAATTAGTCATTGAGTTTTCGGGCAAGATATTAGAAGATAAATACCCTTTGCTTATTAACAAAGATACGATAGAAATATGTTTAGAGAACATCAATAAGCTAGCTATCTGTCATATCGATGTCCCAAGTGTACTACAAAATTCAATCGTAGTCAAGGCGGATGTATCACATGATATTTGCTGCGGTAGTTACCAGCAACTTATAAGTACCTTAAAAACATCTGTTAAGAACCATAACAAATACCTATCACGGGTCATTCATGGCACATTTGTAATAGAAAAGAATGTTGTTAGTAGAAGTAGGAAAGTGCGCATG
>JAFZGC010000133.1 GCA_017555595.1 Paludibacteraceae bacterium | reverse complement strand
ATTATACATTTTGGGTTGGGTCGTAATCACGTCTTACGACAAATTTGGTTGTAATAGGAAGTTTTTGAGCTGCCAGGCGGAGTGCCTCTTTAGCTACCTCGTATGATACGCCGTCGATCTCGAAGATGATGCGTCCTGGAGCCAATGGAACTACGAATCCTTCTGGAGCACCTTTACCTTTACCCATACGAACATCCAATGGTTTCTTGGTAATTGGTTTATCAGGGAAAACGCGGATCCATACTTGTCCTTGACGTTGCATATAGCGAGTTACTGCGATACGGGCTGCCTCGATTTGACGACCTGTCAACCAGATGGTACCAAGTGACTTGATACCGAATGAGCCAAATGCGAGCTCAGTACCACGCTGTGCATTGCCTTTGATGCGGCCTTTTTGGCAGCGGCGGAATTTAGTTTTCTTTGGTTGTAACATAACTGTTTTTAATCTACAAATCGGTTAAACATTATTGTTTTTTGTTTCTGCGGAAACCACCACGACGGTCATCACGACGGCGATCGCCACCACGACCATTCTCTTGCTTTTGTGTGAAGTTAGGAGCAAGGTCTTTCTTGCCATAAACCTCACCACGGCAGATCCAAACCTTTACACCGATCATACCCACCTTGGTGAGAGCACCTGCGTGGCAATAGTCGATGTCAGCACGGAGAGTGTGCAATGGGGTACGACCCTCTTTGTACATCTCGCTACGTGCCATTTCAGCACCGTTAAGACGACCACTGAGTTGGATTTTGATACCCTCAGCGCCCATACGCATAGTAGAAGCGATAGCCATCTTCACAGCACGGCGGTATGCGATCTTACCCTCGAGTTGGCGAGCGATCTTGTTAGCTACGATAGTAGCATCAAGTTCAGGACGCTTAACCTCGAAGATGTTGATTTGCACATCTTGCTTGGTGATTTTCTTCAACTCCTCTTTCAATTTGTCAACCTCTTGTCCACCTTTACCGATGATAAAACCAGGGCGAGCGGTGCACACAGTTACAGTTACAAGTTTAAGAGTACGCTCGATAACGATACGAGAAATACTTGCCTCAGCCAAACGGGCATTCAGGTACTTGCGGATTTTGGTATCCTCAAGGATAGTATCTCCGTAGTTTTTACCGCCAAACCAGTTGGAATCCCAACCACGTACAATACCGAGGCGGTTTGCTATTGGATTAATCTTTTGTCCCATTTCGTTTAATTACTTAGCTTCGTTAGTATTCTTAGTATCTACAAAAATAGTAACATGGTTAGAGCGTTTGCGAACGCGGTAGCCGCGACCTTGAGGAGCGGTCAACAGACGTTTGAGTATCATACCTCCATCTACCATGATATTTGTTACATACAGAGTCTCTTGATCTGCTTTCTTACCAGTCTTAACTTCCCAGTTAGCGATAGCAGATTTCAAAAGTTTCTCGAGGGCACGCGATGCCTCTTTAGTAGAGAAATGCAACGCACCCAGTGCACGGTTCACTTCCATTCCACGAATCATATCGGCAACAAGGCGCATTTTGCGTGGAGATGTAGGAACGTTATTAAGCTTAGCAAAGTATTGGCTCTTGCGAGCTTCTTTCATTGCTTCAGCTGCATTATGTTTTCTAGCACCCATTTTGAATTCTAAAATTTAATTGTTGTTTGATTTGATTCTTGGATTAACGGTTACCCGAGTGACCACGGAATGTGCGGGTAGGAGCGAACTCGCCCAACTTGTGACCCACCATATTCTCGGTTACATACACAGGGATGAACTTGTTACCATTATGAACTGCGATAGTATGACCTACGAAATCAGGAGAAATCATAGATGCACGGCTCCAAGTCTTAACAACATCTTTCTTGCCAGACTCATTCATAGCCAACACCTTTTTCTCCAACTTAACGTTGATAAATGGTCCTTTTTTCAATGAACGACTCATAATTTCTCTTAATTTAATAGGTTATTTCTTTCTTCTTTCAATAATGTATTGGTTGCTCAAGTTCTTTGGAGCGCGTGTCTTGTAGCCCTTAGCTAACAAGCCCTTGCGTGAACGTGGGTGTCCACCTGATGCGCGGCCTTCACCACCACCCATTGGGTGATCTACTGGGTTCATTGCCACACCACGGTTGCGTGGACGACGTCCTAACCAACGGCTACGACCAGCCTTACCACTCTTCTCCAAAGCGTGGTCGCTATTGCCAACCACACCAACGGTAGCCTTACATGCTGCAAGTACCTTACGCAATTCGCCTGAAGGCAATTTGATGATTGCATATTTATCCTCGCGAGAAGACAATTGTGCAAACACACCAGCCGAACGAACCATGCATGCACCTTGACCTGGACGGAGCTCAATGTTGTGAATGAGCGTACCAAGAGGCATGTTAGCCATTGGGAGAGCATTTCCTACTTCAGGAGCCACATCTGGACCTGAGATTACTGTTTGACCTACTTGCAAGCCATTAGGTGCAAGAATGTAACGTTTTTCGCCATCAGCATAGAACAAGAGTGCGATACGAGCCGAACGGTTTGGATCGTACTCAATAGTCTT
>JAFZGC010000132.1 GCA_017555595.1 Paludibacteraceae bacterium | reverse complement strand
TTATGACAGATCCAATCGCAGATTATCTGACTCGACTCAGAAATGCAATCAAAGCTGGTCACCGCGTAGTTGAGGTGCCTGCTTCGAATCTGAAGAAAGAGATCACACGTATCTTGTTTGAGAAAGGTTATATCCTTTCATACAAGTTCGTGGAGGATGGCCCTCAAGGCACTATCAAGATTGCCTTGAAGTATGATCCAGTTAACAAAGTTAACGCCATCAAGAGTTTGAAACGTGTATCGACCCCAGGTCTTCGTCAGTACGTTGGCTATCGCGAGATGCCACGCGTATTGAATGGTCTCGGAATCGCTATCCTTTCTACATCTAAGGGTGTGATGACCAACAAAGAGGCTCTTGGTATGAAGTTGGGTGGCGAGGTTATTTGTTACATCTATTAATTAAGGAGGAACTGCTATGTCAAGAATTGGTAAATTGCCTATCGCTATTCCTGCAGGTGTAACTGTAACAGTTAGCCCTGAGAACCTTGTGACTGTAAAAGGTCCTAAAGGTGAACTTCAACAACAAGTTAATCCAAACATCAATGTGGCAGTGGAAGACGGTGTTTGCCGTGTTTCTCGTCCAAATGATGAGAAGGAAAATCGTGCAATGCACGGTCTCTATCGCGCACTCATCAACAATATGGTTGTAGGTGTTAGCGAGGGTTATAAGAAAGTGCTCGAACTCGTCGGTGTAGGTTACCGCGTTGAGATGGCTGCGGGTATGCAAAATACTCTCAACTTTGCTCTCGGTTATACCCACCCAATCTACCTCCAACTCCCTAAAGAGGTTAAGGTAGAGACCAAGTCTGAGCGTAACCAAAACCCACTCGTGATTTTGGAATCTGCAGACAAGCAACTCATTGGCCAAGTATGTGCTAAGATTCGCTCGTTCCGCAAACCAGAGCCTTACAAAGGTAAAGGTGTTAAGTTCCAAGGTGAAGTTGTTCGTCGTAAAGCTGGTAAATCGGCTGGTAAATAATTAGAAAGGAATAAGTTATGAATCAGAAAATTGCAAGAAGACTTAAAATTAAAGCATCTATCCGTACTAAAGTTTCGGGTACCGCTGAGCGTCCTCGTCTGACTGTATTCCGTAGTAACAGCCAAATTTACGCTCAAGTAATCGACGATTTGCAAGGCAAGACTCTTGCTTCTGCATCTTCGCTCGCTATTAAAGATAAAATGACCAAAACTGAGAAAGCTGCTCAAGTCGGCAAACTCATCGCTGAGGCTGCTAAGGCTGCAGGCGTAGAGGCTGTTGTATTTGATCGTAACGGCTACCTCTATCATGGTCGAGTTAAATCATTGGCAGACGCTGCCCGCGAGGCAGGTCTCAATTTCTAATAAACAAAGAGACTGTTATGAATCGAGTAAAATCAACCCAAGACTTGGAGCTCAAGGAGCGCCTTGTTGCTGTCAACCGCGTAACTAAGGTTACTAAGGGTGGACGTACATTCACATTTGCAGCCATCGTTGTTGTGGGAAATGAGGCTGGTATCGTAGGCTGGGGCCTTGGCAAAGCAGGTGAAGTTACCGCTGCTATTGCTAAAGGTACTGAGGCTGCTAAGAAAAACCTTATCCAAGTTCCTGTGCTCAAGGGTACAGTTCCTCACGAGCAAGAGGCTAAGTTTGGTGGTGCACGCGTTTATCTCCAACCTGCTTCTCACGGTACTGGAGTAAAAGCCGGTGGTGCTATGCGTGCCGTGTTGGAGTCAGTTGGTGTAACCGACGTGTTGGCTAAATCTAAAGGTTCTTCTAACCCTCACAACCTCGTTAAGGCTACTATTGCTGCGCTTGCAGAAATGCGTGATGCACGTACTGTAGCTCAAAACCGTGGCGTAAGCCTTTCTACTGTGTTTAACGGATAATAATTTGTGAAAATCATGGCAACTATTAAAATTCAAAAAGTACGCAGCACAATCGGCTGCCCACAAGTGCAAAAGGATACAATGTTGGCTCTTGGTCTTCGCAAGATGAATGCCATCGTTGAGCATGAGGCTACTCCTGCTATCCTCGGTATGGTAAACAAAATTAAACACTTGGTAAAAGTAATTGACTAATTAAATTAATTTGTAGCATTATGGAATTAAATAATTTAACGCCAGCTGCTGGTTCTGTAAAGACCGCTAAACGAATCGGACGTGGTCCAGGTTCTGGTCTTGGTGGAACTTCTACACGCGGTCACAAAGGTGCTAAGTCACGTTCTGGTTACTCAAAGAAGATTGGTTTCGAGGGTGGTCAGATGCCTATGCAACGTCGTTTGCCTAAGTTCGGCTTCAAGAACATCAACCGCGTTGAGTACAAAGCTATCAACCTTGCTACTTTGCAAGCACTTGCTGAGGCTAAGGGCTTGGAGAAAATCGGTCTTATCGAATTGCACGAGGCTGGTTTTATCAACAAGACTCAACTCGTTAAGATCTTGGGCAATGGTACTTTGACTGCAAAACTCACTGTAGAAGCTAACGCTTTCAGTAAATCAGCAGAGGCTGCTATCACAGCTGCTGGTGGTACTATCAACAAAATCTAATTAGTATGCGTAAGTTTATTGAGATAATCAAAAATATCTGGAAGATCGAGGATCTCCGCAACCGTCTGTTGACCACACTTTTGTTTGTGCTCATCTACCGTTTCGGATCATTCGTGGTACTTCCAGGTATTGATCCTACAGCATTGACCGCGTTGCGCGCTCAAACAGCTGGAGGTCTGATGGCTCTTCTCGATATGTTCTCTGGTGGTGCGTTCTCTAATGCGTCTATTTTCGCATTGGGTATCATGCCATACATCTCTGCATCTATCGTAATCCAACTGCTCACTATCGCAGTGCCTTACTTCCAAAAGATGCAAAAAGAGGGCGAATCTGGCCGTCAGAAGATGAACCAAATCACTCGCTATTTGACCGTGGCTATCTTGCTCTTCCAAGGTCCAAGTTACTTGGTAAACCTTTCAGTGCAAATGGCTCAATCAGGTCAAATGCCTGATGTTGGACTCAATTGGTTCACTATCTCATCTACCATCCTTTTGTGTGCGGGCTCTATGTTCGTGATGTGGTTGGGTGAGCGTATCACCGATCGTGGTCTTGGTAATGGTATTTCCTTTATCATTCTTATCGGTATCATCGCTCGTTTCCCAGCTGCTCTCATCCAAGAGTTCTCATCACGTCTTAACGACGCAGGTGGTGGATTGATCGTGTTCCTCCTTGAGATCGTTATCCTTCTCTTCGTTTTCGCATTTGCAATCTTGCTCGTACAAGGTACACGTCGTATCCCAGTACAATATGCAAAACGTATGGTAGGTAACAAGCAATACGGTGGTGTTCGCCAATATATCCCATTGAAGGTGAACTCAGCTAACGTGATGCCAATCATCTTTGCGCAAGCAATCATGTTTATTCCAATCGCATTGGCTGGTTTCTCTAATGCAGATAGCGCAAGTGCTTTCACACGCGCATTCATGAACAACGATGGAGTTTGGTATAATGCTGTATTTGCTTTGTTGATCATCGTTTTCACCTATTTCTACACTGCGATTATTATCAACCCTGTACAAATGGCTGAAAACCTCAAACTCAATAATGGCTTCATCCCTGGCGTTAAACCAGGTAAAAAGACAGCTGAGTATATTGATACTATCATGTCGCGCATCACATTGCCAGGATCAGTTCTCCTTGCAATTATTGCCATTCTGCCAGCTTTCGCTCGCCTCTTTGGTGTGAGCATGGGCTTTGCGCAGTTCTTTGGCGGTACTTCGTTGCTCATCATGGTAGGTGTAATCTTGGATACGCTACAACAAATTGAGAGTCACCTTCTCATGCGTCACTATGACGGATTCTTTGAGTCTGGCATGCGCATCAAGGGACGCTCAGGCGCAATGGCATATTAATAAGAAATGATCTACCTCAAGACTGAAGAAGAAATTGAGCTGCTGCGCCGCAGTAACGACTTGCTCGGACGCACCTTGGCGGAAATCGCCAAGGTGATCCGACCAGGTGTTACTACAGCACAACTCGATAAGATTGCATATGAGTTCATCTGCGACAACGGTGGCAAACCCTCTTGCCTCGGCTACGAGGGATTCCCTGCTACACTTTGTACTTCAGTTAATGAGCAAGTGGTACATGGTATCCCTTCCAACAAGGTTATTCTCAAGGATGGCGATATTGTATCTATTGATACTGTGGTAGAACTGGGAGGCATGCACGCAGATTCTGCATACACATTCCCTGTGGGTGAAGTAGCAGAAGAAACACTGCAACTCATGCGCACAACTAAAGAGGCACTTTATCTTGGCATCGAGCAGGCTATTACTGGTCGTCGATTAGGAGATATAGGCTTCGCCATTCAAAACCACTGCGAGAAAAGCGGATATTCCGTTGTTCGTGAGTTTGTGGGACATGGCATAGGTCGTGATATGCATGAGGAACCAGAGGTGTGTAACTATGGTCGTCGTGGCAATGGACTGGTACTCAAATCGGGTATGGTACTTGCTATTGAACCCATGATTTGCCTTGGTCGTCGCCAAGTGATTCTCGAAGAGGATGCTTGGACAGCTCGCACCATTGATCGCAAACCTGCTGCGCACTATGAGCACAGCGTATGCGTGCGCAATGGCAAGGCAGAGATACTCTCCACTTTCGACTATATTCAGCAAGTCTTAGGAGATCGTTTTATTTAATTAAACCACTGTATATTTATGGCAAAACAAGATGCAATTGAAGTAGACGGAACTGTAACCGAGGCCTTGTCCAACGCTATGTTCCGAGTTCAACTCGAAAGTGGTCATGTCATCATCGCCCATATCTCTGGTAAGATGCGTCAGCATTACATCAAGATTCTTCCTGGTGACCGTGTGAAGGTGGAGATGAGTCCATATGACCTCACCAAAGGACGTATTTCGTTCCGTTATAAATAAAAGGTACGAAACCCTTATAATTAACACTCTAAAACTCTATTAAAAATGAAAGTTAGAGCATCTGTAAAGAAGCGCAACGCGGATTGCAAACTCGTACGCCGCAAAGGTCGCTTGTATGTAATTAACAAAAAAGAACCCAAAATGAAAATGCGTCAAGGATAAGCATTTCATCGAGGTAAACCATTTAATCAATATCCTTAAAGTAAATAATTATGGCTATAAGAATTGTCGGTGTAGATCTGCCACAAAATAAGTGTGGCGAAGTCGGATTGACTTACATCTACGGAATAGGTCGTTCAAGCGCAAAGAAAATCTTGGCAGAGGCAGGCGTAGACCCAAGCATCAAGGTGCAAGATTGGACGGATGACCAAGCAGCTAAAATCCGTGAGATCATCGGT
>JAFZGC010000131.1 GCA_017555595.1 Paludibacteraceae bacterium | reverse complement strand
TAGGTTGCCCTATTGATAGTGATTTGGATGGTGTGTATGACTATATGGATCAATGTCCTAACACAACTCCAGAAGCACGCAACTATGTTGATGAAAAAGGTTGTATCACAGATACAGACGGAGATGGCGTAGATGATTATATAGATTTATGTCCAGGTACTCCAGCTGCTGCATATGCATATTTGGACGAATATGGTTGTCCGTTAGATTCTGATGGCGATGATGTACCTGATTATATGGATCAATGTCCAAATACTCCAATAGAGGCATACGGAAAGGTTGATCAATACGGTTGCCCTATTGACTCTGATAGAGATGGCATTGTGGACTATTTGGATCAATGTCCAAATACTCCTGCCATTGCTCGTAACCACGTAGATAAAGTTGGTTGCACATTGGATACCGACGGAGATGGTGTATATGATTATGAGGACTTGTGTCCAACAATACCAGGAGAAAAAGGTTCATCAGGTTGTCCTGAGATTAAACGAGAAGTACGTACTATTTTAACAAAAGCTATGCAAGGCATCCAATTCGAAAATGGTAAGGCTACTATCAAACCTATTTCTTATGCAATTCTTGATCAAATAGCCCAATTGTTTATTGAAAATCCAACTTATATCATAGAGGTACAAGGGCACACCGATAACGTTGGTAATTACCAGTATAATGTGGAGTTATCTACAAAACGTGCTCAAGCGGTTCGCGACTATTTAATCAAACATGGTGTATCCGCAGACCGTATGACAGCACACGGATACGGGCCTGATCGACCAATTGCTGATAATAGCACCAAAGAAGGTCGTACACAAAATCGAAGAGTAGAATTCAACATTACTTTCGAAGAAATAACGTATGTTAATCATGAATAAAAAATAATTATTAATCTACTATAACAAAAATCTTATGGGAAGAGCGTTTGAATATCGCAAAGCAACTAAAATGAAACGTTGGGGTCACATGGCCCGAGTATTTACAAAGTTAGGCAAAGAAATTACCATGGCAGCGCGCGATGGTGGTCCAGATCCTGACAGCAACCCTCGTCTTCGTACACTGATGCAACAGTGTAAGAAAGAGAACATGCCAAAAGACAATATTGAGCGCGCTATCAAGAAAGCTACTGACAAATCTTCTGAAGGTTACAAGGAGATCTGCTATGAAGGATATGGTCCTCACGGTGTGGCTATCTTTGTAGAGACAGCCACCGACAACAACATGCGTACTGTAGCAAATATCCGCAGTTACTTCACCAAACACGGTGGTAGTCTTGGCACACAAGGTTGCTTACAATTCCTTTTTGACCGCAAGGCTTGCTTTACCGTTTCTGCAAAAGAAGGTATCGACTTGGATGAACTGGAGTTGGAATTGATTGACTTTGGTGTGGAAGAACTCGGTCACGATGAGGAAGAAGGCACTATCGTTATCTATGGTGACTTCAACCAATACTCACAAATGCAAAAATACCTTGAGGACAATGGATTCGAGATTCAGTCTTGCGAGTTTGTGCGTATTCCTAATGACACCAAGACCCTCAGCGATGAGGAGATGGAGAGCGTACAAAAACTCATCGACCGCATCGAAGAAGACGAGGATGTACAAAATGTATTTACCAATATAGGTTAAAGGTTAGAGGTTAAAGGCTGGATATATGACTGAAGCTATTAATCAACTGGATATTGCAGGTGTAGAGGCAGTTAGGGAGTATTTTCCCTTAACTCCTCTGCAAGTGCAACAGTTCTTGGCATTAGGAGCATTGTACCGTGAGTGGAATGCAAAGATCAATGTCATTTCACGCAAGGACATAGATAACCTATACCCACATCATATCCTGCACTCTTTGGCTATAGCCAAGGTATTGCATTTCCAACCAGGCACTACCCTACTCGATGTAGGAACTGGCGGTGGATTCCCAGGCATTCCATTGGCAATATTGTTTCCTGAATGTCAGTTCACGCTTATTGATAGCATCGGCAAGAAAATTCGGGTTGCATCTGAAATAGCCAAAGCCATTCAACTACCCAATGTCACATGCATTCAAGAACGAGCTGAAATGGAACGGGGAAAATTTGACTTTGTCATTAGTCGTGCAGTCATGCCCCTACCCGATTTGGTAAAACTCGTACAGAAAAACATCAGTCATAAGCATCAGAACGCCATGCCCAACGGATTGATGGTGCTCAAAGGTGGCAACCTGCAAGGGGAAACACAACCCTACCGCAAGTATGTGGAAATCACGGATATATCCCAAATCTTCGCAGGCGATTGGTACAAAGAAAAATCCGTAGTCTATCTGCCACTATGACCCTAAAGACTTTTTATTTCAATCCTTATCGCGAATGTACTTATGTACTCTCCAATGAGACGGGGCAAGCAGTCATCATTGATGCAGGTATGTACGACACAAAAGAGCAAGAGCGTTTTGTGGACTACATAACGAAGCAGAATCTATGTCCTATAGCCCTGCTCATCACACATACGCACCCTGACCATGTGTGTGGCATTGAGTTCTTGCAACAAACCTACAACCTTACTCCTATCATTCAGCCCAACGAGGGCTTATTGACATTGCCTCAAACGGATTGGCATATAGAGGTGATTGCCACCCCCGGACACAAGGAAGATTGTGTATGTTATCACCTGTCAGCAGATAAAATGCTCTTTACGGGTGACACGCTTTTTCAAGAGTCTATTGGCAGAACCGACCTCCCTGGTGGCGACATGGCTACATTGATTCAATCGTTGAAAAAGTTAGTCCTATTGCCCGAAGACACGCAGGTGTATCCTGGACATGGCTACCCTACTACGATTGCCCACGAAAAAATGTATAATCCGTATCTATAAAAAAACTCCTCCCCTCAATTAAGGGAAGGAGTTTTTTCTACTATCTTCAGCGCAGCGATCTACAACCCGTAGGGCAATCTACAGCGCAGCGGTCTGCAATCTTATTTCTTGAAATAGCGATTGTACAAGCCCTCAAATCCTTTTCCGTGACGAGCTTCATCTTTAGCCATTTCGTGTACGGTATCATGGATAGCATCCCAGTCCATAGCTTTTGCGCGTTTAGCGATGCGCAACTTATCGTCGCAAGCACCTGCCTCAGCCATCATGCGTTTTTCGAGGTTCTCTTTGGTGCTCCAAACTACCTCGCCGAGCAATTCTGCAAACTTAGAGCAGTGCTCTGCCTCTTCCCAAGCATAGCGCTTGAATGCCTCTGCGATTTCTGGATAGCCTTCGCGGTCAGCTTGGCGCGACATTGCCAAATACATACCAACCTCGGTAGCCTCACCCATGAAGTGTGCATTGAGGTCTTTAATCATTTCTTCGTCAGTATCTTTAGCTACACCAATGATGTGCTCGCAAGCGAATGCGATACCAGCAGACTCTTCTACCTCTTTCCATGTTACAACTTGTTTACATTGTGGACAACGCTCTGGTGCAGGTGCGCCCTCGTGTACATAACCACATATTGGGCAAATAAATTTCTTTGTCATAATTCGTTTTTGTTTTTTATGGTTAAAAAATAGTTTATTCTGTCATCAATACACATACAAAAATCATGCCAAGAATATGCGATAGATTAAAAAAATGCTTTTTATTAAGATTGTTTTATGAGCAATGGGATTTTTTGGATGCAAATTCGTCAGTTACGACTGACGAATCAAGCAATAAGCAAGCATAGGTATTGTTTTGTGCAAGTCTGCCAACAAGGATTATGTCCAGTTTGTTATCAAGGATTATAGCAAACCGATGGGTGTCGCTACATATACTACAGCAGCTGATATGCCTGACAACTTGCGCAATGCATTGCCTGATATAGAGCAACTCCGCAACCTCTTGTCTGAGAAGGAATACTAACCTACTCTACTTTCATCCCCTTACCGCCATTTATGTTTTCGGACATGAATGGCGATTTTTTTGTGTATGTACTTGCAAGAATGAAAAAAATGTAGTACCTTTGCACCCGTAATTAGCCCACGCCTTGGGATTATGTCTTTCGGGTGGGGTGGTTGCAGACATAATAAAGGCGTCAAATACGCTTTGTGCTTGGCTATTCGAAATCTGGTAAATTTCATTGATTCCAACACATTGCAGCATTTTGATGTCCTCGGGATATGTATATCTAAATCCGTACACCTAATAAGAACAGGTGTGTGCATTCGTACATATCGGCGTGGGCTTCGGTGTTGCTTGTTCGGAATCAAGGGCAATACCAGAGCCTCGAATAGCGGAACAGCAACAGTGCAGTCCCGCTTTTTGTTTTACAAAATGCGGAGCACTATTTAGCAGGTGACCGCTTTTTTATATGCCTACTATTATCCATGAATAACTTCTCTTTGGAGATACGGGGTTTCTCAGGACCTCAAGGTATAGGGAAAAGTTGTTTATGGATTTAGTGACCGATAGCAAAAGAACCAACAAGAACCAAAGCGTTTCTTGCCCACATAACGAAAAAGTACTACCCTTGCAAGTTAAAGTGTAATTATAAATCAATTAAACAAAAAATTATTATGAAAAAAATCATTTTCTTTTTCGGTGCTGCGGCACTTGTTTGCAGTTGTTCTGCTCCTAAAGCAACGAGTTATTCTTACTCAGAGTACAAAACTATTTCTCCTTCTCAATCTGTTTACACTGTTCCACTAGTGGCAGATTTGAATGTGGCTTCAGAGCGTATCACTTATGCAGAGCGTGTGAACCAAAACATTACCAAGTTAACCGATGCGGAAGTGGAGGCACTCGCATCCCGTGAGAAAGAAGTGGTTGTTGCTAATGCTGCAAAAGCGAATAATGCAGATGTGATTGTTGCTCCAACGATCAATATCACAACGGATGTGAACAAAAATCTGGTAATCGTAGTGACAGGTTATCCCGCTACCTACAAGAACTTCCGTAATGTGACAGACGCGGATAAATGGATTATTGATCACGCGAATGCAACACAAGAAAAAACAGGAGAGAAAAAAGCCAATCCACTTGGTGGACTTTTAAAAAAGAAGAAATAATTAGGTCATCAGTGGATTAATATTGACAAAATGAAAAGAGTATTTTCGTCTATATTATTGCTCTTGTTGATTGCTCTATCGTACCCTATTGTTGCTCAAGAACGCAATGTAATTGTAAATACGAACTCGGTGGATCGTACTGTCATTACCACTACTCCTACCTCTGAGGGCAATGTGGATATATGGGCACAGTTGGAACAGGAACGTTTAGCTGCAGAAAAAGCAGAACAAGAGCGGAGGGCTGCCGAGCAGGCTGAACAGCAACGAATAGCGGATAGTATTGCTACTGCAAAGCGTCTTGAAATGCAAGCGATAAAAAAAGCACATCAGGATAGCCTAAAAATTGCTAGAAAAGAGCGTATTGCTGCTTACCCGTGGAGTAATTTTGTTATGGTAAATGGTGCATATGCATTATATCCTGAATATGCGTTTGGTATCACCTATGCTCGTGTAAAGCAGTATGGTTTTTATGTCAGCGCCATGATGAATCCATCCGTACGCTTCCATGCTGATCACTATGCCTCCGCAAATGGTGCAATTGATGGTGAGTATCCATTCTATTCTGGAAAACATACATCTACCCGCATATCTGCAACCGCAGGTGCACTTGTTCGTTTACATATACCTATGTATCTTTATGCTGGTGTAGGTTATGGCTATCGCGGATTGTTCTACGAAACCACCGAACACGAATGGGTGGCGTGGCGTACTGCTAATACAATCTATCATGGCATGCACTGGGAAGCAGGTTTGATGGGAAATATCAAGGGATTTGCTATTTCATTGGGCGTGTCAAGTATCACGGATTTTTCGAATATGTACTACGAGGCAAAACTTGGATTGGGTTACT
The DNA here is from genome assembly GCA_017555595.1 of Paludibacteraceae bacterium. Lineage (GTDB taxonomy): Bacteria > Bacteroidota > Bacteroidia > Bacteroidales > Paludibacteraceae > Colicola. The sequence continues at coordinate 728 of JAFZGC010000131.1, read as the reverse complement.
GCTTTTAATTTTGGATGTATATGAAAAGAAATTATTTATATTACTTACTGATTGTGCTGCTTCTTGCAGTTTCCTGCGAGAAGGACGAGATGGCATATACAACCACTGTCGAAACCCAAGAGGTTAGTTCTGTCGCTGCTACTACAGCCCAATGTGGCGGAATTATATCATCGGATGGTAATCCAACGATCAAAGAAGCCGGAGTAGAATGGTGCACCACAAGTGATTTTGAGAGTAATGTATCTTGTTCCTTAGCAGAAAAAGCAAAATTGGGAAAGTTTGCTTGTGAGCTTATAGATCTAAAGGATAATACGCAATACTATGTTCGTGCATATGCAAGAAATAGTTATGGTACTATCTATGGTAAAGTGTTATCATTTAAAACTCTGGAGATCGTTCTACCAGCAGTGCGAACGAATTCGGTGACAAACATTACTATTTCGTCTGCTACTATCGTTGGAGAGGTTACTGACGAAAGCAATGCAGTGGTAACTGAGCGTGGTGTAGTGTATAGTACCACTCCAAACCCTACAGTAGAGAATAACAAAGTAGTTTGCGGTAGCGGAAAAGGAATATTTAGTTGCAATTTGACCGATTTGCAGGATGGTGTGACATACTATGTACGCGCTTATGCTGTAAACGAAAAGGGTACTGCATATGGTGAGGAGAAATCTTTTACCACTAAGGCTATAATCGTCCCAATAGTAACCACTTCTTCAGCAACGAAT
>JAFZGC010000130.1 GCA_017555595.1 Paludibacteraceae bacterium | reverse complement strand
TGGCTGCGGTGGTGGCTGTGGTGGCTGCAAAGGTGGTTGCGATGATTGCGGAGGCGAATGTAATTGCAAATAATAACAGGCTTCTGGATGCAAGGCTTCCGGAAACCAATAAAATCAATAAATTCTATGGCAAATATTTTAGCGATAGTGGGTCGTCCCAACGTCGGGAAATCGACCCTGTTTAACCGCTTGACCAAGACTCGTCGAGCGATAGTGAATGATGCAGCTGGTACAACACGCGACCGCCAATACGGCAAGAGCGAGTGGTGCGGCAAAGAGTTTTCTGTGATAGATACAGGTGGCTGGGTGGTGAACTCGGATGATACTTTTGAGAGCGAAATCAATCGCCAAGTGAACCTCGCTATCAAAGAAGCCGATGTGATTTTGCTGGTGGTAGATGTAAACTCGGGTGTGACACAATTTGATATGGAAGTGGCACATTTGTTGCGTCAAGCCAAGAAAGAAACCGTTTTGGCGGTGAACAAAGTGGATCAGTTTGACCAACAATACGGCGCACCAGAGTTTTATAAACTAGGTTTGGGTGAACCATATATCTTGTCAGCAGAGAACGGTCTAGGTACAGGCGATTTGCTGGATGAAATTTGCAGCCGATTCAAAGACACTGTAGCAGGCGAAGACTTGGAGGAGTTGCCTCGTTTTGCTATTGTGGGTCGCCCGAATGCTGGAAAGAGTAGTATCTTGAATGCGTTTATCGGCGAGGAGCGTACCATTGTGACCGACATCGCAGGTACCACACGCGACAGTATCTATACCCGCTACAACAAGTTTGGAAAGGATTTTTATTTGGTGGATACAGCGGGTATTCGTAAGAAAGCTAAAGTAAACGAGGATTTGGAGTATTACTCAGTGGTACGCAGTATCCGTGCGATAGAGAACTCAGACGTATGTATCTTGATGATTGATGCCACTCGTGGCATTGAAGCGCAAGATTTGAATATCTACCAATTGATTCAGAAGAACAAGAAGGGATTGGTGGTGTGCGTCAATAAATGGGACTTGGTAGAGAACAAGACCAACGCTGACATCAAAGCCTTTGAAAATGCTATCCGCGAGCGTATCGCACCATTCAAGGACTTCCCTATCATCTTCACCTCTGCGCTGACCAAACAACGTATTTTCAAGGTAATGGAAACGGCTTTGCATGTGTATGAGAACAAACAAAAGAAAGTGCCTACAGCACAATTGAACGAACGTTTCTTGCCGCTGATTGAAAATTATCCACCACCAGCAACTAAGGGTAAGTATATCAAGATCAAGTACTGTACGCAATTGCCTAATACACAAATTCCAACCTTCGTGTTCTTTGCTAATTTGCCACAATATGTGAAGGAGCCATATCGCCGCTTCTTGGAGAACAAACTGCGCGAATGGTGGGACTTTAATGGCACGCCAGTACAGCTATTTATACGTGCAAAATAAGGATTGTAGTGTGATTTTTTAAGAAAGTTATTCTTTTTTGTAAGGTGCGCTTGCGCGCGTGCGAGAATTTTTGTAATTTTGTGGGCTGAATGAAAATTATAGGATTTAGTCAAATAGCATCTCAGGTTCAGATGGTGTTGAAGGGTGATTCGTCGTTGTTGGTGAATAGCAAGCCTTTCTTTATACCCGATTGGAGTAATGATGTGCGCATGACCCCTTGTGTAGTGTTGCGTGTTAGTCGTTTAGGTAAACATGTGTCCGCTCGTTTTGCTTCGCGATATTATGATGCGGTGGCACTTGGCTTGAATATGCAAGCTGCTGACAAAGTGGCGCAAGGTGATTGGACCGAGGGGTGGGCTTTTGATTATTCATTGGTAGTTGGTCGGTTTGTATCCCCCGAGATACTAACTGACTATTCGCTGCTAATAGATGCAGGGGAAGCCATTGAGCGCGTAAGTCGAGTAATGACCATTCGACAAGGGGATATGATATACATTGATTGCAATGAATCGGCACGCAAATTGATAGCGGATGAAGTGATTTGTGTGCAAAAAGAGAATGATGAATTATTATATTGCAAAATTAAATGATAAAACGATTGCTATCCATATTATTGATTACTTTGTTCTCAGTAGGTACAGTGGTTGCTTCAGATTCTTATGCGGAAGCATCTGTGTTGCGCGAGGGTAATGTGGTGAAAATACAGGTAAGTGAGACAGGTGTACATAGTATCACATATGATGAACTGAAGAAATGGGGAATCCACCCCGAACAGGTGCGCGTGCTGGGATATGGAGGTAATATGCTCAACGAGGATTTTACATTATTCAAGTGGGATGACCTTCCCTCTGTGGCATTCTATATGCATAAGGGTAGCGACGGAGTGTTTAATTCGGGGGATTATATCTTGTTTTATGCACAAGGACCTATTGGATGGGAGTACATCGGAAAACGCTGGAAGCACACACGTAATCCGTATAGTAATCATGGATATTATTTCTTGAGCGACACAGCAGGCGAACAGCGATTGATAACAAAGGCTTCTGCTGTACAAGCATCATCTGTGTATGATGTGGATTGGTTTACAGATTGTAGATTGCATGAGCAAGATATAGTGAACTTGGTTGATCTGAAGGGCATTAGTGGAGGTGGACGAGAGTTTTATGGAGAAGCAATGTCGTTGGGTAATAACACATTGAGTATCTCATTTGATACGAAGAATGTTCGTACAGATCTTGCGATGAACTGTTTTGCAGATGTAGCAGTTTATTCAGTAGAACAATCATCAGCCATGACATTGACGTTGTCGGATAAAAAAGTGAAAACTTCATTTCCTCCGATTGCCGTATCAGACTTTTATACGAAAGCAGAATGTGATTCGATGAAACTGAGTGTCAAGGCAAATCAATCAGGAACACAAAAAGTACAACTTCAGTTCACAACGAATCTGGCTGCGGCAGTAGGATATTTGAATTATATAGAGTTGAACGTTCCTACACAACTGGTGATGGTAGGGCATGAAATGCCAATAGCCAATGCTGCATATTTAAAGCAGACTGATTACTTGCGATTTACGATGTCAGGTGCTTCGGATAATACTCAAATATGGCGCGTAACAGATGGAGTTGATATTTGGCAGATGCCGACAACAAAAACCAGTGACGGAAAATTGCAATGGGTTGGCGGCAATAGTCAAGTAGAAAAATACATCGCAGTTGATGTTGCTCAAAAAAACTGGAAAAAACCGCAATATATAGGATCTGTAGCAAACCAAAATCTACATGCATTGCGTGATGTAGATTATGTGATTATTTGCCCAGAGGAGTTTAGAGAGGCTTCTATACGTCTAGCTAAGAAACATGAGGAGGTTGACCATATGACATGGGCCGTAGTTACAGATCAGGAGGTGTATAATGAGTTCTCATCAGGAACGCCCGATGTGAGTGCTTATCGTTGGTTGATGAAGATGCTATATGATCGTGCAAATGGCAATAAAGAGCAACAGCCTAAGCACCTATTGTTGATGGGAAGTGCTTCGTTTGATAACCGCAATCTACTTGGCGAAAGGTCGGGAATAGGACGATTGTTGGTTTATGAGTCAAAGAATTCTACGAAGGAAACCCAAGCATATGCCACAGATGACTACTGCGGATTTTTGGAAGATAAGGCTGGTATGTCGTCTGGAAAATTTAGTGAGGAAAGAGCCTATATGAATATTGGCGTAGGACGTTTACCTGTACGAACATTGGAACAGGCTAACCAAGTGGTGGACAAATTGTGTTCGTATATGGATAACCGATTGCTGGGAAAGTGGAAAAGCCAAATATGTTTTTTGGCAGATGATGGTGATCATGGATTGCATATTGAAACTGCCGATGAAGGAGCTGAACGCTTGCGCAAAGAAAATCCGAATTTCGTGGTTAACAAGATTTATTTGGATGCTTATACGCAAGAAGTTAATGCGTCGGGAGAACGCTATCCATTAGCAAAAAACCAATTTGATAATTTGTTGAATAATGGCGTTCTATTTATGAACTATTCGGGACATGGTGGATATAATAATATCACATCCGAATTGTTTATGACGACCAAGGATATTCGTGGTATGAGTAATACAAAACAGGGATTTTGGTTTTTGGCGACGTGTAGTTTCTCACATTTTGACGGTGGGATTCCTTCGGCTGGTGAAGAAGCTATTCTTAATCCTCATGGAGGCGCTATAGGTGTATTGTCTGCATGTCGAACGGTATATGCAAATCATAATCAAAAACTAAATACCAATTTATGTGACACATTGTTTGGGCACACGGATGCGTTCTCGTACAATATGACATTGGGTGAGGCTACTGCCACCGCAAAAAATATGACGCGAAATGATAACGGAAATAGGCTCTTGTATATCTTGTTGGGAGACCCCGCACTACGAATCAATTTTCCTACTGATTATGAGATTCGAACAACTACGCAATTAGATACATTGCATGCGTTGACCAAGCATACTGTACGAGGATATGTGGCAGATGTGACAGGAGATACAGCCGTATGGTTTAATGGACCTATGGATATAACGGTGTGGGATAAATTGCAACAACTGATAACCAACGACAATGATGAATTGGATGAATCACTTAAGCATCGAATACCGTTTAATGATTATCCAAATGTCTTATTCTCAGGAACAACTACGGTAACTGATGGGCAATTTGAATACACCTTTATTGTGCCCAAAGATATTCGATATAACTATGGAAATGGTAGAATAGCGTACTATGCATATGATGAAGAGTCGCGCGGAGAAGCGGTGGGATATTTCGAGAATTTTGTGGTTGGTGGCAGTAGTTCGGTAGAAATCATAGATACAATAGGACCAGAATTGCAAATATACATCAATAATCCTGCGTTTAAAGATGGTGATAAGACATATGAGTTTCCACATTTCTTTGCGGATATCTACGATGAAAACGGAATTAATACTGTTGGATCAGGAATAGGACATGACTTGCTGATGGTTATTGATGAGGATCCTAAATTAACGTTTATACTCAATGACTATTTTAAGGCAGATAATAATAGTTATCAGCGTGGTAAAATCAGCTATAAGATGCCAGAGATGACGGAAGGAGAACATACTATGACATTCCGCGCGTGGGATTTGCTTAATAATAGTAGTACTGCTACACTTAATTTCCAAGTGGTAAAAGGCTTGGCCCCTACGTTATATCAAGTGTTCGCTTATCCTAATCCTGTTCGATCAACGGGTGTGTTGAATTTCCGAATTGAATATGATCAACCAAACGAGGTGATTCAAACGGAAATACGCATGTATGATCTTAGTGGTCGGCTAATCCATGCGTTTGTACAGACTGGTACTGAAGGTATTCAATGGGATTTGAACGCAATGAATGCTTTACCAGGTATGTATGTATATCAAGTGAAAATAAAAACTTTGACTTCGGATTTTGTGTCTAAAGCGGGTAAAATCATAATTAAATAAAGCCTATGAAGCATATTTAGAAGAACGATTACCGATAATTCCTATAATTCCTATTAGCCTGATAAGCTCTATAGGTCCTATAAAAAGATTATTAACTACAAAAAATAAATTACTTACAACAATGAAGAAAATTCTTTTATCAATGATGACCCTTGTAGGTCTCGTGTTGCCGATAATGGCAACTAATCCTGTGACAACAGCAATGCCATCGCTCACTATTGCCCCAGATGCTCATGCTGCGGGTATGGGTGATATTGGTGCTGCCACCAATCCAGACCTAAACTCACAACACTGGAATCCATCTAAATATGCATTCATGGATAGCAAAGGTGGATTGACCGTCAATTACACCCCATGGCTTACCCAATTGGTAAATGACATCAACTTGGCGTATATCGCAGGTTATTACAATATGGGCGATATGGCGGGAACTATTTCGGGTAGTTTTACCTATTTCTCTATGGGTGATGTCAAATTGATGGATTGGGATAGCAATTATGGTGAGTCAGATCTAGGTACTGCAACCCCTAATGAATGGGCTATTGACTTAGCTTATTCACGTAAGTTGCATGAATATCTTAGTATGGCAGTTGCCTTGCGTTTCATGTATAGCGACCTCAATAATGGTATTAACCTCGGTAGTTCTGCTGGTGGTGTAGTGTTGGATATGT
>JAFZGC010000129.1 GCA_017555595.1 Paludibacteraceae bacterium | reverse complement strand
GCATAGAGGTCAAAAGTGCTGAGTTAGCATCTTCGCCCAGGCATCCTACCTCACCCGTAGAGGTCATGTCCACACCGATGACAGGGTCGGCCTTTTGCAGACGGTTGAATGAGAACTGCGATGCCTTTACACCCACGTAGTCGAAGTCGAAGAAGTTCTTGCTTGGCTTCTCAACAGGGAGACCCAACATGATGCGGGTTGCGATGTCAATGAAGTTGATCTTCAATACCTTAGATACGAATGGGAACGAACGTGAAGCACGCAAGTTACACTCGATTACCTTGATCTCGTTCTCGCGAGCAAGGTATTGGATATTGAATGGACCAGAGATATTGAGCTCGCGTGCGATTTGACCAGATATCTTCTTGATACGACGAACGGTCTCTACATAGAGTTTTTGTGCAGGGAACTGGATAGTAGCGTCACCAGAGTGTACACCTGCGAACTCTACGTGCTCAGAGATAGCGTATGCGATGATCTCGCCATCCTTAGCTACTGCGTCCATCTCAATCTCTTTGGTGTTGAGCATAAACTTAGAGATTACCACTGGGTGTTTCTTGCTTACGGTAGCTGCCATCTTGAGGAAGCGCTCGAGCTCCTCTTGGTTGAAGCAGACGTTCATGGCTGCACCAGAGAGTACGTAAGAAGGACGAACGAGTACTGGGAAACCTACCTTGTCGATGAAGGTCTTTACATCCTCCATAGAGGTGAGTGCGCTCCATTCTGGTTGGTCTACGCCAATGCGGTCGAGCATAGCAGAGAACTTATCACGGTCCTCAGCGTTGTCGATTGAGCGAGCGGTAGTACCGAGGATAGGCATATGTTGTGCGTCAAGTTTGAGAGCGAGATTGTTAGGGATCTGTCCACCAGTTGATACGATGACGCCGTGTGGGTTCTCGAGTTCGAGAATATCCATTACGCGCTCAAAGGTGAGCTCGTCAAAGTAGAGGCGGTCGCACATATCGTAGTCGGTAGAAACGGTCTCTGGGTTGTAGTTGATCATCACAGAGCGGTAACCGTTCTCGCGGATGGTCTTTAGTGCTTGTACACCGCACCAGTCAAACTCTACAGACGAACCAATACGGTATGCACCCGAACCGAGTACCACGACAGACTTGCGGTCGTTGAGATACTTCACATCGTTTGCTACACCAGAGTAGGTGAGGTAGAGGTAGTTGGTTTGAGCAGGGAACTCAGCCGCGAGTGTATCTATCTGTTTTACAACTGGTTTAACGCCCAATGAGAGACGGTGTTTACGTGCGATAAGGGCCGCATATTCCATATCCATTTGTTCGCCGAGTCCAACCGCTTTAGCAATTTGGAAATCAGAGAAACCTTGGATCTTAGCTTTGCGCATCAGTTCCTCGTCAAGTGCTTGGAGATTAGGCAATGCTTTGAGTTCGTTATCGGTCTTAACGATGTTCTGGAGTTTTTCGAGGAACCAACGGTCGATCTTTGTGAGTTCGTGCAAGCGGTCGATGGTATAACCCTCGTGGAGCGCTTGTGAGAGGAAGAATATTCGTTTGTCGGTTGGAGCTGCCAATGCATGATCCAAATCATCTACATGAAGCGTCTTGTTTTCTGTGAAACCGTGCATGCCTTGACCAATCATACGTAGACCTTTTTGGATGGTATCCTCGAAGGTACGACCGATGGCCATTACCTCACCCACAGACTTCATGCTAGAGCCGATCTCGCGATCTACGCCACGGAACTTACCGAGGTCCCAACGTGGGAGTTTCGCTACGATATAGTCGAGTGTTGGCTCGAAGAAAGCAGGAGTATCTTTAGTGACTGAATTCTTGAGTTCGAACAAACCATAACCCAAAGCGATCTTAGCTGCTACGAAAGCGAGTGGATAACCAGTTGCTTTTGATGCCAAAGCAGAAGAACGTGAGAGACGAGCATTCACCTCAATCACGCGATAATCCTCAGAATAAGGATCAAGGGCGTATTGTACGTTACACTCACCCACGATACCTACGTGGCGAACGATCTTGATGGCCAAGGCGCGAAGTTTAGCTGCCTCTGACTTGGTCAATGTTTGGGTAGGAGCAATTACGATTGACTCACCGGTGTGGATACCGAGTGGGTCAAGGTTCTCCATATTGCAGACTGTGATACAGTTGTCGTATTTGTCGCGAACTACCTCATACTCAATTTCTTTCCAACCCTTAAGGGACTTCTCAACGAGTACTTGTGGAGAGAAAGAGAAGGCTTTTTCTGCGATAACGTTGAGCTCTTCCTCGTTGTCGCAGAAGCCAGAACCTAGGCCACCGAGTGCATAGGCTGCACGGAGAATAACTGGGTAACCAAGTTCTTTAGCAGCAGCACGAGCAGCTTCGATAGTCTCGCATGCTTCGCTTTGGATAGTCTTGACATTGATTTCGTCAAGTTTCTCCACGAAGAGCTCACGGTCCTCGGTGTCCATAATAGCTTGTACAGGAGTACCGAGTACTTGTACGTTATATTTCTCCAATACACCGCTTTTATAGAGCTCCACACCGCAGTTAAGCGCGGTTTGTCCACCGAAGGCAAGGAGTACGCCATCTGGACGCTCCTTGGCGATCACTTTCTCCACGAAGAATGGGTTAACAGGCAAGAAGTAGATCTTATCTGCCACACCTTCGCTGGTTTGTACAGTAGCGATGTTTGGGTTGATGAGCACGGTATAGATACCTTCCTCACGAAGGGCCTTGAGGGCTTGTGAACCAGAGTAGTCGAACTCACCTGCCTCGCCAATCTTCAATGCTCCAGAACCGAGCACGAGTACTTTTTTAATATCTTTTTTCTCCATGGCCGTTATTTGTTAAGAAGTTGGAAGAAGTTGTCGAATACGAATTCAGAATCTTTTGGTCCGCAGTTCATCTCTGGAATAAATTGTACTGCCATCCATGGTTTCTCAGCATGGCGGATACCCTCGTTGGTGCGGTCGTTCATGTTAACGAACCACTCTTTCCAATCTGCTGGTAGGGTAGTGCCATCCACTACATAACCGTGGTTTTGGGCTGTGATATAGCAACGCTCGCCGCCAACGATTTGTACTGGTTGGGTAGCGCCGCGGTGACCATATTTGTGTTTGAGCACCTCCGCACCTGCTGCGAGAGCTAGGAGTTGGTTCCCTAATCCAAGACCTAACAATGGTTTGTCCTCGTCCTTAGCAAGGAAGGTCTTGATGTTCTCGATAGTCACAGCGCAATCTTCTGGATCACCAGGACCATTGCTGAGCAATAGTGCATCAAACTCCAAGGTATTGAAGTCATAGTCCCATGGCACGCGTGTCACCTCTACACCACGAGAGAGTAGGTAGCGGATGATGCCTTCCTTCACACCGCAGTCCACGAGTACCACCTTTTTGCCTGCACCTACGTTGTAGGTTATAACTTCTTTGCAAGATACTTGTTGCACAAGATTCTCGTCATTAGCGGTTGGAGTAGTGTCATCGCCTTCGAAGATGAGAGAGGCTTGCATAGTACCATTCTCACGAAGATGCTTGGTGAGCTCACGGGTATCTACGCCTGTGATAGCAGGAATTTGCTCACGAATGAGCCATGCAGCAAGATCCTCATTGGCATTCCAGTGTGAGTACTCTGGGCTATACTCGGTCATGATCACAGCTGCAGGGTGGATACGGTGGCTGTCCATAAACTCTGACAGACCATTCTCCAAACTGCTGCATGCAGGCACACCGTAGTTACCAATCAATGGATAGGTCATCACCACTAGTTGACCTTCGAAGTTAGCGTCGGTCAACACCTCTGGATAACCAATCATGGTGGTATTGAATACGAGCTCTCCAGCTACATTCTTCTCGTAGCCAAATGATGTACCTGTAAAACAGGTGCCATCAGAGAGTTTCAAAATTACTTTTGACATATATTCTTTGTTGTATTGTGAAATTGTTCAAAATTGTTCAAAGTGGTTCAATGTTGTTCAAAGTGGTTCAATGTTGAACTATATTGAACGCGAAGCATTGAACTATGTTGAACTTTTATCTTAAAATTGTCTCGCTGCGATCTGGACCCACAGACACTACATCGATGCTTACGCCAGTCTCCTCTTCGATGTATGCAATATACTCTTTGAGCTCTTTAGGTAGTTCCTCGTAGGTGCGGCATACAGATACATCGCACTTCCATCCTGGGAACTCCTTGTAGATTGGCTTGATGTTGTCCGCATCAGCCTCGAAAGGGAAGTAGTCGATAGCCTCACCATTGAGTTCATAGCCTACACATACTTTGATAGTCTCAAAGTCGTTTAATACATCCGACTTCATCATGATGAGTGATGTAGCGCCGTTCATCATTACGGTATATTTGAGAGCCACCAAGTCGAGCCAACCGCAACGGCGTGGACGACCAGTAGTAGCACCAAACTCGTGACCGATACGACGGAGTTCTTCGCCTACCTCGTCAAACAACTCGGTTGGGAATGGACCTTCGCCTACGCGTGTGCAGTATGCCTTGAAGATACCATACACTTCGCCGATGTGCTGAGGCGCTACACCGAGACCAGTACATGCACCAGCGCAGAGGGTATTGCTTGAGGTTACGAATGGATAGGTACCGAAGTCAATGTCAAGTAATGAACCTTGAGCGCCTTCAGCCAAAATGGCTTTGTCATCGCGGAGCATTTGGTTAACCACCACCTCGTTGTCGAGGATAGGGAATTGCTTCATCTCTTCGATAGCACCGAGCCATGCGCTGTCGTCTGGCAATTCAATACCGCCGAGAAGCTCTTGGTGAGCAGAGCGGAGTGCGTTGTAGCGATCAAGGAAGTCTGGGCGAAGGATATCACCAACGCGAAGACCATTACGAGCAATCTTATCGGTGTAGGTAGGACCGATACCTTTTCCAGTGGTACCTACTTTCTTATCACCTTTCTTCTTCTCTGAAGCCGCATCCAACATACGGTGTGTTGGAAGTATCAGGTTAGCACGCTTAGCGATTTGCAAGCGAGATTTAACATCTACGCCCATTGCCTCGATAGCGTGAATCTCCTCCATGAGGATGATTGGATCAATCACTACGCCGTTACCAATAATATTGGTGGTACCATCACGGAAGATACCAGATGGAACGGTGTGTAACACGAAGCTCTTGTCACCGAAGTACAAGCTGTGACCAGCGTTTGGTCCTCCTTGGAAACGTGCAACGGCTTCATAACGTGGGGTCAATACATCAACGATTTTTCCTTTGCCTTCATCACCCCATTGCATGCCTAATACGACATCTACTTTTTTCATATTCTAGTCTCTAAACTTTAAACTCTAAACACTAAACTAAATTCCAACTTGTTGGAATATATAATCCACATTCTTCATGTAGTAATCCAAGCTGAAGCATGCGTCGATTTCCTCTGCTGTGAGGTGTGCTGTCACACCTTCGGTAAGCTTGAGATTTTCTTGCATCTCGCCACCTTCCATCAATGTCTTCATTGCCACAGGTTGCACGAGGTCGTATGCTTGCTCGCGCACAAATCCCTTCTCGATGAGCGCATTCATCACACGTTGAGCGAAGATAGCACCATGAGTCAAACCAATATTGTAGAGCATGTTCTCTGGATAAACCACAAGGTTATCCAAGATACCCTCAAAACGAGAGAGCATATAGTCAAGAAGCATGGTTGCATCTGGCAATACGATACGCTCGGTAGAAGAGTGAGAGATATCGCGCTCATGCCAGAGAGCGATGTTCTCGCTTGCGGTGCACATGTATCCACGCATTACGCGCGCGCATCCGCATATATTTTCAGAGGAAATAGGATTGCGTTTGTGTGGCATCGCAGACGAACCTTTCTGACCCTTCTTGAATGCCTCTTCCACCTCGCGAACCTCTTGGCGTTGCATGTTACGCACCTCCAATGCCATTTGCTCTAAGGTACCTGCAATCACTGCCAAGGTAGCCAGGTAGAACGCGTGGCGGTCACGACCCAACACTTGTGTAGCGATAGCCGCAGACTCGATGCCGAGGTGCTCGCATACGTATGTTTGGATGGCTGGTGGGATGTTGGCGTAGTTACCTACCGCGCCTGACAATTTACCTGCCTCTACGCCCTTAGCAGCCATCTCAAAGCGCTCGATATTGCGGCGCATCTCCTCGTACCACAATGCCCATTTCAGTCCGAAACTGCTCACATCGGCGTGCATACCGTGGGTACGGCCAATCACTGGGGTGTACTTAAACTCGTTGGCACGGCGCTTCAATACCTCGAGGAATGAGTTGAGGTCCTTGCGAAGAATCTCGTTGGCTTGTTTCAAGAGATAACCATTAGCAGTATCTACCACATCGGTAGAAGTGAGTCCGTAGTGAACCCATTTGCGCTCCTCACCCAAACTCTCGCTCACGGCGCGGGTAAATGCTACCACATCATGACGGGTGATCTCCTCGATCTCGTGGATGCGGTTTACATCAAAAGTAGCTTTCTCACGTAGGAGTTGTACATCTTCTGCAGGCACTACGCCAAGGGTGCTCCATGCTTCTGCAGCAAGGATTTCTACTTCGAGATAAGCACGAAACTTATTCTCTTCTGTCCAAATGTTGCGCATTACTGCGCGGCTGTAACGTTCAATCATATTATGTGTAAGTCTTTATTTTCTACTTTGATGCAGTTAAATGCTTTAATAGCTTTCTCTACGGCTTTCTCTGTTGTCTCATCGGTTGCGAGCACTACGCCATAGCGACGGTGTCCGTGTACTTCGGGTTTGCCAAAGAAACGCACTTGTACGCCTGGCATAGTTAATGCTTCTTCTACGCCGCTGAACACCACCTCGGTGGCGTCGCCTTCTAGTACAATTGCTTTGGATGCGCTAGCGCCGAAGAAACGTACTTCTGGGATTGGCAGACCAAGTACCGCACGTGCGTGCAATGCGAATTCTGATAAGTCTTGCGAGATCATGGTCACCATACCTGTGTCGTGTGGACGAGGACTCACCTCAGAGAAGATGACATGGTCACCCTCAACGAACATTTCCACACCGAAGATACCATATCCGCCCAATGCGTCAGTCACTTTCTTCGCGATGTCCTCTGCTTGCGCAATAGCTGTCTCGCTCATGGCTTGTGGTTGCCATGACTCGCGGTAGTCGCCATCCACTTGGTGGTGACCGATTGGCTTGAGGAAGGTTGTACCACCTGCATGGCGCACGGTGAGGAGAGTGATTTCGTAATCAAAATGCACAAAGCCCTCTACAATCACGCGACCAGCACCTGCGCGACCGCCCATTTGCGATTCGGTCCATGCTGGCTCTACATCCGCTTCACTCTTCACAGTCGATTGACCATGACCAGAAGACGACATGATAGGCTTCACTACGCATGGGATACCGATCTCTTCGATGGCTTGCAAGTACTCCTCGTGGGTGTCTGCAAACTTATATTTGGCAGTAGGCAACCCCAACTCTTCGGCTGCCATGCGGCGGATAGCCTCACGGTTCATAGTTAAAAAAGCCGCGTTAGCCGTAGGGATAACGCGGTAACCTTCTTTTTCTAATTCGACGAGAGTAGGGGTAGCAATAGCTTCTACTTCAGGGATAATCATACT
>JAFZGC010000128.1 GCA_017555595.1 Paludibacteraceae bacterium | reverse complement strand
GTCTTTTATGCTTCCTGTACAAATGTTTTTCGGATAGGCAGCGAGCCCTCTTTCACCTTCTTTGGCATAAATCAGACTCCAGGTTTGTAACTCGCCTGACGTAATCCGAAACTGTTTACTTACGGACTGAACGGATAAGCCTGTTTGAAGCAATTTTAACGCCTCCATTTTTAACTCTAATGACACTTTTGGTCTCATAATTAAGAACTTAATGTGTCCAAAAAATTGGGGTCAATACAGGTTATACTATATTCCTATGTTATACGGAGTATTCATTGAGTATTCACAGGGTATTCACGGAGTATTCATATGTATCGGTTATGTGTCGGTTATGTATCGGTTATGCGTCGGTTATGTGTCGGAACATATAGCGTGCAAGGGGGTTTTGATTGACAAGAGATTACTACCTTGCAGAAAATCGAGTAAAATTATGCTGCACTAATCGCAAAATTTGGCGTGTGTTTGGGTTCCAAGTGCACATTAGGCGATTCCATACCCCAACTGCCCCCATAAAGGGCGGTTGGGTGCGTTTTATGCCCCAAAAGATGCATTTTTTCACAAAAATGTTGCATATTTACCCAAAAAGCAGTACCTTTGCCTGCTGATAGGTTTTTTTATGAAGCAAGCTATTTACATATTACTCTTCTTGCTCAGCACAGGACTCTCCTCTTGTCGCCGACCTGCTATACCCAAACCATACGGATATTTCCGCATCGCTATACCCGATACATCGTATGTAAACTATGCTCCTGAAGCCTATCCCTATGCTTTCCGCATCTCTAATAACGCTGTGGTACAACCCCTAAAAAAGGAAGGCGAGAGCTATTGGGTAGATATTCATTATCCTACACTCAATACGACCATTCATTGCAGTTACAAACCTATCCGCAATAATCTCCGTACTCTGGCTCGCGATGCGCAGGAGTTTCTCTTTAGTCATAGTACGATGGCATCGGCTATCCCATCACAAGAGTTTGCTAATCCCGAACATGATGTCTATGGCGTATATTACGAACTGCATGGTAATACCGCATCGCCTATTCAGTTTGTTTTGACCGATTCCACCGAACATTTCTTTCGTGGCTCCGTCTATTGCAACACTATTCCCAACCAAGATTCGTTAGCCCCTATATACGACTACATGCGTCACGATGTACGCATATTAATGGAATCCATGCAATGGCAGTAATGCAATCCATATTATCTGCAAAAAACAACAAACGCAAGTTGTTGGTCGTGTTGGTTGACCCCGACAAACCAGCGGCGGTAGAGAAGTTATACCCATACCTCTCTTTGCCAGACCTAATTTTTGTAGGGGGAAGTACGGGAGGACAAACCGAAACATGTATCGCACAATTACGCCAACATACCAATCGCCCCATCTTACTTTTCCCTGGCAATATAGCGCAATTCACGCCAACGGCTGATGCATTACTTTTTCTCACGCTCTTAAATGCGCAGACACCAGATGTACTCATCAATCCCCATATACAAGTGGCACAACGGGTTTTGCAATCTGGAATAGAAACAATACCTATGGGCTATATCTTGGTGGATGGCGAACACAAAAGCAGCGTTGAAATCGCAACAAAATGCACACCAATACCTCAAAATGCCACAGATAAAATCGTGTCTATGGCAGTGGCAGGGCAATTGTTAGGTAAATCGCTCATTTACCTCGAAGCGGGTAGCGGTGCCCATACGCCCGTTTGCCCCGATACTATTCGTGCAGTAGGTTCACAACTACAAGTTCCACTCATTGTAGGTGGAGGTATCACTACTCCTCAAGCGCTGCTTGATGCTTACGAAGCAGGAGCAGACATGGTGGTCATAGGCAATCACTTCGAACAATATCCCGATGAAATCGCGGATTTTGTTCGCATTAAACAAGAGCAATATGGAGAATGATATCCGCTATATGCAACTTGCACTGGCTGAAGCACAAAAGGCATTTGCTATGGGAGAAGTTCCTGTGGGCTGCGTGATTGTGGCAGATGGACAAGTCATTGGCCGAGGACATAACCTGACCGAGACCCTGGCTGATGTGACGGCACATGCCGAAATGCAAGCCATAACAGCGGCGGCAAATACCCTTGGTGGCAAATACCTGTCGCAATGCACGCTCTATGTTACGGTCGAACCATGCGTGATGTGTGCAGGTGCTATCGGCTGGGCACAAATCAAAAGAGTGGTCTTCGGTGCAGGTGATGAGAAACGCGGATTTACCGCCTTTGCTCCCAAAGCATTGCACCCTAAGTGTACAGTTTCATCGGGCGTGCTGGAAGTCGAATGTCGCGACCTGATGCAATCCTTCTTTGCTCAAAAACGAACTAAATAATCAAAATAGTAAATCGTCAAATAGTAAATCAATATGAAGTCTTCTCTTCGAATATCCTTGCAAGTATTATCCTTTGCTCTTTTAGCGGCTCTGTCAATCTATCTTGCTCCTAAGTATAGCAACCCCTTCAAGTATCATTTTGAGGTTGGACAACCTTGGGCGTACGGTTTGGTAACAGCAGAATCTAATTTCGCGATTTACAAGACAGATGCGCAATTGGCTATCGAACAACAGCAAATATTGCGTGACTACGCTCCTTGCTATGTGGTTGATACTGCGTCCTTGCATGACCCTCTCTATGTGCTTCCGCTTGCGGAGATGGATCGCTTGCGTTCATTAGGATGTTCCAAGGTGTCCGTATTGCATAACCGCGTAGCAACACAGGTGCCCGTGGCAAACCTCTATACTCCTAAAACAGCATACGAAAAAACGCATAAAAACATAGCACCTAATCTCCAATATGATTCGATAACATCGGAGAATATGCGCCAAAATATTCTTTCCTCTATTTCGCTGACAGAGGGTATGGTACAAGCGGGAGAAAAGATTATTGATACTGGCGAAATAGTTTCGGAGCAGACTTATCAAATATTAGAATCTCTTCGCCGTACTATAGAAGAACAAAACATCTCGCACCGCCAGTCTCTTACATCTACCATCGGAGTGAGTGTCTATATCGTGATTCTTGTTGCGCTATTTGGATTGTATCTCTATACATATCGCCGCAAACTGCTGGATAACTTACGCCACGTTTTGTTCTTCACAATCCTCATGGCACTTGTAATTAGTGCCGCCTTCTTAGTGCTTCGTCACTTCGCCGCGAGTTACATTTTCTTAATACCTTTTGCTTGGGTGCCTATTATCGCGCGGGTGTTCTATGACTCGCGTACTGCTATTTTTATTCATATCATTACTGTTTTCATCGTTTCCATTGCTGCACCTGCGCCATATGTATTTATTTTGCTACAAGTTATCACAGGCATAGTGGCAGTTATCAGCCTACGTGATATGACCCAACGTGCCCAACTGGCACAGACCGCCCTATTTGCCTTCTTGATGTATAGCGTGGTTTATACTGCCACTACGCTTTTGGTGACGGGTAATATTACGAATGTGGAATACTCCTACTATATCTACTTTGCCGTCAATGCGGTACTCGTAATTTGTGCATACGGACTAATCTTCCTCTTTGAGCGAGGTTTTGGATTGGTAAGTAACATCACATTGGTAGAGTTGACTAATGTAAATTCTAACCTCATGTTGGAGTTCGCGGAGAAAGCACCTGGCACATTCCAACACTCATTGCAGGTGAGCAATCTAGCCACAGAGGCTGCTAAACGAATAGGCGCAAAGGTTCTACTGGTTCGTACAGGAGCCCTCTATCATGATATAGGTAAAATGCTACATCCAGAGTGTTTTATCGAAAATCAAGCGGGAGTCAATCCGTTGCAGTCTATGCCATATGCAGAAGCAGCTAAAGTAATTATTAGTCATGTGGAAGATGGCGAACGCATAGCGCGCAAGCATCATTTGCCCGAACTCATCGTGCATTTTATCCGTTCACATCATGGCACATCTGTTACTCGCTACTTCTACAATTCTGCGGTGAATGCGGCAAAGAGTGAAGGAAAAAGCATTTCCGATATTCGCAAAGAGGACTATGCTTATCCTGGTCCTAAACCTTCGACCAAAGAAGCAGCTATTCTTATGATGGCAGATGCTATAGAGGCTCGTTCCCGTTCGCTGAACGAACTGACCGAACAATCTATCTCCGACATGGTGGACCAGATGATAGACTTGCAGGTGGCGGATGGTCAGTTTGCCGAAACGGTGCTTTCTTTCAAAGATTTGGAAGATATACGTGCAGTCTTCAAGCAAAAACTGATCGAGATTAACCACCATCGTATTGTATATCCTACTATCGATGAAAATAAATAACACACCCCACACCATGCTACCCAACTCTAAACTATATCTCGCTCCGATGGAGGATGTCACCGATCCTGCTTTTCGCCTGCTCTGCAAGCGATTTGGTGCTACTCGTGTCTATACAGAGTTTGTGAATGCGGATGCCCTTGTTCGTGATGTTGCATCTACTACACGCAAACTTCAGATTAGTGATGAGGAGCGTCCTGTGGCGATTCAGATTTATGGTCGTGAGCCAGAGAGTATGGCAGATGCCGCACGCATAGTAGAACAAGCAAATCCCGATTTTATTGATATAAACTTCGGTTGTCCAGTTAAGAAGGTGGCGGGTAAGGGCGCAGGAGCTGGATTGCTGAAGGACATTCCGAAAATGCTTGACATCACTCGTGCGGTGGTGAAAGCTGTGAATACCCCTGTCACGGTTAAGACCCGTCTCGGTTGGGATGACAACAACCGTATTATCACCGATATTGCGGAACCACTACAGGATTGTGGTATAGCCGAACTCGCCATTCACGGTCGCACGCGCTCGCAGATGTATCGCGGAGAAGCCGACTGGTCGCTCATTCGGGAAGTGAAGAATAATCCTCGCATCCATATTCCGATTATTGGTAATGGCGATGTTACTACCCCAGAACAAGCCAAACGTTGTTTCGATGAATTTGGCGTAGATGCTATCATGGTGGGTCGCGCCACCTTTGGCTGCCCATGGATATTCGAGGATATGCAGCATTGTCTCTCAACGGGCGAATTGCTACCACCGCGAACAATGCAATGGTGTGTAGATATATTGAAAGAGCATGTAGAGCGTAGTATAGAATGGATAGGCGATGAGCGCAAGGGTATTGTGCATAGTCGTCGCCATTTTGCAGCATCGCCTGCCTTCAAAGCGTTGTATGACTTCCGCCAAACACGCATCGCACTGCTTCGAGCCGACACCAAAGCTGAAGTGTTTCAAATTATGGATGATATTGTGGGTAGATGGGGATAATCATTAGATAAAATTACAAGAATTCTTTAAAACGACCATGCATGGAAATAATACTGTCTCTTAATGATAATCTTGACACAGCTACGTTTTATGGTGTGAACAATATCAATATCTTATGTTTGAAAAATCAACACCCTGATGTACGCATCGTGGCACGTGGTTATCAGATAAAGGTAGTTGGTTCGCAACCCGCTATTGCGCGCTTTGAACATAACTTGCATAAATGCGAAGCGTTTTGTATTAAGAACAACACCCTAAACGAGGAACAGATACTGCAGTTGATTCATGGCGAACAGCCTGCAGAGTTTCTTCAGGACAATCTGATTCTCCACGGCGTTAATGGCAAGTCGATTGTAGCGCGTAGTGCCAACCAACAACGATTGGTGGATGCCTACGATGAAAATGACTTGCTCTTTGCCATTGGTCCTGCGGGCAGTGGTAAGACTTATACTGCTATTGCGTTGGCAGTGCGTGCGCTCAAGAACCGTGAAGTGAAACGTATCATTCTTTCGCGCCCTGCGGTAGAGGCGGGTGAGAAACTAGGTTTTCTTCCTGGCGATATGAAGGAGAAGATCGACCCCTACCTACAACCACTCTACGATGCGCTACAAGATATGATTCCTGGGGCGAAACTCCACGAGTACATGGAACGTGGCGTGATACAGATTGCTCCGTTGGCGTTTATGCGCGGTCGTACTTTGGCTGATGCTATTGTGATATTAGATGAGGCACAGAACACGACGACTGCTCAGTTAAAGATGTTTTTGACTCGTTTGGGCGTAAATGGCAAGATGATTGTAACAGGTGATTTGACTCAGATCGATCTTCCCAGTAGCCAAAAGTCGGGTTTGAAAGATGCTATTGAGCGTTTGCATTCCATAGATGGCATAGCCATTGTAGAGTTTAATCAGAAAGATATTGTTCGCCATCATTTGGTGAAGCGTATTGTGGCAGCGTATGGTGGCTCTGGCAGTTGACAATTGATAGTTGAATAATAAAAATATAATGGATATGAGAAAGATTTATGTAATATTAGCACTTTGTAGTGCATGGGTGGCAGGTATGGCCTGCACTAACTTCTTAGTAGGCAAAGATGCCTCGGTAGATGGCAGCACGATGATCTCGTACGCAGCCGATAGTTACGCACTCTATGGTCACTTGCATTTTGCTCCAGCAGCCGATCATGCTCCTGGCGCAATGCGTGAAGTAAACGATTGGGATACTGGCAAACCACTTTGCTCTATCCCACAAGTTGCACACACCTACAACGTAGTAGGTAACATGAATGAGCACCAGTTGACCATCGGCGAGACTACTTGGGGTGGTCGTTCTGAGTTGGAAACTGGCGAAGGAATCGACTATGGATCATTGATGTATATCGCATTGGAGCGTTGCAAGACTGCGCGCGAGGCTATCAAATGTATGACTGACCTGGTGGCAGAATATGGCTATGCTTCTTCGGGCGAGAGCTTCTCCATCGCAGACCCTAACGAGGTATGGATGCTGGAGTTAATAGGCAAGGGTAAGGTAGAGAAAGGCGCTGTGTGGGTGGCAACCCGCATTCCAGACGACTGCATCGCTGCGCATGCCAACCAAGCCAGAATAACCACTATCAACTTCAAGGATAAAGAGAACTGGATGTGGAGCAAGGATGTGGTGAAGTTTGCGCGCAAGCTGGGTTACTACACAGGCAAGAAGGACGAGGACTTTAATTTCCAAGAGGCATACGCACCATAGGACTTCTCTGGATTGTATGTATGCGAGGCACGTGTGTGGTCATTCTTCCGTAAGTTCTCTAATGATATGGACAAGTACTTTGATTTTGCATCAGGCAAGACCTTCGTTGAGACTGGCGGCAAGGATGCTGGCGAGCGTATGCCATTGTATATCAAGCCTAACCACAAGGTGAGCGCACAAGAGTTGAAGGATTGCATGCGCGATCAATATGAGGGCACTCCACTTGACATTACCCAAGGTCCAGATGCGGGTCCGTGGAACAGCAAGTTGCGCTATGGTTCATTGGGCTTTAAGTTGGATTCGGTACAATACTTGTACGAGCGCCCAATCGCTACCCAACAAACAGCGTGGTCATTCGTGGCACAAATGCGTGGCTATGAGAGTGCGAAGGCAGGCGGTATCTTGTGGTTTGGTGTGGATGATGCGGCTTCATCGCTCTATGTGCCAATGTATAGCAAGATTACTGAAATACCAGAGTGCTATGCAGAGGGCAATGGTGATATGTACACCTATTCGCCCACTTCGGCATGGTGGACATACAATATCGTAGCCAACTGGGCATATACCAAGTATTCGGCTATGATGCCTGATATCAAGAAGGTGCAAGCAGCGTGGGAGGATAAGTTTAATAGCCAAGTAGATGCCATCGACGCACAAGTGGCAACGATGGATAAGGAGCAAGCGGCAGAGTTCTTGACCAAGTATTCATGTGTGCAGGCTAGTGAATCTACACAAGCTTGGAAAGAGTTGGGAATATATCTCTTTGTAAAGTACTTAGATGGTCAAGAACGCAAAGAGAAAGACGGTGAGTTTTTGCGTAACCCTTATGGACTACCAGAAGGTCCTAACCGTGTTCCATATCCAGCGGAGTTCTTGCAAAGCATACACGAACACATAGCTCACGAGTAAAAAGTTGAAAGATTATAGTTTAAAGTTTAAAGGCAAGGAATATGAATATACACGAATTGCAACCTAAAGAGGTATTCTCTATTTTCCATGAGATTACCCAAGTGCCTCGCCCATCGAAGCGCGAAGGCAAGATTATCGAATGGCTCAAGGCGTTTGCCATGAAGCACAATTTGGAACATACAGTAGATGAAGCAGGCAATATCATCATGCGCAAGCCTGCTACTCCTGGCTACGAAGATAAACCAGGCGTGATCCTTCAAGCGCACATGGACATGGTGTGCGAGAAGAACAACGATACCGTGCATGATTTTGACAATGATCCTATCCATACCTATATCGATGGCGATTTCATCAAAGCTGAGGGAACTACCCTTGGAGCTGACAACGGTATTGGTATGGCACTGATGTTGGCAGCTATCACCTCCGAGATGCTGCAACACCCTGCATTGGAGTGCCTCTTTACCGTGGACGAGGAGACAGGTTTGACAGGCGCTTTCCGCCTCCAAGACGGTTGCCTCAATGGTAAGCAACTCATTAACCTTGACTCAGAGGACGATGGTCAGGTGTTCATCGGCTGCGCAGGCGGTATCGACACCCTTGCCAAGATGCACTATGAGGCAAAAGGGCTAGAGGCTAGAGGCGAAAGGCTGGCGATGCATATCAAAGTCGGTGGATTGATGGGTGGTCACTCTGGCGACGATATCAACAAGGGCCGTGGCAATGCCAATAAGATTCTCGTTCGCTTCCTCTATATGGTGATGCAAAAGACCGACATGCAGTTGGCATCTATCAACGGTGGTAACCTCCGCAATGCGATTGCACGTGAGGCTGAGGCTACAATCTTGGTTCCAATGTTTTTCAAGGAGGATGTACGCGTGATGCTCAACCACTATATTGCTACTATTGAGTCTGAGATCGGTGATGTGGAGAAAGACTTCTGCATGACACTCGAGTCCACTGATACACCTGCTACTATTATCCCAGCGGATAAGGCGAAGGTGCTTATCCAAGCGCTCTATGCATGCCCTCATGGCATGATGGCGATGTCGAAGACCATACCTGGTTTGGTAGAGACCAGCACCAACCTCGCAAGTGTGAAGATGAAAGAGGATGAGAAGGGGGCGTTTATCGAGGTGAATACCAGCCAACGCTCGTCTATCGAGAGCAAGAAGCACGACCTGAAGCAGATGGTAGAGTGCGCTTTGGCATTGGCTTGCGACGAGGTTACTCATGGTGACGGTTACCCAGGTTGGGCGCCTAACCCTCAATCGCCATTGTTGGAGGTGACCAAGAAAGCATACCAAGATTTGTTTGCTGCGGAGCCAAAGGTATTGGCTATCCACGCAGGATTGGAGTGTGGTTTGTTCTTGGAGAAGTATCCATACTTGGATATGGTGTCTATCGGCCCTCAAATGTTCAGTGTGCACTCCCCACAAGAGCGCTTGAGCATTGCTTCTACCGGCAAATGCTGGGAGTGGCTACAACGCATTTTAGAGGCGTTGTAATTGCAATCAGTTGCCCTGTATATCATCGCCACTTGTGTTCCTGATGCAAGTGGCGATTTGTTTTATGGGACAACATGTTACCACTTTGGAGTGATGCCGAGGAAGATCTCGAAGTTGATACCCGGCATTGGGCGGGAGAGGACGGAGAGGTATTCCTCGTTGAAGAGGTTGTTGATGGCTGCTTTAGCAGATAGATCTGCCCAATTCAGCACAAATACCTTCTCCAGCGAGATGTTGCTCATGAAGTATTCGGGCAGTTTACCAGTTAGCGAAATATCATTAGAGGACATTGTGTAACGCTCTGAGTAATAGCACCATTTATACAGGAATGACCATCTGCGCCACGAGAGGCGACCTGTGACCGATGAAGATAATTCGGGTACATAGGGTAGTTGTTTGCCTACAGATTGGTCAGCAGGTGTGCGGGGTTCGCCTTCGTTGATGGAAGGTGTCCAAGAGAAGGTACCATTGAGCCCTAATCGCCATGTCTTGCCAAGGGCTACATCCAAGTCGGCTCCAATAAGCACTTACGGCAGAGGCATTGATTGGGATATTGCTTGGCAATAGACGCGCGAGCAGAGGGAGAGAGTTGTACGCCTGCACATTGACATTGAGCAGGATTCTCGTGCTGACAAATAAACGCAGCACCGCAACGAGGACAGGCTCTATGTTCCATTTTTTTTGTTTAGTGGACGCGGCATAACCGCTACTGTCTAGAGTTTTGTGAACATCCGCAAACGGGCAACTGTGAGTTAATCTGAGATATTCAAGTCGCGGGCTTGGGAGATTTCCGTGGAGATTTCGCCCGTCCATCCGCATTGTTGGAAGACACCCGTATAGACGCGAACGAAGTCCACACAAGGCAAATGGATCGGCTGACCATTATCCGTAACTGCCCATTCAATATCAAACGAACAGCGAGCAATACTATCGTTCGGATGACAGTCGGCATAGCCATAATCGAAGGGCTGTTGTATCCAATATGCGCCTTTTCCATTCGGGTCATAAGCGTTGTCGGGTAAGCGGGAACCTGTGAAAGTGAGTGCGGAATCCGTGAGCCATTGAGGGAAATACTCTTGTGTATGGAAGGTGTTTTTATGCAGATAACCTGCTTGATTTTGGTTGTCTGTCCAACGGATATAGGTAGAGTCGGTGATGGAGTTTTTCTTATCGGGTTGAGGTGTGTGGGTGGATGGTGTGCGGTAGTAGGTGAGGGAATAATGGTGTAGAGTGTTGGGGTTAGTGTACTCACTACCAGCAAGTTGATAAAATGGATCATCAGGCAAACCATTTTGATTGATATCAATGCTGACCGTCACAATGCCTGGTTCGCTGCTGCCACCTTTGCTGGTAGCAGAGGCATAGAACGAGTTGCCTTCAATAAGGAAATCATCCTGCTTCGGGGTATTAACTACAGAGTGATCGAAAGCAAAAGTAACATATCCACCCCATGCACCGAGCGAGATTAGGCTGCGGTTAGTGCCTGCAATGGATTCTTCAACTTTTTGCAACATGGTGGCGTAGGTGTCACCCTCCTCGTACTGGGGCATAGTATTGATAAACTGCCCAGGGGCTGGATTGTACTCCAATACCCTTGAAATATAAGGAGAATAGGCTACTTGTTCTTCCCAAACGACGATAGTAGTGTTGTGTTTTATTTGATAAAATGGATAATCATTGTGAATCTCTAATTGCAGGTGATAAGTTCCTGCTTCTGCTTGACAGAAGATTAGGTCGCGGTTGGTGCTAATCACCTTATCTCCCATTCGCCATGCATAGTGTTCGCCCTCGTACTCGGGATGGAGAATGAGGGTACGCATGCGTTCGATGGCATAAGTGTCATCTATGCCAAGATTGACTATGGGTATGTAGGGCTCGCAACTAACGATAGACAAAGCACATGTGAGCAGGGATATCACCCGTGCGCACAGACCATTTGCGTTTGCCTTCGCGCGAGTAGCAATGTAGTTGACCGCTTGAAACATAGTTTTTTGCATCTGTAATATATATATCGCCGTTATAAGGATTTACTTGAATGCCGTATGGAATCTTGATGTTTTTCTCGGTTCCATCGGTGATAAAAGATTGGATATTGGATATTGGATATTGGTTATTGGGGATTTGGGATTGGATGTTGAAGGCACCGTAGGTGGTTTGGTTGGACATTGTTTCGTCGCTCCAATGGGAGCCGTAGAAGTACATGGAGTCGTTTATAATTACCATTTCGGATGGTGATATGTGGTGTAGAGTGTAAGGTGTAGGGTGTAAAGGCTGGAAGCATACTAGTTGCGGTGACACATCTTTGTGATCGCCACGGGAGGTAATCCATAGTCGGTCGTATTGGTCCTTGCGTACACGATGAGGGTTAACGCATACGGGTATCTTTTTGATTTGGCGGAAGTCCGTTAAATCTACGACCGAAAGTGTAGAGTCATAGTCTGGTGCGCGGTAGCCGCCTGAGTTGGCTACATAGAGGTAATTGCCGATAATCTCGAACTCTTCGGGCTGGTAGCCCACAGTCACTTTGCGTGTGATCTGCAATGTAGCAGTATCCACTTCGAAAACTGCCCCCAATTGTACGTTGGGCTCAATGCTCACGGGACCAACATACGAACTGATGTAGGCCTTATCTTGGTGGAAACGGATATAACGGCAGTTGGGGATGTCGATTTGTCCGATGCGACGGCAGGTGCGTAAGTCCATTACTTCTACTTTGTGCGAGCAGTTGATGACCGCATAAAGACGGTTACCATATACTTGGATATCGTTGCCGACGTCGCCCAGCTCTTTTATGATATTCGGATTGCGTTCGCCGTAGATATTACGGATATAGGTGCCGTTGCAGAAATCGAGGTAGTCGATAGTGGCTTTGTTGCTACCCATATTGCCTTCGTTGAGCAGGTACATGCCAATAGGTTCGTTGGCCGCAAAACTGC
>JAFZGC010000127.1 GCA_017555595.1 Paludibacteraceae bacterium | reverse complement strand
TCGGTATGAACCACTTCATGGAGATCGCTAAGATGCGTGCTGGTCGTATGTTGTGGGCTAAGATCGTTAAGTCTTTCGGTGCGAAGAACCCTAAATCTATGGCTCTCCGTACCCACAGCCAAACATCTGGTTGGTCACTCACCGAGCAAGATCCATTCAACAATGTAGGTCGTACCTGTATCGAGGCTATGGGTGCTGCTTTGGGTCACACCCAATCATTGCACACCAACGCTTTGGACGAGGCTATCGCGTTGCCAACAGACTTCTCTGCTCGTATCGCTCGTAATACCCAAATCTACATCCAAGAGGAGACCAAGGTATGTAAGGCTATCGACCCATGGGCAGGTTCTTACTATGTAGAGCAACTCACCCAAGAGCTCGCTGAGAAAGCTTGGGCACACATCCAAGAGATCGAGAAGCTTGGCGGTATGGCTGCTGCTATCGAGACTGGTATTCCTAAGATGCGTATCGAGGAGGCTGCTGCACGCACCCAAGCTCGTATCGACTCTGGCGACCAAAAGATCATCGGCGTGAACGAGCATCGTCTCTCTCACGAGGATCCTATCGATATCCTCGAGATCGACAATACCGCAGTACGCGAGGAGCAAGTGGCTCGTTTGCAAGAACTTCGTGCGAAACGCGATGAAGCTGCCGTACAAGAGGCACTCGCAGAGATTACTGCTACTGTACAAGAGTGGGCAGATGGTAAACCATGCTCTAACAACTTGCTCGCACTCGCAGTTAAGGCAGCAGGTCTCCGCGCTTCATTGGGCGAGATCTCTGACGCTTGCGAGAAAGTGGTTGGACGCTATTCAGCAACTATTAGAACTATTTCAGGCGTGTACGCATCAGGAACTAAGAATGACGAGTTCTTCGTTAAGGCACAAGAACTCACAGCAGAATTTGCTAAGAAAGAGGGTCGTCAACCTCGTATCATGATTGCTAAGATGGGTCAAGACGGTCACGACCGTGGTGCTAAGGTAGTAGCTACTGGCTACGCTGACTGCGGTTTCGACGTAGATATGGGTCCATTGTTCCAAACTCCTGCAGAGGCTGCTAAGCAAGCGGTTGAGAACGATGTTCACGTACTCGGTGTATCTTCTTTGGCTGCTGGTCACAAGACTTTGGTTCCTCAAGTTATCGAGGAGCTCAAGAAATTGGGCCGCGAGGATATCATGGTTATCGCTGGTGGTGTTATCCCAGCACAAGACTATGAATACTTGTACAAGGCAGGTGTAGCTGCTATCTTCGGTCCTGGTTCTCCAGTGGCTAAATCAGCTTGCACCATCATGGAGCTTTTGATGGCTGAGTAAGAGAGTAGACTGATATATTATTGAAGAGCCGAGGCATGTTCTCGGCTCTTTTTTGTATATAAATTTGTATATATCAAAAAAAAGTGTTACCTTTGCACGTTATTTGGATAAGAATACCCAAATTGTTCGGTTATGAAAGAAGTAATAGTAGAAACTAAAGTAACTGCGTGTACGCTTGATGAGATGAGTCCATCGATGCGTCAATTGGTGGAAAAGGCAAAAGCAATGACCCAAAATGCATATTGCCCATATTCGCATTATCATGTGGGTGCTGCGGCATTACTGGCTGATGGACAAATAGTTGCTGGTAGCAACCAAGAGAATGCTGCATACCCTAGTGGATTGTGTGCAGAGCGAACAACATTGTTTGCAGCCAACGCAAATTATCCTAATACACGCGTAGCAGCATTGGCAATAGCATGCTATACGAATGGGCATTTTACCAAGGATGCAGCCAGTCCGTGTGGCGCATGCCGCCAGGTGATGTTGGAAACGGAACATCGATATGGTCAACCGATGCAGGTCATTCTGTATGGGGATGAGGTATGCTATGTGTTTGATAGCGCTGCGGATTTATTGCCTATGCATTTTACAGCCGATAGTCTGAAAACAGAATAATTCAGCATTATACTATTTTGCAATGGATTAAGAAAATAGATTCCTATTTGCTCAAGCACTTTCTTGGGCTTTTGGCGATGACGTTTATGATATGTGTCTTCATTCTGCTCATGCAGTTTGTGTGGATGCATATCAAGGATCTTGTTGGCAAGGGTGTTGAGATTAGTGTATTGGCAGAATTTTTTATTTATGCAGTAGCTTCGGTTGTTCCTCTTGCCCTACCTTTAGCCATATTATTGGCCTCATTGATGACATTTGGTAACTTAGGTGAGAAATTTGAACTTACTGCCATGAAAGCAGCTGGAATCAGTTTGTTTCGAATAATGCGACCTTTAACTATTTCGCTTATTCTAATTTGTGCTGGTGCTTTCTTTTTTTCAAATTATGTGTTACCTGTATCCCAAGTGAAATTATGGGCTCTTATTTTTTCGTTGCGTCAGAAATCACCCGAATTAGATATTCCACAAGGGGAGTTTTATGATGGTATAGATGGTTATAATATCTATGTACGCCATAAAGATCCTCAAAAAGGGATGCTTTATGATATGATGATATATGATTATTCAGAAGGATTTCAAAACGCAACAGTAATGGTTGCGGATTCGGGGCGTATTTACTTTACGGATGATAAAAAATACTTATTGTTACGACTGTATAGTGGAGAGTCGTTTGAAAATCTTGACCGTAAACAAAAACGTGCTACTCGATCAGAAAAAAATATACCATATCGTCGTGAATCCTTTGCACAAAAGCAATTACTGATTGATTTTGATATGGAGTTTAATCGATATAATGAAGATGTATTAAGCGATCAACATGTATCAAAGAATGTAGGTGAGTTAATTCGTTCAATAGACTCAGTGCAAGTCTTAGCTCATGAACGCAGTGCAGAACAAAGTGTAACGTTGGTAGAAAGCAGATATTTTGGTAGGGAGCGTAAAGCTAATCGTAAGTTACAAGAAGATGCACTAGGAGCTCCTATTGATAAAGTGTATAATGTGGACTCTTTGTTAAATCAACTAACTCCTGATGAACGCTATAGGGCAGTTGCCGCGGCATTAGAAAAGGCAAAATCACAGCGTGACCAGATAGATTATAACTCGTTGATGCTGAATGATTACCAACGCTATATACGTCGTCATGAGATAGAGTTGTATCGCAAGTTTACCTTGGCATTTGCATGTTTGGTATTCTTCTTTATCGGTGCTCCACTTGGAGCTATTACACGAAAAGGAGGATTAGGTATGCCAGTGGTGATATCTGTAGTAATGTTTATTATCTATTACATTATTGACAATACTGGCTACAAGATGGCACGTGAAGCGTTGTGGCCATCTTGGGCTGGTATGTGGTTGAGTTCGATGGTACTACTTCCTATAGGTATTTTTCTAACTTATAAAGCTGCTACAGATTCAGCACTATTTAATCTAGATGCTTGGATGAAGATTGTAAAAAATGTAAAACGATATATACAAAAGATATGGATACGATTGAGAAAGCAATTGAAGACATTCGCGAAGGCAAATTCGTGATTGTTGTAGATGATGAAGACCGTGAGAACGAAGGTGATTTCATTATCGCAGCTGAAAAGATAACACCCGAAAAAGTGAATTTCATGCTCCAACATGGACGTGGCGTATTGTGTGTACCTATGCCAGAAACTCGCTGTGCTGAGTTGGACTTGGTTCACCAAGTGTCGAACAACACGTCGATGTTGGGAACTCCATTTACCGTGACGGTGGATAAGTTGGAGGGATGTTCTACAGGCGTGAGCGCAGAGGATCGTGCTGCAACTATCCGTGCGTTAGCAGATCCTACCTCCAAGCCACAGGACTTTGGTCGTCCAGGACATATCAATCCTCTGTATGCGCAAGAGCGTGGTGTATTGAAGCGTGCGGGACATACAGAAGCCGCAGTAGATTTGGCACGTTTGGCTGGCTTGCAACCAGTGGCTGCGCTCATAGAGATTATGAATGAAGATGGTACTATGGCGCGTATGCCGCAGTTGGAGATCGTAGCTGAGAAATACGGACTGAGTTTGGTATCTATAAAAGACCTTA
Organism: Paludibacteraceae bacterium; assembly: GCA_017555595.1. GTDB lineage: Bacteria > Bacteroidota > Bacteroidia > Bacteroidales > Paludibacteraceae > Colicola. Next base: position 5,620 of record JAFZGC010000127.1, on the reverse strand, counting down.
TTGCTTATCGTATGAAAGGCGATGAGGCAAAAAGCAATGAGGTAAATAGGCAAGGAGTATTGGTGGAGCGTGGCGAGACCGTGAGCCTACCTACCGCCTTTGGCGAGTTCATGCTTACGCCTTTCCGCCAACTCAACAATGGACTAGAGCATATTGTCTTGCAAAAAGGTGAATGGTCATGTGACGAGCCTATCCTTTGTCGTGTGCATTCGTCATGTATGACAGGAGATATCTTTGGTTCGATGCGTTGCGAATGTGGCGAACAACTACATAAAGCCATGCAGATGGTGGAGAAAGAGGGTAAAGGTATCATTGTATATCTCAATCAAGAGGGTCGTGGGATTGGACTGATGAATAAGATACGAGCTTATAAACTACAAGAGCAAGGAGATGATACTGTAGAAGCGAACATTCATTTAGGCTTCCAGCCCGATGAACGAGACTATGGAGTAGGAGCACAAATCCTTCAACAGATGGGGGCTAAGAAGCTCAGATTGATTACGAATAACCCTGTGAAAAGAGTGGGGTTGGAGAGCTATGGCATAGAAATTGTAGAGAATATACCAATAGAGATAGCTCCTAATTCTTATAATTTGCGTTATATGCGAACGAAGAAGGAGAAAATGTATCATAATCTAAACTTGGTGTAACATGAAACGATTATTTTTATTTGTCTTTGTGTTGTCGGTGGTTAGTGGTCTGTTTTCAATAGTAAAGGCAGACGAAACCGTGACTGTGGCTGCTACCAATGCGGACATTTCCGAAAACCTAGATTTGAGAACGGTAGCAACGCTTTTTGGGCAAGCAAAGGATTTGGAAGAGTTTGAGCAGTTGCTTAACAATCCTGATTCTGCTTTTTCGAATCTTGATCTTAATGGGGATGGCAATGTAGATTATCTGCGTGTGGTTGAGACGGCAGATCAAAATCGTCATTTGATAGTTATTCAAGCTGTATTAGCAAAGGATGTTTATCAAGATGTGGCATCCATTTTTGTAGAAAAGGACTCAGAATCGGAATCGGTGACTGTACAGGTGATAGGTGATGAATATGTATATGGTACAGACTACATCATCGAGCCAGTGTATATCTATCGTCCAGTGATTTATGATTGGTTTTGGGGCTCTTCTTGGGTGTGCTGGCATTCTCCATATTATTGGGATTTTTGGCCTAGTTGGTGGTATCCATATCATTGCATGGCATATCATTTATATTGGGAGCATTGCTATTGGCATCATCATTATTATCCTATTTGCACGTACCGTACGGGACATCATCATCATCCTAATTATCAACCGATGCGTGATGTGGTAACTCGTTCAGATTATGCCACACGCCATCCTGAGCGTTCGTTTGTAACTCGCAATGCTTCGCGTAATATATCTAATGCTCGTGCTTTTGATAGTACTCGTCAGACAGCGCTTCGCAATACAACCACTACGCGTGCATCAAGTGATGGTACCACCTCCTCCACTCGCATCTCTAGTGGTAGTACTATGAACGCGTCTCGTACTTTTGGTAGTAGCAACCTACGTACTACTACTCGTGTGGAAAATTCTTCTGTGCGAGCTGCTTCGACGCGAAGCACGTCGTCAAATAGAAATACGACACCTTCGCGCAACGCATCGGCGTCTTCTGCTACGCGTTCGAGTAGTTCTGTAGCTACACCAGCACGTCCTGCTTCCACTACCAGTCGTTCCTCTAGTAGTTCTGCTACACGTACTACCACTACTACGCGTTCTACTTCTGCTGTACCATCTGTTAACCGTTCTAGTAATGCTTCTAGTACAATGCGTTCGAGCAGCCCTTCCAATACACGTTCCAGCAGTAGTTCGTCAGTACGTTCATCGAGTAGCAGTTCATCAACGCGCTCATCGGGTGGGGGAGCGGTGCGTTCATCTAGCGGAGGTACTTCCTCTCGCAGTGGCGGAAGCGTGCGCAGGTAGTTAGCCTTTCGCTTTACTACGGCACACATCGCATGTGCCACAAGTGGCGGCATCGATTTCGCCAAAATACGATAATAATAATTGCGAACGACAATAGAGATTATTGTCAGCGTATTCTACCATCGCTTTCAGTTTTTCGATATACTGTTGGCGATGGTTGTCGTATATATCAGTAGATAAATGGATGTCTGTTTGACGCTCGCGTGTGAAGTTCAGCGTATTGGCTATGTCGTGCGGGATGTAGGTGATGATATTGCGTTGCGCCAATGATACCAGCAGTTCATGTATTCTTGCCTCATCGCCTAATCGCCTAATAATCTCACCACCTAAATGCACATATTGTAGGTCGGTAAAGATGCCCGAATACTTGCGCATCAAAGTTTCCAGCAGTTGGTTCTGCTGTTCGCTGAGTCCGTATTCACGGATCTCGCGTTGCGAAACGAGAATCTTCACGCGTGCTTGTATCTCTTGTTCCTCTTGAAAATCAATGTATCCTGCTTGTGTAAGGAGGTGTAGTGCGGAGCAGGTTTGTAGAATAGGAAGGTGCATGATACGGCATAAGTCGTTGATAGGCAATATAAAAGTATGCCCTTGTCCGCTGCCAGCTCCTACACCCAAGAAATCGCAGGTTTTGTGATAGACATCGCTGACAAACTCTTTAGGCGGGTAGCTGTCTGCTACGCGTTTGCGGGCTTTGGCTTTGTCTTGCGATGGGTCGTATAGCAGTACGGCAAAGGCGCGTTGCTCATCGCGTCCCGCGCGTCCTGCTTCTTGAAAGTAAGCCTCAATGGTGTCTGGCAAATCATGGTGAATCACCATGCGTACATCGGGTTTATCAATTCCCATACCAAAGGCATTCGTCGCCACGATGATTCGGGTTCCCTCGCCCTTAACCTCTAACCTCTCGCCTTTAAACTTTTTCCAAGCCTCCTGCTTGACAGCGCGCTCGTTAGATGAGAGTCCTGCATGGTAGAAGTCGGCGGACAGCCCTTTCTCGTTGAGGTAGGCAGCTAATTCTTGTGCGCGTTGGCGGTTGCGGACATACACGATGGCGCTACCAGGTACGCGTGAGAGGATATGCACGATCTCATCGGCTTTCTTGTTGGTTTGGCGCACCACATAACTAAGGTTCGCGCGTGAGAAACTCTTGCGTAGCACATTTTTCTCGCGGAATGCCAACCGCTCTTGTATGTCGTCCACCACCTCTGGTGTCGCTGTCGCCGTCAGCGCCAAGATAGGAACCTTTTCTACTCCCTTCCTTTCAGGGAGGGGCTGGGGGGAGGCTTGTATCAAATCTCTTATCTCCGCAATTTTCAGGTAGCTGGGACGAAAATCATATCCCCATTGCGAGATGCAGTGTGCTTCATCCACGGCGATGAGGCAGATGGGCAGACGAGCGAGCCGTTCGCGAAACTCCTCTGATTCAAGTCGTTCGGGTGATACATAGAGGAAATTATATGGCCCCCATTGGCAGTTGTCGAGCGCTACTTTTTGTTGGTCATATGTCATGCCTGTGTAGATGGCTGCAGCACGGATATCGCGATTGCGCAGGTTCTCCACTTGGTCTTTCATTAGGGCGATGAGGGGTGTGATGATGAGGCATAAACCACCCATTACCATCGTAGGCACTTGAAAGCACAAACTTTTGCCGCCACCAGTAGGCATCAGTGCTAGCGTGTCGCGACCGTCTAAGACAGACTGCACAATCTCCGCTTGTAAGGGGCGAAAATCGTCGTAACCAAAATATGTCTTTAGTGCTTCGTGAGCTGTCATGTCTTATTGCGGTGGCGCCGCGGTTAACGCCCATTGGGCGGTTGAAAAGTTCTAAAAGTTTTTATGGGTTTTAGGGGGTGCAAAGGTACGATTTTTTTCTGATATATAAAAATATATTTGGAAAATTCAAAAAATATGTGTACCTTTGCAGTCTCTTAATAGATTTTTCTGAAATATAAAGTATAATATTAACCGTTAAAAACCACGACAGATGATGAAAAAATGTTATCTTAGGAGTTTGCTAGTGTCTGTGTTAGCATTGTTTCTTGCTTCATGTGCAGAAGAGTACACAAAAGTTATCCCTGCGGATTCCATAGCCGTAGCAGAATTAGACCTGAAGTCTATACTGAAAAAATCAAATCTAAAAGCTCACGAAGATAAATTGACAGACATTTTCAATGTTCTGAAGAGAGAAAATAAAGAGTTGAGTAATCTAATCAATGTTATTGAGAGTGGAAACTCAGGAATCGATTGGCTTAAACCTGCGTATATGTTTTTGGATGGTGAGAATCCATACTTAGTATTAGCAGTTGATAATAAAAAAGACCTAGAGAGTAGTATTGTGTCTCTCTCTACCAATTATGATACGTTTCAAGTGCTGTATGATGGAGAAGTATCTTGGATAGAACAAGGTGGAAATCTAGTAGGTGCTTTAACGAAGAGTACCTTGATTATTGGTGGCGAAGCTTATAAATCTACCTATCGTAACATGTTGGAACATAATAGAGATCCGTTCTTTGGCTCAGAAGTAGGTGAGCTGTTTAATAAGCATTTAGGTGATGTTACAGTATTAGTTAACATGCAGGCAGTTCCTTCAGATATCAAACGCGAACTATGTAGAGAATTAGAGTATGAAATAGGTGATATAGATGGAGTAGAGGAAGTGTATGATCAACTCTTTGAGTTGCAAGCAGTGGCTAATGTGAAGTTAGAGGAAGGTAAGGCATCTGTTAACCTCTATATGGCTAACTTGGGTGATGAGCTAACTGATGTATGGGGTACAATAGATACAGATGAGTTGGAGCAAGTTCCAGCTAATGATCTTATCGGTTTAATGGCTGTATCTATGAATGGTTATAGAGTTTATGAATACATGGAGGAGATATTGGATGAGATTAGACGCGAATTGGATTATGAAGATCGAGAGCTTCTACGAATGTTGGTGGATGTGTTGAAGAATACTAATGGAACCGCCGTTGCTTCTATATCAGGTGAGATAGATGTAGATGAACCTGAGGTGTTGTGCTTGTTGCCAGTATCCAAACGTAAGGTAAATGATGTGTTAGACTACATGGGTGAAGAACTACCATATATGTATAGGCTGAAAGGTGACAAAGAACATGCAGTCATCACCAATATCTCTGGTTATTCATATGGTAATGTATCAAAATCATTTGATAAAGCATCTAATGCTAAGTCTTGCAGCGCATATTGTTATGTGAATTTGAGACCTGTAGCCGATTTTCTCGTACGTGAATCAGACAGAGAATATAGAGACGATGTTTCAGTAGCATTAAGTAGTTTGGATTATGCCGATTTGAAAGTGAATGAAGACTTAGGTATTAGTATGAATGTCTACTTAACCGATGACTCAGATAATGTGCTTGCTATAGTAGTGGATAAAATGGTGAATTTTTGTCATGACCATTTGTCCGATCTATAATCAGATAAACTAACACACATTTCTCACCCTGCAAGTTGTGGATTTGCGGGGTGAGTTTTTCATCTCTATCAGTGACTTTCACTTCACCGATACGGAAGTGTGTCCCATCCTGAAAAAGGTTTACACATAAAACAATAAAAATGTGTCAAATATTAAGATTTAGTGTTATGTGTAACCAGGAAAAATTATTATCAAATCGCAGAAGAAAGATTTATTCATTACCAGAAAAGCAGCAGATGA
>JAFZGC010000126.1 GCA_017555595.1 Paludibacteraceae bacterium | reverse complement strand
GTATTGAGAGATGTGCAGAAAAACACTGAGGCATTGTTGATCTCAACGACTGACCAACATAACTTGATCGGTAATGATCCTGATCCTGCTACATTCTATCTGATCGAAAATCGTCAACAAGACGGTTGGGGTGCTTCTCTGCCAGGTCATGGTATGATGCTTACGAAGGTACAATATAATTACAATAAATGGTATCAAAATACCGTGAATAATACTTCCAGCAAGATGGGAGTGGACTTGATTGAGGCAAAAAGTAACACAAGCGATTATGGAAAGGGGACAGACCTATTCCCTGCTGGAGCAAGTGCATATACAAAAATTGAAGACCATGCTATTGAGGCAATAGAAGAAGTAGATGGTGTGATTAAATTCAAGTACAAAGGCGGTGTGGAAGATATAGAAGACGCTGTAGAGAATACCATCCAAAATCAAGAAATAATCGCTATCTACAACATCCTTGGACAGAAACAAACCATTACAAATATAGAGGAATTGGGACGAGGTACATATATCATCCAGACCACCTCTGGCAGTAGGAAAATCGTACGTTAAGATGAAGATTATTTCGTATAACCTCAACGGCATTCGTAGTGCGATAAGCAAGGGGCTGTTTGACTGGTTGGCTGTAGAGCAACCCGATGTGTTTTGCATTCAGGAGAGTAAGGCACAGCCCGACCAGATTGACGTAATGACTATGCAGGAGCTGGGTTATCAGAGTTACATCCACTCCGCAGAGAAAAAGGGCTATTCTGGCGTTGCCATTTTCACGCGTATTCAACCCGACCGTGTGGTAGTAGGTATGGGCAACCCAAAATACGATTGTCAAGGACGTGTTATTCGTGCAGATTATGGCGATGTGACTGTAGTTTGTGTGTATATTCCATCAGGCGAAGCAGAAGGTCCAAAATATGAATATAAGATGGACTTTTTGGCGGACTTCATCGTATGGATCAACGAACTGCGCAAAGAGCGCCCCAACATTGTAGTCTGTGGTGACTATAACATCGCCCATAAGCCCATAGACATCAATCACCCAGAGCGTCAAGTGGGTGTGAGTGGTTTCTTGCCTGAAGAGCGCGCATGGCTTGACCAATGGGAAGCAAGCGGTATGGTGGATACCTTCCGTATGTTTGACCAGAGTGGCGAAAAATACAGTTGGTGGAGTTTCCGCGCTGCATCCAGAGCGAGAAATGTGGGTTGGCGAATAGACTATCATTGGGTAAGCGAACCATTGAAAGAGCGCGTAAGCGATGCAATGATATTGGCGGAGGTGGTACATTCCGACCATTGTCCAGTTAGTATAGAGGTTAGAGGTTAAAGGCAAGGATATGGATAAACTAAGAACAGAGCATTTGTACAAGAAGTACGGCAAACGTACTGTGGTGAATGATGTGAGCATCTACCTAGAGCAAGGTGAGATTGTGGGATTGCTGGGGCCAAACGGTGCAGGCAAAACCACCACATTCTACATGACTACAGGCTTAGTATTGCCCAATAGTGGAAAAATATTTCTCAACGACTTGGACATTTCTAATATGCCTATGTACCGTCGCGCAAAATTGGGTATTGGCTATCTACCACAAGAAGCGAGCGTTTTTCGCAAGATGACGGTGGAAGATAATATCCGCTCGGTATTGGAGATGACCGATTTTAGCAAAGAGTATCAGCAGGAGAAACTGGAGCAACTCATCAAGGAGTTTAACCTCGGTCACGTCCGCCAAAATATCGGCGACCGTCTTTCGGGAGGTGAACGCCGCCGTACAGAGATTGCGCGTTGCTTGGCAATCGAGCCTAAGTTCGTGATGCTGGACGAACCATTTGCTGGTGTGGATCCAATTGCTGTACAAGAGATTCAGGATGTAGTTTGGCGATTAAAGGATAAGAATATCGGCATCTTGATCACAGACCACAACGTAGATGAGACATTGATGATTACCGACCGTGCATATCTATTGTTTGAAGGTAAGATTCTCTTCCATGGCACACCGGAGGAACTAGCTGCTAACCCTGTAGTGAGAAAGAATTATTTGGGTAGAGATTTTGAATTGAAAAAGAAGACCAAAGTAGCGGAGTGAAGGTAAATTGGTGGATAGGAATATGCATTGTATTGTGTGGTTGCCAAATGAATTTGCCAAACACACCAAGTCACGTTACGCCCCGCTGTGATATTCCTGTTCATCGAACCAGTGCTACAGCTTGGAGCTACGGTGAAGAGGGGTATCTGTTTGGCGGACGAGATGAGAAAGGACAAATACATCGCGACCTGTGGAAATATAATCCACAACAAGATACTTGGAGCTCCCTTGGAAATACTCCTTTAAATAGTCGCGTCAATGGATGCGCATGCTGTGTTGATGACAAAGTGTATGTTGGATTAGGTTTTCGTAATTCTATTTATCAAGATAGTTCATATTTGAGCGATTGGTGGGAATATACTCCTTCGAGCAATAACTGGAAACGGTTAGCTGATTTTCCCAATCTTAACACCGTTGGAGTCATTCCTTATAAGGACGGAAACAAAATTTATTGTATTCATGGCTTTGGAACAGATTTCACAGCCGATATTATCTGCTTTGATATAGAAACAGAATCATGGACTATCATAGAGCGTGCAAACCGTAAAGATAGGATTGCTATGGCTGGGGCAGGAGTTTCTTTACATGGGAGGCACTTCTACGGGACAGGATATAACACTCATAGTCTTGATTGCTGGTACGAGATACAATGGGATGCAGAATGGATAACCAAAGCCCGAGTACCATCTAGACGAGAAATGGCAGTTTGCGTAAGTACGGATCAATATATTTATTTGGTTGGAGGGCGGTATTTTGGTGGTTCATTGACAGATGGCAAATTGTATGATGACATGTTGCGATACGACATCCATACCAATCAATGGACACAGGCAGGGGTTACCAATGAAACAGGAGAAAATAGATTTGCATTTACAATCAATGGAGTTGCCTTTGTAGGAGGAGGAGAAAACGATAGTCATGGTGTGCTAAATACTTTTTACCGTATTGAAGATTAATATTGTCATATTAACTATAAGTTGCATCTTGACTACAACTTCGGCGTTCGCATGGGATTGGTGCCCCTTAGCAATTCAGCAGTCCCATAGTATGGGAGATACCTTATTGTACAATGCGGGTATTCACGCACTAGCATCTTCAGGGCAGCATAGTCCTTTTTGGCTACAAACTAACAGAAATGGAAGTGTAGCAGTGGCGCCGCATAGTGGCAATTTACTTCTTGGTATTTACAAACCCGCTACCTGTCCAAAGCGCTGGTTTGATTATGACTTTGCTCTTTCGATTACAGGGCAACTCCAAGGTCCCAATCAAATAGCATTCCCAAAAGTCAATCGTACATTGTCTGCCTACAGCAATCTTGCATATGCGCATGTCCGTCTTTATATTTTCGATATTACGGCAGGTATTCAGCCAGTTCAATGGGGAGCTCCTGATAGCGAGTTAACAAGTGGAGGGTTATTATTTTCTAATAACGCTCATCCCATATCTAAAGTGAGTGTTGGTATAGATCGCTGGACTGCTTTTCCTGGATTATATGGATATGTAGAAATTCGTGGTGGTATCAGCAACATGTGGATGGTGGATAATGTATATATTAACAAAGCGATGATACACCACAAATGGGTTGGAGGTAAAATAGGAGGCAAATTCCCTATCAATCTCAGCTACGAGTTTCACCACGTAGCTCAATGGGGAGGTTATTCACCAGTATATGGCGATTTAGGAAATAATTGGAATGCATTTTTGAATGCACTGCTCGTTAAATCTGGGGGGGCAATGGATACAGATCAAATCAATGCACAAGGCAATCATATTGGCAGCCAAATACTAGCATTAGATATTAAAGGAAAAAAATGGAAAGTCAGCGCTTATTGGCAGAATATATTTGAAGATGGTCCTATAGAATTTATTGGGTTTGGAATGAATAATCCCGACGGATTATGGGGAATCAATATCACGCAACAATATTGGCCTTTTGTCAGTAGTTTGACTTACGAATTTATTCAAACTACTGATCAGTCGGGGCCATTTCACGATAAAGATGGATTTATTTTTGGCGGTAATGATAGTTATTACAAGAATAGTATATACCAAAATGGCTGGAATTATTGGTATCGAACAATAGGCAATCCATTTATCACATCGCCTATTTATAATACTGACGGCACCATTTATACACTCAATAATCGCATCAAAGCACATTTTATTGGTGTTAAAGGAGATATCTACGGGTATAAATATCGCGTAATCTGTTCTCATGTCAATAATTATGGCACATATCATCATCCTATAGAATCTCAGAATACAGCTTTTCTATTGGAATGTTCCAAACATGTAGAGAAAGCATGGGGATTAGATTTTGGAGTTTCATTTGCAGGAGATGTCGGCAATCAATTTGGCAATCAGTTCGGTGCTATGGTCACCATACGCAAACAAGATATTATCACACAATGGTAAACAATAAACTACATATCATTATGCCCGTGAAGGATTCAATCGCTATCGCAGAAAAAGCGATTCGTGCTGTCGTGGATAGCGGGCATAGGTTATTGGTATATGACGATAACTCTTTACCTGAAAACGCAAAACGGTTGGATGATATTGCCTCGGAAATGGGCATTCAAGTTGTTCATATCTCAGAGTTAACTGATCACCCTTCACCCAATTACCGATTGGTATTGCAACGCTCGCAACAGCAGGCATTGTCTGAAGACAAGCATTTGGTAATTATAGAAAGTGATGTGCTCATACAAACTGATACGCTAAATCGCATGTTGGCTGAAGTGCAAGAAGGAGTAGGAATGGTGGCAGCAGTAACAGTGGATGAGGATGGCGCATATAATTTCCCATACCATTACTTGCGTCGTTTGCGCTACCGTTTCCTCAGTAAGAAACCAATAAGCACAAAGAAACGATTCTCGTTTTGTTGCACTTTATTAACAAATGAATTATTGCAAAAAGCAGACTTTCAACTGCTAGATCCTACCAAGAACTGGTATGATGTAACCATATCGCATTGGTCAGTGCGTCTTGGTCTGCGCAATATACTAATGCTTGATAATCCCGTATTGCATTTTCCACATGCTTCACGCCCTTGGAAGCGATTGAAATACATTAACCCTTTGCTCTATTACTGGCGCAAGATTACACAAAAGAAAGACCGTATATGACAACACTTGTATCCGTCATAGTACCACTATATAACATGGAGCGCTTTATAGAAGAGACACTCCATTCTATTGCATCGTCCACCTATCTTAATTATGAGATTGTGGTGATGGATGATGGCAGTACTGATGCAAGTTTATCTATTGCACAACGTTTTGCAGAAACTCACCCTAACCTGCAAATACGAGTGTTGAGCCAACCGAACCAAGGAGCATCTGAGGCGCGAAACAATGCCATTAAGCAGGCGAAAGGAAAATATATTCTTCCTATTGATGCTGATGATTTGGTCTCGCCAGAGTATATGGGCAAAGCTGTTGCGCTGTTAGAGCAACGCACAGATGTGCTCGTAGTCGGTTGCGAAGTGGAAATGTTTGGAAATACCAACAAACGTATTGATTATCCATCCTTCTCACTCCAGCTCTTGGCGCGAAAAAATATGATTGCCGCCCCGTCTATGTATAGGAAAGTTGATTGGGAACGAGTTGGCGGGTATTGTAAAGATATAAAGGGTCGTGAGGATTGGGATTTTTGGTTATCTATTTTTGCAGATGGGGGAGAATTTGTTAGATTGCCACTAGTCGGTATTTTCTATCGTGTACATAGCGGTTCTAAACGCTTGCGTACACAACGATACAAACAAGAGTTGGTTGAGCAACTTAATCGCCGCCATGCCCATTATATGCAACGTTATCTAGGAGGACCATTGCATTATCATCGCTCGTGGTCACGATTTATCAACTTCTTTAGGAGCGAAAAGATCGTTGGTACTTTTTCTGAATGGGAAGAGGGCGATGTTATTTATGCAAAGCGTAATATACTTCGTAATTACAATGGATTTATCATCAAGCGATTTGCAGTCCCTTCTTTTTGGAGAGGTATTATCTATGGATGGTTTACTCCCTCCAAAGCACAACGAAGTTACGAATATGCATTACGCTTGAAGAAACTAACTCCCACACCTATTGGATACCGCGAAGTGCGTTATTTTGGCGTATTGCGCGAAAGCTGGTACGTGTGCCAAGAATCGGAATGTAAATTTACTTTCAACGATTTGATTCACAACCCATCATTCCCTAATCGCGAAAACATTTTGCAATCCATTGGGCGTTTTACTGCGGAATTATACAAACAAGGGGTTTATCACCAAGATTATTCGGGTGGAAATATTCTATTTAATGAGGACGGCAGCAAGATCGATATTATCGACCTCAACCGCATCAAATTCTACAAAAAAATGTCTCTAAAAAAGGGGTTGCAATTATTCGAACGACTCAATATTGACAAAGAAGCACTAACAACTATGGGGCTTGCCTTTGCACAAGTTTTGCAAGAAGATGTGGATTATGTATGCCATTATATTATTACCCATCGTTGGAGAAAACATATCAAACAAGGAATAACCAATTTATGAAAGCAACACTTATCGTTTCTATCTACAAAAACATTACTGCTCTTCAGACTATACTGCGTAGTTTGCACCAGCAAACGGAGCAAGATTTTGAGTTAATTATTTCTGAAGATGGAGAGGATATTGATGTTCGCAAATTCATAGAACAATATCCATTTCCTTGGACGACCCAACACCTTACACAGCCCGACATGGGGTGGCAAAAAAATAAGGCGCTTAATCGTGCTATTATTGCGGCTAAAACAGATTGGCTGATTTTTATTGATGGCGATTGCGTATTACATCCTCGCTTCATAGAGATGCATGTAAGATACAAACAAGAGAATGTGTTGCTGGCGGGCAAACGAATTAAACTAAATCAAGAATTGTCTCAACTGCTCATTCAGGGAGAAAAATCATTAAGATTATTTCCATATTTATTCAATAGGAAAGGATGCAGATATGTCGAAGAAGCATTCTTTATCCCACTATCACATTGGTTAAGACGCCCAGTCAAACATTTAGTAGGCAGCAATATGTCCATGTCAAAAAAGGCTCTTTTATCAATAAATGGATTTGACGAAGAATATATTCGTCCAGCAGTAGGAGAAGATTATGATATTGAATGGAGGCTCTTGGCTAAAGGATATAAAATAGTATCTCTGCGAAATCTTGCAATTCAATACCATCTTTATCACAAGGAGAATTGGATCGAACAACACGAGAATATGAAATATTGTATTACCCAACAAACAAACAACGAAATAGTTTGTAAAAACGGAATAAATAAATTATGAATACTCCACAATTAAGTCTTATCATATCATTTTACAATAAAATTCAAATACTCGAAAAAGTATTGGAATCTGTTGCTTTGCAAACCTTTCGCAACTTTGAAGTCGTAATTGCAGATGATGGGAGCAAAGAGAGTGTCGTTGAGAGAATTAGACAACTACAAAAAGATTACTCTTTTCCTATTAGACATATATGGCATGAAGACGCAGGATGGAGAAAGAATGAGATACTGAACAAAGCAGTTTGCTCTACCGAAACGGAGTATATTGTCTTTATAGATGGCGATTGTATATTAGAGCCACATTTTTTAGAAGATCACTATAATGCAAGAAAGCGAGGAGAAGTCGTTACGGGAAGACGTGTAATGTTGACTCCTAAAGCTACCGACAAGTTGTTAGCAAAAAAGCTATCACAGGCATCCTTCAAATTTGGATTGTTTTTTCAGTTATTCATTGAAACTCTATTCCATGGCAGAAAAACTTTGCTTGAACGCATGATACGTTTACCAAAATGTTTACGAAACATTTTCATAAAAGAACGTAAGCGTTTTATTTTAGGCTGTAATTTCTCATTGCATAAATCAGATTTACTCTCCGTCAATGGTTTTGACGAAAGGTTCCAATACCCTGGTTATGGAGAAGATATTGATTTGGAGTTTCGCTTAGCACGCAATGGGATACCATCCGTATCTCGCAAATGTCAAATTGTTCAATTTCACTGCTATCACAAACATTTTGATACTAATTACGAACCCAATAAACACTTGTTACAAGAAAATACAGATAATAATATCACATATACACCCTACGGAATATGCAAATAAATCCTAAAACAGATATTGTAGCTGTAGTAGTGTGGTATAACCCCACAGCAAAGCAAGCACAAAATATTCTATCCTACATTCATGAAGTTCGTAGGGTAGTAGTTGTAGATAACTCTACAGCGTCAAATTTGCATTTACTGGTTGAAGTAGATAAAGAGTTATATGAATATATCCCATTAAAGAGTAATTTGGGTATAGCTACAGCTCTTAATAAAGGGTGTGAAGAGGCAATTGGTTTGAATGCAAAATGGATTCTTACAATGGATCAAGATAGCTGCTGGAATAAAGAGCAATTGCTATTGTATTTCGACTTGGCAAATCAATATCGTAACCTGAGAGAGGTCGGTGTATTCTCACCACAGCAATGTTACAAAGGTAATCTTAAAAAACACTTGGAACCATACACAGAAAAAGTTGCAGTAATGACATCTGGCAGTCTGCTATCAACCTCTGGTTTTAAAAAAGCAAATGGATTTCGTGATGAGTTTTTTATTGATGAAGTAGATGATGAATATTGCATGCATATTCACCAACTAGGTATGCGCGTAGTGACAATCAACAACGCTTACCTAATACATCAGTTAGGAGAATTACATAAAATTAAATTATTTGGTATTATTGAAAAAGAATATATATACCACCTTCCTTTTAGGTATTATTATATGGTACGTAATATTCTTGCATTAAACCTACTTTATCCTACGTATAAAAATTTTAATAATAAACGATTAGGCAAAATTATCAAACGAATACTTATCTACGACCAATCACACAAATGCGAATCGATAAAGATGTGCTTAAGAGGTTGGCATGATTTCCGAAAAGGGATTATGGGCAAAATAAAAAATTAATCCTCGCGTTGCAAAGCGAGGATTCTTTTTGGAAACATAGCAACATCATTGCTATAAATTGCGGTTGAAAATGAGCGCCAAAAGGCTCAAATTGCATTTGAATAAACAAAGCTAGTAAAAATAACCATACATATATTTTTAACTGCAATGCAGGCATGATAGCTATAGTTGCACAAAAGAATAGCAATGACAGAAAACCAATTAGACCGAAAGACAAATACATCATCAAGAATGCATTATGTGGATGATGAGTTTTCATTGTTTTCTTTAATGCTGCAAAAGATGGTTGCGACATTATCGGCTTTACAAAATAATTATACACTCTTTCATCTTCATACATCCCATCCACATACTCGACACTCAATGTTGATAATCCATATCCTAGAATAGGATGTTTCTCTATCATTCTAATCGAATAATCCCAGACTGCAAATCTAGGGTCTTGCAATACCTTATCGACTCCTAAACGACTATGCTTAACAAATAAACTAGGGAGTGAAAGGATTAAAAATGCTGCCATTACCCATCGTAATTTACGATATTGCCAAACAGTAGAAATTGTATAAATAAAAACTATCAACAATAATGTTACATACCCAACTCTCCCCTCGGAGAGTAACACATATCCCGCCGTTATCAACATCGCTATCGCCAATAGCGTACGATTCCACACATTGCTGTTATTTTTGAACAAATAAGCACCTATAATTAAAGCAGTATTCATGTATAAATTAATTACCATATGCGAATGAATATGAATTACCCGTATATGATTAAATCTTTCAATATTAAAATTAGCGACTCCATATTCTGCTAAATACAAATATAAGTTCATAATAAATATGACACAACTTGTAAGCAGCATTGCAAAACCAATATACTTTAGTCTTAATTTATCACTAAATCCTAGTACTCCTACTACCCCTATCGCTAAAAACATTGTATATTGTTCAATCAAATGATAAAAATAGCCTGTTGGCAATGTTGAATCCCAAGTTTGCCACAATGGTATTAAAATGTATATCAGCAACATTGCAATATAAATCAACTTACTACGCGACCAATACCACTCTAACCACCTTTTATTTAGCACATAATCTAAAACAAAACCTATACCCAACATGTAGTGCCCTATTCTTTCGAACACATTATATCCGAAAGGGAATGACATAAGTATCAATAATATACCTAATACTGGTATATATGAGACTATGCTTCTAATTACATTGAAAAAGTAGACCTTCATATCGTTTGTTTTTATTCATTATTTATTTTTAGGCTTCTACTTGTCAAATAATCCACGCAAATAAGTATTCCTGTTTCTCATGCCATCAAGATTGAATCGCACGATTAATTGTTGTTGATGTTGCAAACGATGAAGATCATAATGCATATTCCAAGAGAAATACATATTTACAAAACTACTGCGATACAAATATACAAACATATCCGTTCTATTGTATAAACGAGATTGATAGAATGGATCACCTAAACACAACACTTCATTACGTGGACGCATAGGTTGCAGATTATCGCCAAAATACAATGTATTTTTGATACCCAAGAACCACCAATTGGCATACACTTCCACCAATCCTCCTTGTGGAAAAATACTTTCATCCACCCTCCTATCACGTTGCCAACCAAAGATATATCCCGTACGTATTGCCAACGAATCAAGCGGTGTATATTGACTAAGATTTATCCCAACAAAAGCATTCAAATTGATGTCATCCATCACCGCTTCATAATTTGGAGCAGCAAAACCTGCTTTGTGATTCAAATGCGCTAATCCACCCAGTCGCAACCACTTATATTGATATTCGCCATTGGCTATGATACGAAACATCTCTCGTCTATAGGTTGTTTGACTGCCTCGCCAGTCACACATCAACTCTACAAATCCATGTTCACTTTGATACGACATTAAGGCACCTTGTATGTTCGGATGCATATACACCAACGAGTCATACATCAACCAGTCTGGCAACGCCGATAAACGATTCTCATACGGAATAGCACCCATTCCTACATCAAAGCCCTTGTATTGGAAATGATAATAGGCTGTTGGGGCAACCTGTAGATTTCGCCAATCACCTCCCAATGCTTGCGTATAGCGTACACCCGCTATCAATTCATGTTTGCCTCCTGCCCTATCATAAATGCGCATACCCACATCTGGCGAAAGACGGAAATTCAAAAAGGTTTGAGGTTGTTGATAGGGTTGCTTATACTCTCTGTTATCAAAATATGCAGAAAAATCCACATCATAGATAAACGCTACGGGTTTGATGGTGTCCTTAGCGAAATGATTGGTCCACCAAGCATCTAGATGATTGTCATGCTGTTGGGAATAGCGATTCCAAAAGTTCAACGCATCTCCTTCGGCTAACAAACCATTTGCCAATACCAACAAACTAATAATACACAAATACTTTCTCATATTATTCGCCTTTCTTCTTCAAAATATCTATATGATATGCCAATCCCACGCGCAGCATGTGGAATGGATAATCCTTAATGCCATATTGATACTCTACATAGGGCTCAAAGCCCTTGGCATGTCCCGCCAAACGCCCTTTGATAATCATCGGACGGTCACCCATGTCCTCCCAACCTACATAGCCACTCCATGTGGTACGAAACGACACATACTGCGACTTCAAGAGCAACTGCAAACCATACATTACCGCATCATTCTGCCTACCATTGTCCGTTTGCCAGCACAAGAATCCCGCCGAGCCCGCCAAACGTAACTCCACGCCTTCGCCTCTCGCCTTATCGCCTGATTGCCTTTCGCCTAAATACCACGACTGTCCCAACGACAAGTCAAAGAAGTATCCCGGACAATCATAATGTCGAGTCAATTCATATTGCCCACCACTAGCACTCTTGCATGCGGCACGCAGAGCGATATCAGGTGCCCATTTCTTGTCACGAAGTATCTGTATGTCGGTTGAGAAATACGCATCGCCTGCCCCATGTCCCGCAATTGCCACCGAGTCTTGCATGCCGCATACACGCTGACGTTCGGGCGTCATCTGATACCACTCCGTCACTGGCATCCAAAGGGTCAGATTCACGCGGTCTGTAAACAACGGAATAAACACTCTTGCAAATGCATCCGCCGTCTTGTCCCCTTGAAAACCAAAATAACCATCTCCTGCTATTTCCACGCGGAGACAGTTCTGCACCCGCCCGTCCAACATGTCGGGTACAGGAAAGGCATTCGGCCCGAAATACGCTGGCGCAATGCCTGTTGGATCTCCTAAACAGGGAGATATAATTGGCACCGTAGCAAAGGTCAATAAGGTGTTAAATATGCAACCAAATAATAATATCAATCGGTGTTTATACATCAAAGGTAAAGAGATAATTCATTCCAAAATTCCACAAAGTTACCACACCAATTGCTAATATCTTTGCCAAGTAGAAATTCAATTTTAATCGATCGTGCAATAAATAAATTACCGCATTGTTTATTCCTAACCCCACCAATGAGATGATAAAGAAAGTGCTATATTCGCGTAAAATTTCAGAACCTTGGCTCTGAAATGTCCAAATACGATTCCAAACGTAATTATTGGTTGCTGCGAGAACGAAACCGATGGAATTACTGATATATTTATTCCACTTAAATTTTTCTTTACATAGCCAAGTAAAGAAAAAGTCAACTATCATACCCGAAAAACCTACCACGCAGAATTTTATCAGGCGTCCCAAAAGTGGCAATAACAATTCTTTCATTGCAAATCCTCCATGGTTAATTCTTCAACTATTCTGCGTGAAATCACATGATCACCAATGGTAATCTTTTCATTATCCTCGTGAACACGCATAAGACACACTTTCTTTCCGAGCAACTCTTTTTCTAAATGCAGTAAATCATACTGTGTGTAGCGATCCGTTGCTTTTCTAACTAACACGGCATTATCATCGTAATAGAATCGATACAAAGAAGGACGCTGGAATGAGCCATCAAAAATCACTGGTAATCCCTCTGAAGCTTCGTGAATCGCAGCATAATAGGGTCTGAGGTTTGCCAAACCTGTTCGAGCCGGCAATACATTCATCATCAATACCACTCTTGCTACAAACACCAATCCAAACATCGATACCATCGTACCACGCACCCAACGTTTGGAGAATAGCGATTGTGTATTTGCCGCATCAGACAACCACTCCTCCACCAGCAATACAATTGCAGGAATAGTCGTCAACATGGTCCAATGTGGCTCTACATGTCCTCTCACGGTCATCGCAAAGAAGAACACTTGAAAACCCAAGATAGACCAACTCATACCCCGACGCCACATATCTTCCGACTTAAAACTACGAATGGCTAACCATATCATCAAGCAGTATGCCAACGGGTTAAACACTACCAATTGATTAGGCAAATAGTCCAATGTGTATAACCAATTGTAGCTCATAGACCTATCTACCAAATGATAGGTAAACGAAGGGAAATTATTAGCGTATTGCCAATATAAATGCGGTATCAACATGACCATTGCAAGCCCTATCGCAGCCCACAATCGTTTGTCACAAACCAGTCGCCAATTGCTCAACACGACAAATCCCACTGCCAAAACTGCCATGTATTTGCTGTAGCACATCCCTGCGATAGCCACGCTCAACAAGATAGCATATTTCCATGACGATTTGCGAAGATAGCTGCGATATGCGTAGTAGAACAACGCTCCAAAAAACAACAATGGTGCATCGGGTGCAGTGATGAATCCATACGCATTAAACATCACCATCGAACCTGCCACCAAGAAAAAGACATTTTGCGCCCGTTTATCTGCTCTATCCCTGATATCCAATGTCTTCCACACAAGAAACACCGTAGCCATATGGAGCAATACCGTCATCAAACGCACACTCAGATTCTTTGCCACGATGGATGTTCCAGGCGCAAGGACATCACTAATAAAGGTCATTAACGCAATCATTGGCGGATGATCAAAATATCCCCAATCCAAATATTGTCCGTACAAACGATAATATGCCTCATCCGCATGAATATCGCACAACATAGCACACAATAGGTCTATTACTCCCCATACCATGAGCAAGACAATAAACCTATTATTCTTGATTATTGATGCTAATTGCTTCATATTCTCCGTAACTTTCTTTTAATTAGGCCACAAAGATACTACTTTTTTATCAAATACACAAATAATCTAAAGTTTAAATTGTATTCTATAGAAAAGAGCTTGTAACATCGAACGTTACAAGCTCTTTTTACTTATCCAAACAGATTCTTAAAGAAATTCTTCTTATCGCTTGCTCCAGGGCGAATATTATCACTCTCTTTGAGCTTCTCAATCACTTTCTTCTCGTCTTTGTTGAGGTGCTCAGGGATATACACGCCCACATTGATCAGCATATCGCCCGTGCCGTACTGACGCGCATATTGGTCAATCATCGGCAGACCCTTTCCTCTCATTCTCAGCACCTTACCTGGCTGCGTACCTGAACTGATAGTGATCTTCGCCTCGCCTTGCAGGGTAGGTATCTGCACCTGTCCGCCCAAGATAGCCGTAGGCATATCCAGCAGCAGGTTATACACTAAATCGCTTCCGTCACGCAAGAAATCCTTATGCTCCTCTTCCTCAATCAGTACGAGCAAATCGCCATTCACGCCGCCGTGAGGAGCCGCATTGCCTTTGCCTTGCACAGGTATCTGCATGCCGCCTGCCACGCCCGCAGGGATATGAATCTCGATGATCTCCTCCTCGCGAACCACACCCTCGCCTTGGCAATGCGTACATTTATTCTTAATGATCTTACCCTCGCCATGGCAGTTTGGACACTCGTTTTGCACTTGCATCATACCAAAGATACTACGTTGCGCTTGTACCACGCGACCTGTACCCTTACATGTTGGACATGTCTCCACATTGCCGTCGGCACTACCCGAACCATTACAATGCGAGCAGTTCACCAGCTTTTTCACTTTGATCTTCTTGTCCACGCCCGTAGCTATTTCTTCCAAAGTGACGCGCACACGCACACGCAAGTCGCTACCTCGGCGCACTCTCTGACCGCCGCCACGACTGCCACCGCCAAAGAAGCTAGAGAAACCTCCGCCGCCCATGCCCCATTCAGAGAACAAGTCACCAAACTGCGAGAAGATATCTTCCATGTTCATTCCGCCGCCACCGAAGCCGCTTGCGCCACCCATACCTGCGTGACCAAATTGGTCATAACGTTGGCGTTTCTGTGGGTCCGACAACACTTCGTAAGCCTCCGCAGCTTCCTTGAATTTCTCCTCAGCCGCTTTATCGCCTGGATTCTTGTCAGGGTGATATTGTACCGCTTTCTTGCGGTATGCCTTTTTTATCTCGTCTGCTGTCGCGGTCTTACCCACTCCCAGCACCTCGTAATAATCTCTTTTCTCTGCCATAATCTTAATCTCCTACGACTACTTTCGCAAAGCGAATAACTTTCTCGCCAAGTGTATAACCCTTTTGTGTACAGTCGATTACTTTACCTTTTTTATCTTCGCCCGCCGCAAAAGTAGTTATTGCCTCATGCAAATCGGTATTGAAATCAGCATCTGTAGTATCAATTGCTTTGACATCATTAGCTGCCAAGAAACCAATAAACTTACTATATATCAATTCTATTCCTTGGCGAACCGCCTCAATGTCGTCGGTTTTAGTCATTGCATCTTTAGCACGCTCAAAGTCATCCACCAAAGGCAACATATCTTTGAAGATACGCTCACCTGCGGTAGTCATCAGTTCGAGTTTTTCTTTGTTGGTGCGACGACGGAAGTTATCGAACTCTGCCATTTGGCGTAGTTTCAGGTCTTCCAAATCTGCCACGCGTGCCTCAAGTTCTGCCACTTTGGCTTGCAAAGTTTCGGCTTCTGACACTTCTTCAGAACCTTCCGCTTCACCTGCATTAACCGTATCTCCGTTATTAGCGGCATCCAACAATTCTTTTTCAACCTGATTTTCAACAGGTTGCTCTACATTCTTTTTATCTTTATTCTTTACCATAATTCTAATGTTATTACTTTGTAATACATTATTTCAAAATCCGTGCCACACTCCCCCACACTGCCATAATGGCAGATTAATCACAACCCACCACTTGCTACTTGCGCACACAGCGAACTTTATCACTAATCACTTATAGTTCATAATTTACACTTATCTTCCCGCTATCAACTACGGTAGATATACGGTTGATATACGGTACATACACGGTAGATATACGGTACATTAGTATATGTATACCGTAGGAACATCGTATATATCATATAATTACGAAATTTCCACTCAAAAACAAAAATATACCTCAAATTATTTTTCCATCTCACAATTTTTCACTACCTTTGCCCTCATAATTCAAAATTCATAATCAACATTACCATGGCACGTACCACTCTCTCTCATCCTTTTGACTCTATCTCTGGCAAACTCGCCTCAAACGATAAGATTGTCATGCGCACTCGCAATGGTCGCACTCACGCTTATGTAGTCAAACATCCGTATAAAGGCCCTGTGGCTCCCGAACGTCAACGCACCATCACGACTTTCAAGGACGCAGTCAACCAGACTACGGTCATTTTGAACACCCCCGAACTCCGTACTGAGTGGGAGGAGAAATTCGCCCAATACCGCAAGAAAGCCGAACGTTATCCCAATACTCATCCCAAACCATACACCACTCTCCGCGGTTTCATCATCGGCTCATTGATTCACTCCTCTAAACAATAAAATCACACCAAAATGCAATTTTATTTGCAAATCTTCTCAAAAAGTCGTACCTTTGCAACTAAATTATCGAACTATAATATCTAACTCTATGAAGAATGTAATCGTTTATTTATCTTTAGCATTTATCACGCTAACTTCTTGTTCTCCAAGAAAATCAATGCATGTAGAACTGGGTGCTGATTCTATATCAACTGAGCAAATACAACGGTTTGAATCAAAAATAGTATTAGATACACTGCGCTATCCACTTTCAACATCTTTCTTTCAAACTTGGGAATCTATATCCAATGAATACGCTATCTTACATAACGATACTTCTATCATAAATCAAGTTTTTCAAAAAGTATTCTTCCATTATAATTATAAAACAAAATCCTACTATGTACTCCCTCCTTATGTGACTATAAGAACTTATCGAACTGATCTTGACCGCAAAAAATATCTTATAGATGAGATAGACGGCATAAAATATAAAATAGCGCTGTCTGGTGAAGGAAAATACATTCCCCATTTAACCACAGATATACCAGTTCTATATCATTTTAGTAGTATTGAAAAGTCTTTATCCAACTATCTTGGTGGTATCAAAGATGACACAGGACGAGATATCAACGATGAGAATGTGCAGGACCTACGACAATACATTCAGGTAAATTACGGTCATTGGGGTGGCTATTGGCATTTAGAGTCTATGCCAATAATTTATGCGATGTGTTTTTTCAATAATGGTGTCCTAATATATTTGCGTGACTCATGGTGCACAGGCATAGACGTCTTTATGCCTTATGGCACTAACGATTTCGAGGAACTAAGTAATTGGATGGAGTAGGAATTAAACGAGATATACAAAACAATCAACATATGAAAAATAATAAGCACCGTATATTGTTTCTAATAGGTTTAGTATTTTTATGTGTATTCGGATTAATGGTACATACATTTATCCGACATTATGATATTGATCTTTTACCAAAATATCAGTTACGATATTCCAAATTACAACCAATATTAAAAGACGCTTTATCATATCAAAACGGATCATTAGACGACTATGATATTGTCTACATGCCAAAAACAGACACTATTTGGGACAAAGAAAGTTATGGATATGTGATAGATACTTTCAATATACGATTTGTAACTCATGGACATAAGCAATCTCCTTATCGTGATCAGAATTTTACCAAATGGGCAAAAGGATGTTGTACAGTAGGTTCTCATCGGTTATATATTTATGACGATGAGACATTAACTACATTATTTTTACCCACTAAACAAGTCGTTCCTGTGATGATAGATAAATCAGGAATAACTAATTATAGCATGGAGAAAGAAATTGTGGGTTTTATAACAGATAGTACATTTAGAATAATAAATATTGATAATGAAAAGCATGGTTATAGAGAAGCTATTGATTATTTTCTCAGCGAAAGGAACCATGAAATTAAAACAGATCTATACTTGCATAACGAAATTTTTATCAACGATATGATAAAATAATCTTTGTCCTAGAAAAATGTATCTTGATATACAACACTCCCCTGCAAATCAACGACTTGCAGGGGAGTGATTTTTCATAGGTCACTTATAATATCTCCATCACTTCGGAGAGGGATTGTACGAGGTAAGTAGCGGATTGCCCTTCGGGGAGTGGATCTTTGGATTTGCGAATCCATATCTGGTCAATGCCTGCATTGATGGCACCTTGGATATCCGAGTTCCATGAATCGCCTATCATCACTACATCTTCGGCTTGCAAGCCATTCATGCGCAAAGCCTCCTCGAAAATGCGTGGATTGGGTTTCTGACAACCTACTTCTTCACTCAACACGATATGCGCAAAGCAGTCGCGTAGTCCGCTCTTGTCAAACTTCTCGTATTGCACTTCCACAAAGCCATTGGTCACTACCGTCAAAGGATATTTCGCTGCCAAATAACGCACTAACTCCTCGGCTCCTTCCAACAACGAGAAACGCGCCGTAGTCAGATTGAGGAAGTCCTCGCTCAACTGCTCTGCAAGAGCAGCAACCTCTCGCCTTTCGCCTTGCGGGGTCCCCGAAAAATCTGCTGATTTTTTGGGTGCTCTTTTCGCCTCTAACCTCTCACCTCCCTTACTGCCATGCATCAAGGGGAAAAAGAAACGGTCAAAGCTTAAGTAATCCTTTGTCACTTGGTCTTTACCGTACTTGTCCCAGAGTTCGATATTATGGGGTTTATAGATTGAAACGAACTCCTCGCACGAAGCAAAATAGTCAGAGAGATTATACTTCTCATACATGTCCTGGAGCGCTAAATCTGCCGCACCATGGAAGTCGCCTATCGTATCATCCCAGTCGATAAAGACTGCTTTGTATTGTTTCATTTTTCGGATATCGGGTATTGGTTTTCGGATATCGGTGTTAGAATTCCAATGTGATTTGTCCGTTGATAAGTGGCGTTTTACCAAGATGCTTATACGCCAACTCTGTTGCCTCACGGCCACGAGGAGTGCGTTTGATAAAGCCCTCTTTGATGAGGTATGGTTCATAGACATCCTCTATCGTACCTGCGTCTTCACCCATGGCAGTAGCAATGGTATTCAAGCCCACAGGACCTCCTTTGAACTTATCAATGATGGTGCTAAGTAGCTTGTTATCAATCTCATCCAAACCAAAGGTGTCAATATTAAGTGCCTCCAAGGCATAGCGTGCAATCTCCAAATCAATGGCTCCATTGCCTTTCACTTGTGCAAAGTCGCGCACTCGGCGGAGCAATGCATTGGCAATACGTGGGGTACCACGACTACGACGAGAGATCTCCGCAGCAGCTTTGCTGTCGATATGAATACCGAGGAGACGAGCACTGCGCTCCACAATACCAGCTAGGATGTGAGAATCATAGTATTCCAAGTGGCAGTTGATACCAAAACGCGCACGCAATGGACTGGTTAACAAGCCACTACGAGTAGTTGCGCCAATCAAGGTGAATTTATTTAGATCAATTTGTATGGTGCGAGCAGAAGGGCCTTTATCAATCATGATATCAATGCGATAGTCCTCCATAGCAGAATAGAGATACTCCTCCACAATTGGCGAAAGACGGTGAATCTCATCAATGAACAGCACATCGTTATCTTCGAGCGAAGTCAACAAGCCCGCCAGGTCACCTGGTTTATCCAACACAGGACCAGAAGTCACTTTGAAGCCTACTCCTAACTCATTGGCAATGATATTGCTCAATGTGGTTTTACCCAATCCGGGAGGACCGAAGAGCAGCACATGGTCCAAACTCTCGCCACGCATACGAGCTGCTTGCACAAAAATGCGTAAGTTACTGACAATCTTTGATTGACCAGCAAAATCATCAAAACGCAAAGGACGCAAGGCATTGTCTTGCTCCTTCTCCGTCATCTGGTTTCTTATATCGAAATCATTCATGTTCACTAAACTCTAAACGGTAGGCGCAACGCGCCGTCCTCTAAACTCTAAATAGTTGCTTCGCGGAAGGTTTGTTCCAAATCCTCTATCTCGCTGATAGGCTTATCTACTTTGATCTCACCATGGTCAATAATTATCACTCGATTACACATCTGCTTGACTTCTTGTAGAATATGCGTAGAAAGAATAACAACCCTGCCTTTCGCCTCCTCGCCTTTCGCCTCCTCGCCTAAGTTGCGAATCAACGCACGAATATCCTCCAACTGATTCGGGTCAAGACCAGTTGTTGGCTCGTCCAAAATCAACAGTTCAGGATCACCAATCATCGCTTGCGCCAACCCCACGCGCTGCTTATATCCTTTGCTCAACTGCCCCACTCGCTTGTTGGCTTCCGCAGTTAGTCCCACGCGCTCGATGAGGTCTTCGACCTGTTGGCTATGGGATATAGGCAATTGGCTATTGGTGCGGAGTTCTACGAAAAAGCGCAGATACTCACGCACATACATATCTTCGTAGAGCGGATTTTGCTCTGGAAGGAAGCCTACATACTTGGGCACTTGCACCTCTCCGCTAGTGGCATCCCATACACCCACCATGATCTTCATAAGGGTAGATTTTCCTGCGCCATTAGGTCCTAACAAACCCACTACCTCGCCATCATTGATGGTGAGACAGATATCTTTCAGCACATGTTGCTTGCCAATATACTTGTTCAAATGGGAAATCTTTACTGCCATAATCGTCTGCAAAGTTACTACAAATTTCTCATATACACAAATAAATGCTATTTATCTTGCTCTATTAAAGCCAACAATTGCTCTACAGCTTCTTCTTGTGGGATATTTTTCAGCACACATTCTTTGCCACGATAGAGGCTCACTTTTCCACGCCCTGCACCCACATAGCCATAATCGGCATCTGCCATCTCGCCAGGACCATTCACGATACAGCCCATGATACCTATCTTCAGTCCCTGTAAGTGCGCAGTAGCGGTCTTAACTCGAGCTATCGTTTGCTCCAAATCGAAGAGTGTGCGACCGCAACCAGGACAAGAGATATACTCCGTTTTATACATGCGCACGCGCGCGGCTTGCAGGATGTCCTTGCTCAGACGAATGAGGTCTTCTGCTGAGAAGTGGTCGTTGTTGAGTAGCAACTCAGAGCAGTTGTAATCCCATAGGAGACGACCACATTCAGCAGCTGCATGCAGCTGGAATGATTGCCAATCTGTGTCGGCGTTGGTGAAATAGACGGTTTTATCTTCTATTTTTACTTCTGTTGTGGCTGCATAGCGAATGCTCTGTTCGTCGGCAAAATAGTCCACGAGCGCACGGGCTACGGGTAGCTCTTTTTCGGGTGCTTCGCTCAGACTTACGCGAATGGTATCACCTATGCCATCTGCCAACAGCGCACCTATACCAACAGCGGATTTCACGCGCCCATCTTCACCTTCGCCTGCCTCTGTAACACCTAAATGCAATGGGAACATCATCCCTTCTTCTGCCATTTGCCAAACCAAAAGACGGACGGTGGTTACCATGACGCGAGTATTGCTGGCTTTAATGGAAAGGACAATATCCTTGAACTCTTCTGCCACAGCCACACGGAGAAACTCCATGCAACTCTCCACCATACCTTCGGGTGTATCGCCATAGCGAGACATGATGCGGTCGCTGAGACTACCATGATTGACGCCAATACGCAAGGCAGTCTTGTGTTCCTTGCAAATATTGAGCAACTGAATGAAACGATTACGAAGACGCTCCAGTTCGGTTTGGTACTCCTCGTCAGTATAATCTATCTGCTTAAACTTACGAGCAGGGTCAATATAGTTGCCTGGGTTAATACGCACTTTCTCTACCACTTTGGCTGCTGCATCTGCCACATCCGACTGGAAGTGAACATCGGCTACCAATGGAACCACTCTAAACCACTCTAAACCACTCTGAACAACACTACACAACGCCTCCCGTATCTGCGCCAATGACTCCACTTCGCGCATGCCTTGGGTAGTGAAGCGGAGGAGTTCTGTGCCAGCGGCGATGCAGCGTTTGGCTTGTTCCACGCTGCCTTCGATATCGTTGGTCGAAGTATTCGCCATGGTTTGAATACGAACAGGATGTTCGCTACCAATCAAAAGACCACCCACATTGGTGGTGGTTGTGTGTCTGCGGTTGTAAGTCAGTTGAATGTCCATAAAAGCCCGAATTTGGTGCAAAGTTACGCAAATATTTTGGGATAAGCAATAAAAAACGCTTATTTTTGCACTTTTTTGCCAAAATATTTGGTCATGTCAAAAAAAAGCAGTAATTTTGCACTCGCTTTCGTAAGGAAGTATGCGTTAGACGCGGGATTCAGTAGCTCAGCAGGTAGAGCACATCCCTTTTAAGGATGGGGTCCTGGGTTCGAGCCCCAGCTGAATCACTAAGATTGAGAATCAGTAAGTTATGTGTTAAACACATAGGAAATTCTCAAATTGATAGCAAAAATGATAGCCGAAGAGATTACTTTAGGTTATCATTTTTCTTTTTTATTGTTTATAATCAAAAATCGCCATTTATGTCCGAAAACATAAATGGCGATTTACAAGTGAAAATATATACTTATTTAATATTTGGTGTTTCCAAACCTAAATTACGCTTTTTATCAACCACTTTGAGAATCATACTAATAATGAAAGCAGCAATACCCAGGCATGCTAACATCACCAATGGCCAAGTATAATTATATTGTACAGCGGCTTGCTCGCTAGTGATAAGTCCAGCATTGAGTTTTGCGATCAAGTCTGGATTAGTAGCGTCTAGAACACGACCGATCAACAATGGGAAAAGCCACAAACCGATGTTTTGGATCCAGAAAATAAGTGCATATGCAGAACCAATAATTTTCTCATCCACTAACTTAGGAACGCTAGGCCAGAGCGCAGCAGGAACAAGCGAGAAAGATGAACCCAAGATAAGAATTGTAACATAAGCCACAATAGTACCACCTATCGCACTATCTTTGAACTGTGGTAATACGAATGCAAAAGTCAAGTGGCATATAATAAGCAGCAGCGCACCTAACATAAGCATACTAGCCGCTTTACCCTTGGTATCCACATATTTACCTAACATAGGAGTGATAGCCATAGCCAACAATGGGAATACCGCAAAAATAGCCTCCGCAGAACCACGCATATATCCCATATAACAATATCCAACCAAAGCAATGACTGCCAAAATCATCAAAACAACCTTGAGACTGGCTTTCTTTGAGAAGTTGCTCATAAAAGCTGCAAAAGCCACTACAAGCATAACCAAATATTGAATGAAAATCACCTTCTCACTAGACCAGAGTTCGTTGGACTCAACAAAAGTGAGGTTACATTGCAACATATTGACAGCATACTTCTGGAATGGGAAAATTGCCGAATAGTACAATACGCACAAGAGGGCTACCAGCCAAAAGCCCATACTGGAAAATATCTTACCTAAGTCAGAAATCTTGAATGGGTCATCCTTCTCCTCTGCTTCACCAGTTTGAGCATCTAAGTTGCGATCCATAAAGAAGTACACGATGAACATCATTAGGGCAATACATAAAAGTACGACACCAAAAGCTACAGAACGAGAAACATCTATATGACCACCTAATTTAGCGAAATATGGTGAAAAAATCATACAAGTAGCTACTCCTAATCGAGCTAATGCCATCTCAGAGCCCATAGCCATAGCTGTCTCACGACCTTTGAACCATTTAACCACACCACGGCTAACAGTAATACCCGCCATCTCAACACCACAGCCGAAAATCATAAAACCAAGTGCAGCCACTTTTGCAGAAGCAGGCATTTCCTTGGTAAAAGGAGATACACCAAGTTCTTCAAACAAAGGAATATAATTGAGGTGATTGGTAAACCATTCTTGAATTGCAGAACCTTCAAATGCAGCAGAAATAGCATAATACTTTATCAATCCTCCTACTAACATAACGGCTCCTGAAAGCAGCGCAGTAAAACGCACACCCATTTTATCAAGGATGATGCCCGCAAAAATAAGGAAGAATATGAAGACATTAAGGAAGGTTTCTGCTCCTTGCATAGTACCAAAAACTGTAGAACTCCAGCCCTTCTCTGAAAGCATCAAGTCTTTGATAGGAGATAATATATCCATGAATACATGCGAGCAGAACATCGCTAACGCGAGTAACAGCAACGCTGTCCAACGGGCAAATGCTGAGTCGCGGAGAGTAGTTTGTAATTTTTGTACCATAAAAAGTTTCAAAGTTTCACGCGGCAAAAGCCGCTTGTTTCAACATTATCGTTATTTATAATGCTTCGTCCTCTGGTTTTTCGATCAGAGGACGAGCTTGTTTCTTTTTCTTTTTTAACCATGCTGCTTTACGTCGCTCGTATTCAGCATAGTGCGATTCCAAATAGCCTTCAGCCATGACAGTTGACAGTTGATAGTTAATAGTTGGTAGTTGTTATTGGATGCCCAACTCGTTCTTAACCGATGGCATAAGGTTTAATGCATCTGGAGAGATATAAAGCATTGCCATCGAATCAAAAACGTATGTACAACCTTCAGCTGCACCCACTTTTTGGATAGCCTCAAGCATACGTTTTTGTATAGGTATAAGAAATTCTTGTTGCTTACTTTGAAGGTCTTTTTGCGCTGTCTCACGGAAGATATAGATACGCTGTTCCATCTCCGCAATCTCTTGTTGACGGAACTCACGTACACCAGCGGTCATAGTAGATTGTTGTTGTTGGAACTCAGCCACCTTTTTATTGAATTCCTCTTGCATATTAGCAAACTGTACTTCGTATTGACCTGCCAAAGTATCCAATTTTGCTTGCATGTCTTTGAGTTCAGGCATTGCCGCTAAGAGTTCTTGTGAATTGACATGTCCTAATTTTTGAGCATTTACAAGCATTGGCAATACCAACGCCAGCATAAAAATAATTTTTTTCATCGTTTTATCTTTTTTTGTTAATATTATCTTTTGTTAGCAACCGATTTGTTCTTTCGAGGTTTTGTATCCGCCTCGAATAGTGCGGTTATTGTGCGGTAATAGTGCGGTTATTGTGTGGTGCGTGAGGCTATTTTGCGCCTAACTTCTCCAATACTTGATCCGATATGTCCAATCGGCTGGACATATATATAAGGCTGGGCTCCGCCGATCGATCCTTCACAACGTCGTATCGTTTCTCATTTGCAATCTCCTGTACCGCATTGTAGATCTCCTCCTGGATAGGTTTGAGCAGCGATTCGCGCTTGTTGTACCATTCTCCTCCTTCGCCAAAATACTTGCGTTTGAGTTCAAGCACATAACGTTCTTTCTCTAAAATCTCTTTCTCTCGTTTTTGCTTCATATCCGCAGACAAGAAGATTTGCTCTGTCTGATAGTTACTCGTCAAGATTTGCACCTCTTTTTGTGCAGTATCAATCTCCTTTTGCCAACGTTTAGAAATCATTGTTAACTGTTCGTTGGCTGTTTCATATTGTGGAAGATTTTTCAATATATACTGCATATCCAGATAGGCAACCGAAAACTTCTGCGCAAAAACAGAAGATGTGCACAAGCTTAATGCCAATATTGCAAAACAAAATAATCGTTTCATCTGTTTATTGTATTTTACTATAATTCTTGTCCAAGTACGAAGTGGAATTGCGATCCACCATATTGATCCGATCCATTGATTGGGTCGAATCCCCAACCCCAGTCGATACCCATGAGTCCGAACATAGGCAAGAAGAGGCGCACACCCACACCCGCGGAACGTTTAAGGTTGAATGGATTATAGTCCTTGATATCCGCAAAACAGTTACCTGCCTCCACAAATGCCAATGCCCAAATGGTTGCATTTTGCTCAAGAGAAATAGGGTAACGCAACTCCATTGTAAACTTGTTATAAACATATCCCATATTGCGTCCTGTGGTAATATCATATGGCGTTAGCGATCCCGACTGATATCCGCGCATGGAAATATATTCCGTAGAATAGCTAGAATAACCTGACATACCATCACCACCCATATAGAAGCTCTCAAAAGGCGACTTAACATTCCTATTAAAGTGTCCCAGATATCCAAACTCAGCACGAGTCATCAACACCAATTTAGAGTCAGGCGTAAGCGGCGTAAACACTTTTCCTGAGAACTTCCATTTGTGGTATTCCAAGAGATTATACTTCTCCGATGTAGTCATCTGTGCATATTGTGCATCAGTGGTACCCTTAATAAGGGAATAAGGAGGTGTAATCTTCAAGCCCAAAGTAAACTGGGAACCACGGCGTGTATATATTGGATTGTCAATGCTCGAACGTGATAGTTGGAGATTGAGCGCGAAGTTGTGGCTGGTACCATCCGTAAGGATCATGTATGGCCAATCCTTCATCATATACATCTGATAACTCAACTCGCCGTAGAAAGAGAAGTAGTCATCAGGCCAACTTAGTCGTTTACCATATCCGAGACTCACACCAAAAGTACGAAGATATTTATTAGGGTCAGCCTCTGACTCTTGTAATTGTTGCAAGTAATCGGAATTACCTGAGTAAGAATAATAGTTGTAATACGTATTATACAAGTTTTGGTATGCTTCATAATAGCGATCAGAATAGCCCGTTTGTGAAGCAAAGTAAACGCTTGCGCTCAACGAGTTTGGTCGTTTTCCACCTAGCCATGGTTCAAGGAAACTAATAGAAGCTGAAGTATAGTAAACACCATTGGTTCGAGCATTAATACTGAAAGTTTGACCTTCACCTTGAGGTACAATACGATAACTCTCTGGCTTGAAGAGATTCTGAATAGCAAAATTAGTAAACTTCAATCCTAACGAACCAACTAATCCCGTGGCACCCCAACCCAAAGAAAATTCTATCTGATCGCTGGACTTAGTTTCCAGTTGATAGGTAATATCCACCGTTCCATCTTCGACATTAGGTTGGATGTCAGGAACTAATTTTTCTTGATCAAAATGCCCCATCTGCGCCAACTCACGCAACGAACGCATAATATCAGATTGGCTATATAGCTGTCCTGGTTTGGTGTATAATTCACGACGAACCACATGTTCGTACACGCGCGTGTTACCTACTATATTGATGGCATTAATCGTTGCAGGTTGCCCCTCGTACATGCGCATCTCAAAATCGATTGAGTCGTTGTTGATGCGTACCTCTACAGGTTCAACATTAAAGAAGAGATAACCCTGATCCGTATATAATTTAGATACAGCATCATCATCCTCATTCAAACGTTTGTTCAGTTCTTTTAGGTTGTATATATCACCTTTTTTAATACCCAATACAGCATTCAGATAATCGTATGGATATACCGTGTTTCCAACCCACTTGATATCACCAAAAACATACTTCTGTCCTTCATCAATAGTTAGATACACATCTACATGCGTAGAATCCTCCTTTGAGCGAACAACACTATCTGACGCTATGATGGCATCGCGATAACCAATCTCGTTATACTTTTCAATGACTAACTTCTTATCATTTTCAAACTCCGACGCCACAAACTTTTTTGTGCGGAAGAAATTGATGATGTTATTATCATTGGTTTTCTTCATTGCAAAGTTAACCTGATTATCCGTAAGAGCCTCATTTCCTTCGATAAATATATGCCCAACTTTCGTTTTGACTTTTTTATCTACGCCTATTGCTACTTTCACATATCCAGGGTGATCTCTATCCTCAATTTGCAACACTTTTACCGTTGCGTCATGGAATCCTTTTTCTGCCAAATACTTAAGAATAATCTTATTAGCTCTATCCTCCAAGTCTGGTGTCATCTGACCACCTTTTTGGATTCCAATCTTGACCTCGACATCTTCTATTTCGCTTTTCTTCAAACCACTATAGGCAATGTCAGATATGCGAGGACGCTGCTTCAAGGCAATTTCCAACCAGATTTTACCGTTCTCTATTTTAGTAGCTTTGAACTTTACATCCGAGAACAATCCTTGTTTCCAAAAACGCTTGAGCGATTTGGTTATTTGATCGCCTGGCACCTCTATTTTATCACCTACTGCCAACCCTGAAAAGCCAATTAGCACAAAGTCCTCGTAACTATCGGCTCCAGTAACACTGATTTCAGCAATCTCATACGTGTTACGTTGCATCGTGTACTCGATAACGGGCAACGGCTCCTGCGCTACCGTAGTAGTATCTACGACAGAAGACAATGTATCCGTTTGCGCTACCATTGGCATCACAAACATCAAACAAAACAATATATTAACGAATCTGTTCACTAGTTTTTCCAAATCTTCTTTCTCTATGTTGATAATCTACTATTGCATGATAAAATTCTTCTTCGGTAAATTCAGGCCATAAGCACTCCGTAAAATATAACTCAGAATAAGCCAACTGCCACAACAAAAAATTACTGATACGTAATTCTCCGCTTGTACGAATCAGCAAATCAGGATCTGGCATCTGCGAGGTAGTCATATAAGAAGAGAGCATTTCTTCATTGACATCCTCCAACAAGATTTCACCGCGTTGAACAGCCGAAACGATTTCTTGGGTTGCTTGAATAATCTCCCAACGCGCACTATAACTGAGTGCTATTACCAAATGTAGTCCTGTATTCTGGCTTGTTTCTGCAATGCATGTCTGAAACTTATGCTGCGCATTTTCAGGTAAACGAGTTATATCGCCAATCGTTGATAAACGCACATTATTTTTCATTAGGGTTGGTGTTTCTTTGGCAATCGTATCCACCAACAATGACATCAAGGCATCGACTTCCTCTTTAGGACGATTCCAATTTTCTGTTGAAAAAGCGTATAAAGTCAAATATTCTATTCCCAATTCAGCCGCGACTTCTGTGATGGTATGCACCGTTTTTACCCCTTGTCGATGACCGAACATCCGCGCTAACCCTTGACGCCTTGCCCAACGCCCATTACCATCCATGATGATGGCCACATGACGAGGTATTCGATTTTTTTGTATTTGATCTTTGTAATTCATATAATCGCTGCAAGAATTATTCTTCACAAAAATAGCATATCTTTTCTCTTTTTCCAAACTCAAAGACAATTCCGACAGTCAATGTGGATACTAAATCATTATTAAAGATATTAGCACCATTCATCTCATGTGAATTATTCAATATCGAAGGTCCATAGTCAGCTATCGCTTTTTCATCATCGAATCCAGCCATATACCCCTCTACATTATCCGACAAATAGATCTGATGCTGCCAACAAGCATGCAACTGCCAACGCTCGGCAAATTTCCATTTCACGCCAATGCCTATTGGTATATAGAAAGCAGGGCGATTCATGTTCATGAATGTAAAAGCAGGAAAATTCAGCGTATCGGGCAGAACACGAGAAGCCATTTTATTGCGAGCACTAATGCCAACACCCAAACTAACATAAGGAGTTATGGGCTTTATGCGAGAATCAAACGGATGTAATCCAAAACGAAAAAAGTTAAACTCAGCCGAAGCATCAATGTGCCATGCTGGGGTTTGGAACTTTATAGGCATCGGATTGGGTTGCTCCTCCGTCGCAGATGGTGTATAAGAAAATGCTATTCGTTGTCGCTGCGCTTTGATTTGCATAGCCCAACGCGAGTCAAAGTTGTAACGAAATTGCGCGCCCAACACCTCACGAGGGTTCATAAAAATCATCTTCTCCGCATCCCCTACATAGTATCCGCAGCCGACCTGCACCCCTACCTCGCAAGTATATTCCGTTATGGCGGCGCACAACATAGTGGGGAAGCATGCCAATCCCCACCACATTATCAGCAATATAAACTTACAACGCGAGTTGATGATTGTTAGTA
This sequence comes from Paludibacteraceae bacterium, assembly GCA_017555595.1. Classification (GTDB taxonomy): domain Bacteria; phylum Bacteroidota; class Bacteroidia; order Bacteroidales; family Paludibacteraceae; genus Colicola. Next base: position 6,251 of record JAFZGC010000126.1, on the reverse strand, counting down.
ATTAATCATTACACCACCACGGCCATTAGCAGGGAGATTATAAATCACACCTACTGTTGCCACGATATTATGTGTGCTTGCAGCCTTATAAGAGCCCAATTCTACACCAGTACCATTAGGATAGGCAGTCACGTCACCCTCCTTGATAGAGCCTGCCGTACTACCATTAAGGTCTCCATTGAGCACATACAAATTATATTGACAAGCCATCTTAAATTGCCAGTTCGAAGCCATACGTAATTTCAGACCCAAAGCAAAAGGTATGTACATAGCAGCTGCTAAATCTTTTGCTTTGATGGCTGGATATGGCGAGTTCTTCTTGCCATCGTTCAATCCCCAACGATACGTAGCATGTTCATTATACAAAGACGTACCCAATCCAACTGCTGCATAAGGAGTTACAGTGTAAATCTTTGCATTACGATTCTCCACAAAACCATATCTCAAGAAGTTAAATTCCGCCATCATATCAAGATTCCACACGCCATTATAGAAATACAATCCATCAGGACGTAATGCAGACTCCTCCTTGAAACGCACACGTTGGCGCATACCTTGAACCTGCAATGCCCAACGATAATCAAAACGGTAACGAACTAAAAAGCCATAAGTCTCAAAAGCAGGCATACCTTCAGAATCACGCATCCATGCGAACTCATTAGTACGAATATAATCCGGATTAGGGTTTTTATCTCCAATGAAAAAACCAGCACCAACCTGCAATCCAAACTCCACATTCTGCGTCTGCGCGTTTACAAACAGTGGCATTAAAACCACCATCAACACAAGAAATAACTTACTATTTTTCATAACAACTTTTTATTGTTTTTTAGATTATACACATTTGACCCGCAAAGGTACTACTTTTTTTTGATATATGCAAATTATTTATGCAATAAAATTTTGAATGCCTCTGCTACACGACTCACTTCCAATACTTTAATCTTCAAGTTATGGGCATCGTATTTCTGTCCAGATGGGACGATAATCTGCTTAAAACCAAGCTTTTCCGCTTCTCTTATCCGTTGGTCTATTCGATTGACGGGGCGTATTTCTCCACCCAATCCAACCTCACCCGTCACACAAGTTTGTTCATCCAGCGCAATGTCCATATTCGACGAAAGTACCGCTGCTAATACCGCCAAATCTATCGCAGGATCATTCACGCGCAGGCCGCCAGCGATATTTACAAACACGTCTTTCTGCAACAACTTAAACCCAACTCGTTTCTCCAATACCGCCAGCAACATATTCAATCGTCTGCCATCAAAGCCCGTGTTGCTTCGTTGTGGAGTTCCGTATGCAGCACTCGCCACCAACGCCTGCACCTCTATGAGTAGCGGGCGAACACCTTCCACAGCTGCAGCAATGGCTATACCCGACAAGCCTTCGCGATTACTCGACAATAGCAACTCACTCGGATTCACCACTTCGCGCAAACCGTCATGCTGCATTTCGAATATACCTAACTCGCTTGTACTTCCAAAACGATTCTTCTGCGCCCGTAGAATGCGATATACGTAATGCTGGTCACCCTCAAATTGCAAAACCGTATCTACGATATGCTCTAATACTTTAGGGCCAGCCAGCGAACCTTCCTTATTGATATGCCCTACTATGATGAAAGGCACATTTTTCTCTTTAGCATACTGTAATATCCGAGCGGCACACTCACGCACTTGGCTCAAGCTACCTATACTTGCTTCTATCGCCTCCGTACCAATCGTCTGAATACTATCCACGACCACTATATCGGGTTGGATCTCCGTCGCGCTATCCAAGATCCTCTCCAGCGATGTCTCCGCCAAGATATACAAGTTAGAGGCATCTCCAGACAATCGTTCTGCCCTCAATTTCAGCTGCTTAGCACTCTCCTCTCCGCTGGCATATAGCGTTTTCTTATCGCCCATTTTTAACAACACTTGCAACGCCAATGTGGACTTTCCAATACCAGGTTCACCACCCAACAGCACCATACTTCCAGGCACCAATCCGCCACCCAATACGCGATTCAGTTCTGAAGAGTGCATATCAATCCGCATCTCCTCTTTCGCATCCACTTCGTGCAAACGCTGAGCCGTGGCGCCTCGCCGCAAAGTCGCACCGCCTTTCTTGGTGGACACAATCGTATTCACTTCCTCCTCATACGTTCCCCACTCACCACACACAGGGCAACGACCAATCATCTGCGGCGCCTTAGCACCGCAGTTAGAACACACATATTGCGTAGATACTTTTGCCATTTTATATCTCAATCATCTTACATTCTTCCGCCAATACCGTATTGGGAAAAACCTCTTGTGCTTCGTTCAAAAACACAGTATGATCATCTTCGCGGGCACTAAAATGCCCTACAACCAATTTTCCTGCGCCCGCCAACTTAGCTATTTGCGCGGCTTGTTTTGCGGTAGAATGCGTATGCTTTTTGCACTTATCCGCATCTTTCTCCGTGTAGGTTGACTCATGAAACAGCACTTCCACGCCCGCTATCTGCTCCACAATCTGTTCGCGATATGCTGTATCCGAACAATACGCATAGCGTTTGCGCGGTTCTGTATCGCGGTGATGTTCGGTAAACAAGAAGCCACAAGTGGGTACCTTATGTTTCAGTGGAATAGTTTCTATGGTCAGCGTTCTATCCTCAAAAATCACCGCTCGTTTACGCGGGTTAATCGTGTGAAATACAACCTCATACGGCATATCTTGGCAATGATAATCCAACCACGGACGGAGTAGTTTTTCCAAATCGCCATGTGCATAGATATGCAGCGGTTGTGTCCTACCCATCATGCCCAACGTAGAAATCAACCCAATCAGTCCAAAGCAATGATCACCATGCAGATGTGAAATCAACACCGTATATAGCCGTGCCGTTTTCACACCTAATTGTCTCATCTTCAACTGCGTACCTTCGCCACAGTCCACCAAGAAAGACTTGTCGCACAATTCCACAATCTGCCCTGTAGGCGAGTTTTGGAATGTAGGCATAGCACTGCCGCAACCTAATATGGTAAGAGTATTGTTCAAAGTGGTGTAGAGTGGTGTAGGGTGGTTATTTACGCAAGCTCAGGTAGATACGCGTAAACACATTCTTGGTATATTGAGGAAAATCGCCTTGCTGAATCCAGCCATAATAACCAGTATCACGGCGGAACACATCCGCTACGCGCTGACCTTTGTATTTACCAAAGTTGAATATCTCCACGCCCTGCGCATCATACGCAATACGCCCTGCGAAGTCCGCAAAACGCGCATTTCCAGCAGTAAACTCCGCCAGGCCATCCACATCAGTCGGAATATCATATTTATCCAACTGTGCCATCAGCACTTCGTAGGTAGCCATCGTATCGGCATCTGCCGAGTGCGCATTAGTTAGGTCTTTTCCGCAGTAGAACTTGTATGCTGCCACTAAGTTGCGTGGTTCTTGACGCTGGAAGATAGTGAATACGTCCACCATCTTTTTCCCTTTCAAGTCTATATTCACTCCAGCGCGCATCATCTCCTCCGCCAGCAATGGCAAATCAAAGTGGTTCGAGTTATACCCAGCCAAATCAGCATCTTCCAGCACTTGCACCAATTCAGGTGCAATCTCCTTAAAGGTCGGACAATCTACCAAATCCTCGTCATAGATGCCATGCACCGCACTGGCCTCTTCCGAGATATGCAACTGCACTTCTTGTCCAAGCATCACCTGTACTGGTTTGACGCGGAAGGTCTTTCCCTCCGACGTTCCGTTGGGAAAGACCTTATAATAACTCAACTCTACAATCCTATCGGATGCGATATTTAGTCCCGTAGTTTCCAAATCAAAGAAAACTAACGGGCGAGTTAATTGCAACTTCATAATTTAATCACACACATTTTGTTGTTTGTTTTGAGCAGATTGCTGGACGGATTGAGAGAGCAATGCGGGACATTGTGACCGAAAAACAACCAGCAAGATGCCAAAAGAAACACAAAATTAGTCGTTCAGAAGCATTGGCATTAACAAAATCAACAAATCTTGTTTCTCCTCATTCTCTGCAGGAAGAATCAAACCAGCACGAGCTGGATCAGCCAAAGCCAGCACTACATCTTGCGAAGCAATTGATGACAAGATCTCAATCAAGAAAGGTGCTTTGAAGCCAATAGCCATTGGCATGCCATTGTAATCGCAGCTGATAGTCTCCTCCGCAGAAGTAGAGAAGTCTATATCTTGTGCCGAAATCTTGATTTGGTTCTCGCTAAGCGCCAGTTTCAACAGACTAGTACCTGTGTTAGCAAACACTGCCACACGCTTGCAAGCATTCACGATTGTCTGACGATCAACCACCACTTTATTAGTGTTGTTTTGTGGAATCACCGCATTGTAGTTAGGGAAACGACCTTCAATCTGGCGGCAAACAATCACGGTTGTGCCAAACTCGAACTTCGCATTCTTTTGCCCAAAGGTCACCTTCACTTCTTCCGCCTCTTTTTGCAGCACTTGTTTGAGCAATTGCGCTGGTTTCTTTGGAAGGATGAAGCTAACGGCTTGCGAACCCTTCACACCGTCGTTGATGTAACGAACCAAACGATGCGCATCGGTAGCCACCATGGCTATTTTCTCCTCACTTAGGTCGAAGTAGATACCGTTCATCACAGGACGCAACTCGTCATCTGCGGTGCAGAAAATAGTCTTGTTGATAGCATCCAACAGTATATTGGCTGGCATAGAGAAAGTGTTATCACCCTCTTCCACAGGCATCTCTGGATACTCCAAGCCATTTGCACCCACGAAACTATATGTACCATTTGCGCTGGTAATATTCAAACCAAAGTTCTGTTCATCAATTTGGAAGGTCAATGGTTGCTCCGAGAACTCCTTCAGGGTCTCCAGTAGCAACTTTCCACCCACTGCCACTTTGCCTGCACCTTGTGCATCTTCCACAGTCAAGGAAGTGCGGATAGTCGTCTCGCTATCAGACGCTGTTAAGGTCAGCACATCGCCTTCGAGATCAAACAACACAGCTTCCAAAATCTGCAAACTATTCTTTGCAGCAATCACACGACTTACTGCTTGCAACTGAGCAAACAATTTCGAGCTTGATACGTTAAATTTCATATTCTTACAATTTTAATTAAATACTTATTTGATTTTGCCCGCAAAGTTACAAAAAATATACCATTTATGCAAATTATTTGTGCATTTTATTTATTTTTTGTACCTTTGTCGTCGAAAATACTTCATAATTCAAAATTCATAATTCAAAATTACAACAATGATCGGAGTTTTCGACAGCGGTTACGGCGGACTAACAATCCTGAATCACATTCGCCAGCATCTCCCCCAGTACAACTATCTCTACTTGGGCGACAATGCGCGTGCACCCTACGGAACACGCTCGTTTGATGTGATTTACGAATATACTCTTCAGGCTGTCAACTACCTTCACGAGCAGGGCTGCAACCTCATTATCCTCGCCTGCAACACCGCCAGTGCCAAGGCGCTGCGTACCATTCAGCAGCATGATATCAACCCTGATGAGCTGCGCGTGTTAGGCGTTATCCGACCAACTGTAGAGGTTGTACCCCAGCGCACGCTTACCAAACATATTGGTGTACTCGCTACACCAGGCACCGTGGCTTCTGAGAGTTACGTCATTGAGTTGCTCAAGCAAGACCCCACACTCGTTGTCACCCAACAGGCATGCCCTATGTGGGTGCCGTTGATTGAGGCAGGCGAACATTTGAGCGAAGGAGCTAACTATTTCGTCGAGAAGTACTTAACCGAATTGCTCACTCGCGACCCGATGATTGACACGATTATTTTGGGTTGCACCCACTATCCACTACTCCAACCCAAGATTGAAGCCTTTCTTTCTTCCATTTCCCATAGCCAATCGCCAATAGCCAATCGCCACATATCTGTTATTGCTCAAGGACACATCGTGGCTGACAGTCTAATGGATTATTTGCTTCGCCATCCTGATATAGCTGAACGTGCAAAGATAGGAGGAAAGCAAACAGTTACTTACCTCACCACTGAGTCTGCCACAAAATTCTCCGAGTCGGCATCCATCTTCCTCTCCGAACCTATCACCGCTCACCATATTGAGTTATAACCTCATCCTTATTCATAATTCAAAATCCTTAATTTCCTATTCCCTCATTTTGCCTCTTATCTGCCCCTTGCTTTCATAGGAACCTCATAGGAACTTCACCGAATAATCACCGCTATTTCATCCTCACATCTCGCAGACTGTCAACACCTTTCAACAACCTCCCCCCCC
>JAFZGC010000015.1 GCA_017555595.1 Paludibacteraceae bacterium | reverse complement strand
GGAGCAAAAGTTTGGCGTTCGTGGATAGCGGACGAGATGGTGAAATGGTGGTTAAAGATAGGGAAGGGGTTTACACGTATAAAATACGTTTGCCCCGTAGGGGAGTCCCAAACGGTGGTGAGTTGCAATGGCTCTAAACCATCAGGACAAAGGAAGCATGCGCGTTTTTGCAAGGCTTCGGGGCTGACATCTGCCATGACGCTGCGCACACGAGCAGGGTTGAAAAAGAGCTTGGCAGGAAAACCGTCGATAGTCATATCTTTGACCTCGACCTGATCCAAAGCTCCGTAGTTAACGAAAGCTCTCCCGCGAAGCTCAAGTTCGCGGGAGAACATATCGGTTATTGTTTTATAGAGGTTCAACATTGTTCAGTATGGTTCAATGTTGTTCAGTGTTGTTCAATTTTGAACGCGAAGCGCTGAACTATATTGAACAGCGCAATGCGCTATTGAACGTGCCTACGGCACAATTATTTTCCCTCATTCATTTGGATACGTGCCTTCAACTCCCATGTACGGATGCGATCTTTGTACAAGTGGTTGTTGTTCATGGTCACGATATCGCAGTTAGCATCAGAGTTGTCATCCCAACGACGGCAGTTATACACTACGTCATAGATACGACCGATTTGATACTCACGGCTTACGCGCAAACCAACTGCATAATCCTCACCGTACTTGGTGGTTGGGAAGTTGATTGTGCGGAGCATTGGGGTGTAGAAACCACGTGGTGCGCCAAGACCGTGGATACGGAGAGCGTTGTTGCGGCCGTTGTCTGGTGTCCACTCTTTGTGGTCGATTACGCCTGGAGGAATGAGGTTACCATCGAAGTCGGTCAATTGGTATGTACCAACTACCATTGCGCAGTTTTGCTCGTGGAATGCGTCGATGAACTTTTGAACAGTGTTCTCATCGAAGTATGTATCGTCAGAGTCCAATTGGATAGCGAAGCGACCGCATTTCTCGTGGTGGAGCGCTACGTTCCAGTTACCACCGATAGCGTGCCATGTCTTATCTTGAGCGATGTAAACGAGGTTGTCGTGACCCTCAGCAACGATGCTCTTGATTACATCTACAGAACCATCCTCAGAGTTGTCATCTACAACGATAACGTTGAACTTGTAAGGAGCCTTAACTACTTGGCTAAGTGCACTCTTGATAGCGGTACCGATAGTACGAACGCGGTTTTTGCAAGGGATAATCACAGATGCCTCGTACTCGAAGCCACCGCCAAGGAGATCTACATCCTTGAAGCCAGGAGCGAGGTAGCCGTTAATATCTTTGAGGTGTTGGGTAGCAGCTTGCTCCATCTCGATTTGTACACCACGGTTCTTAGGATCAACATAGTCGAAGTTCTTCTCACCAGTGGTACGGTTGTCGAGCTCTACATCGTAATAGAGGTACTCGTTGATGTGCTCCAAAGCGCCCTTTTGGCTCACTTTGAGGCGGAGGTCATAAAGACCAGCGAATTGATAATCTACATCCATGCGAGCAACAGCCTCTTTCACAGCGCTAGTGCGATAGAAAAGAACAGAACCGAACTCAAAGTCGTCGCGGATAGAACCCAATTGGTAGTCAATAACAGGAGCGTTGGTACGAACCTCACCTACTTGGTTGAAGTGGTCCGCATAAACCATAGCAGCCTTGGTGTCCTCGATAAGTGCTTCCATACGCTCAAGCGCGAAGAGTACGAATGAGAGGGTAGTGTACTTGGTGTAGATCAAGGTGTACTCGGTGTTAGCTTTCTCAGCGATCTCGCGAACAGTAGCTGTTGAGCGGATGTCACCGTGCAAAAAATGAATGTCTGCTACGAGCTCTTGAGCCTTCAAGTTAGCTACGGTAGCTTGTACTTGTTCCTCACTTTGGAAAGGAATAAAACATGTGATATTTTTCATAAATTTTAATAAATAAAATGATTATTTTTCTTTGTTTAGTGTAGGGCGTAGAGTGTAAGGTGTAGAGGCAGGGATTATGCGGCATAGCCGCTATCCCCTCGCCTTTAACCTTTCGCCTAATAGCCTTAAAGGATATGATATTGCACGAATGCCTCGATAGCCTCATACTCAGCTAATCCGAGGTCAGAGTACATCTTAGCTGTGTCGTGGTTACGATCCTCAGCACGTTGCCAGAACAAACGCTCGTCGTCGCCCAAGAATGGAGCAGACTCCATTTGGCTCGCGTGGCGGAGAATTGCATTACGCTTAGAACGGAGCTCCTCTGGAGACATTGGCACAGCCATCTCTACGAGGTCGAGTTCCCACTCCATCCATGCACCACGGTACATCCAAATACGGCAATCCTTCAACCACTCATCCCAAGCAGCGGTGTGCTTGAGTTCGTCCAATGCAGCCAATACCGCATCAAGACATACACGGTGTGTGCCGTGAGGGTCAGCCAGGTCACCAGCGGCGAAAATCTCTTGTGGCTTAACTTCTTCGAGAAGCGCCTTCACGATGTCCACATCTGCTTGAGAGAGAGGACCTTTCTTGATGGTACCAGTCTCATAGAATGGCAAGTTGAGGAAATGGATGTTCTCGGTAGGGAGACCCATGTAGCGGCAAGCTGCTGTAGCCTCGCCACGGCGGATAAGCGCCTTAAGGTTGAGGATCTCGCGGGTGTCGTTGTCGCCCACCTTCTCGTTCTTGAAGAAGTTCATGTACTCGTCGTACTTAGCCTCGATCACCTCGTCGTCAGGGATAAGCATTTGCTTGTAACCCTTCATGAAGTCCATGAAGCGTACAACCTCCTCGTCGCAAACGGCGATACAACCGCTGGTCTCGTAAGCCACGTGTACGTTGTGACCTTGCTTGATGAGGCGTTGGAAGGTACCACCCATAGAGATAACATCATCATCTGGGTGAGGAGAGAAGATTACGATATCTTTTGGGAATGGTTTAGCGCGCTCTGGGCGGTTGGTGTCGTCTGCATTTGGTTTGCCACCTGGCCAGCCAGTAATGGTGTGTTGGAGGTCGTTGAAGACCTTGATGTTGCAGTTGTATGCAGAGTCGTATTTTGTGATCAACTCGCTGAGACCGAAGTCGTTATAGTCCTTGTTAGTGAGCTTGAGGATAGGCTTCTTTGTTTCCTCGCAGAGCCATACCACAGCGCGGCGAACGAGTTGATCAGTCCACTCGCAGTTGGTTACCTTCCATGGGTGGTTGATGCGGGTAAGTTTGCCAGCAGCATCAAGGTCAATCACGAATGAAGCGTTCTTGTGCAATTGCAAGTAAGATGCAGGGCAAGCTGCTGAAGCTACTTCCTCAATAGCTTGTTTTACGATACCAGCTTTGTGCTGACCGAAAGCGAGAAGGATAATCTCTTTGGCTTGGAGCATCGTCTCGATACCCAAGGTGATCGCGCATGTAGGCACTTGCGAAACATTGCCGAAGAGTGACTTAGCGTCCACGCGAGAGTTACCGTCCATGATCACGAGGCGGGTAGATGCGTTAGGCTGTGTGCCAGGCTCGTTCATGGCGATGTTACCGCATTGACCGATACCCAATACTTGTACATCGATGCCGCCAGCCTCTACGATAGCTTTCTCGTACTCCTCGCAGAATGCGAATACGTTCTCTTTTGGCAGATCGCCAGGGAAGGTATGTACGTTCTCAGGGAGGATGTCTACGAGGTCAAGCAGTTGGCTTTGGATTTGCGCCATGCTGCCAGAGTTAGCGTCGCTGAGTGGGTAGAACTCGTATGAGCCGAATACAACCACGTTCTTGAAGCTTAATCCCTCCTCTTTGTGGAGGCGAACGAGCTCTGCGTACAAGTCACGCATGGTGCGACCAGATGCGAGTGAGAGAACGGTTTTTTGACCATTAGCCTCGCGGTTGTTAATCAGCCTTGCGATGCGTGCTGCTACAACAGCAATACCTTCTTGAGGCTTCTCTACGATGGTTGTGTTAACGTGCTCCATACGGGTAACGCGTGATTGCTCATAGGCATCCGCAGGGCGGTACAATTTCTCTTCGATTTTGCTGAGAGAAATCAGCTGACTAAGATTATTTCTCATGATTCTATAGAATTAAATTTGTACAAAATATCGTGCTGCAAAGGTACAAAAAAAAAATGATACCTGCAAACGGTTGCGTAATTTTTTTGAAAGAGTGTTAATTTATATGTTTTACAACATAAAATGCGCTTTTCGCTTGCGCGTGTGAGAAAAAAAACGTACCTTTGCAAGCTACTTGTTGTGTGGAGCGCTTTTTTAGGGTGGTTTCCTGTTTGAGTGGCGAATAAATAACGTAAAAATAACATTAAAAACAATAAAGTATGATTTTAATAGCAGATTCAGGCTCAACCAAGACTCATTGGTGTTTGATGGCGGCCAACGGTCATTGCGAGGAGTTTTTTACTGATGGTATTAATCCATTTCAACAAACTTCGGATGCAATCAAAAACAGTGTAAATAACCAACTTCTTCCTCAGATGGCGCATTTGATGTGGGCAGGTAGTGTAAGTCGCATTTTCTTCTATGGTGCTGGATGTACGCCAGAGAAAATACCTGTAGTAGAATACGCGCTGGAGGCTATTTTTAAATCCGCTAAGGTAGAAGTGTACTCAGATATGGTGGGTGCAGCTTGTGGTGTATTGGGCGAAGAGAGAGGTGTTGCTTGTATCTTGGGTACAGGTGGTAACTCGTGCTTGTGGAATGGCAAAGAGATTGAGAAAAATGTGCCTGCGTTAGGTTTTATTCTTGGTGATGAGGGTAGTGGTGCTGTGTTGGGTAAACGCCTTGTCGCTGACCTATTGAAAAACCAATTGAGCGATGAGCTTAAAGAGAAGTTCTTGACTCAATACAACATTACTGCTGCGGATATTATCGAGAATGTTTACCGCAAGCCTTTCCCTAATCGTTACTTAGCCTCATTGAGCAAATTCTGCTCGGAAAACATGGATAACCCATTGATTGCACAACTCGTTTATGACCACTTCGATT
>JAFZGC010000125.1 GCA_017555595.1 Paludibacteraceae bacterium | reverse complement strand
TCATCTGCTGCTTTTCTGGTAATGAATAAATCTTTCTTCTGCGATTTGATAATAATTTTTCCTGGTTACACATAACACTAAATCTTAATATTTGACACATTTTTATTGTTTTATGTGTAAACCTTTTTCAGGATGGGACAGCTCCAAAAGCAAGGAATTAAAATTGGATAAACTAAAAATCGCTTTTTCGGCGATTTTTTTTGTGCAATTCAAAAAAATATTGTACCTTTGCAGCGCGAAACCCAACGAAGGGATGTCTGCGCATCGGCGGAGGGTTTTGCAGACATATTTAAAAGGCGTTTATTGCGCTCTGTTCTGACGTTATGAAATGTCGCAAGTTTCAGGGAATTTCAGGACTTAGCAACGATAGATGTCCTACGGGATATAAGATTATCCCTCTTGTGCCTATTATGGTACGTCTTTTGCGTATATACGTATGCGCACACGCGTACCTTAACTATTGTAGCACGAGAGTATATTTTATATTCGGCGTGGGCTTCGCGTTGTCGGTTCTAAATTCCAAGGCAATGCGACAGCCTCATAACGTGGAACTGGCAAAAGGCAAGTTCCGCGCTTTTTTTGTACCCTTATTCGACTAATTGAAAATACTATACAACAATGAAGAAACTATTATTTTTGCTGCTTTTAGTAGCAGCGCAAATGGCAATCTGCGCGCAGGAGATGCCTCAATGGGTGTTGCAAACCCCACGCCCAGCCAACGACAGTTATCTGTATGTAGTAGAACGCGGTGTAGGTACAACCGAGATGGAAGCACGCAATCGCGCTATGGGATTGGTTTATCGCAGTACCATTGAGCGTTTGGCATTAGCGATAGATTTAGCCAGTATCAATGCTGCTATATCCAACGGCAGCAACTATGGTGAAACTTCCGAGGCAATGAATGTGCCCGTGAATAAAGTGTGCGAATATGTACAACGCGAGGGCAGTCAGTATGTGGTATATGTGCTATGCCAAGTGGCAGCAGCAGGCAACAGAACAGCCCACTTTACCCCTTTCACCCAGTGCAACCAATTAGCCAAGAGCCAATATATTGGACATTCGTTTGTGCCTGGCTTGGCGCAGATAAAGAAAGGCAGCGTGGGCAAAGGTACTGCGTTTATCGTGAGCGAAGTGGTATTGGTCGGTGGCGTAGTGGCTGCTGAATGTCTGCAACGATACTATGCACAACAGATAAGCATGACACACAACAGCACATTAAAACAACGCTATGCGCAGAATGCGAATATCTGTCAGATTAGTCGCAATGTGGGCATAGGTTGTGTGGCAGCGGTGTATGTATGGAATGTGATAGATGGTATGGTGGCAAAAGGAAAGACACAAATACCATTGGGTACAGCTGAGTTGCGTTTAACGCCATACGCAGATTATGAGAGTGGCGGTGTAGCAGCGGTAGTAAATTTCTAAAGACAACAAAGACAACTTATAAGACAATTAGGGACAATTATGATGAAACGAATAACTTTTTGTGCATTGCTATTAGCATTGCTGACAATAGTAGGCTGTGAACCTGTGACATACGAGGTATTTGCTACAGTGAGTGGTACGGTGGTAGATGCGACAACGATGGAACCGATAGAGGGTGTATCGGTACAACTCAGCCCCTCAAGTAAAAATATGGTGACGGGTGCAGATGGACGCTTCGAGTTTGCAGAAGTGGATGCTGTGCAATACACGATTACCGTGATGAAAACTGGCTATAGCACTAACCGTAAGTTGGTAAATGCTATTGCAGGAGAGACAACGGATGTAACGATTACGATGGAGATAAAAAAATAAAGACAACACAAACAACATTTGCGCGAACCAACATTGTTCGCGCTCAACGCAATAATCTACAACAATGAAAAAATCATTCTATCTTCTCCTTGGTCTGCTACTCGTTTGTGGCATTTACCAAGCATGTGCGCCAGAGGAATTGCCTGGCAGTATTTATGGCACGGTGGTGGACAAAGCCACTGGTGAACCAATTAAGTCGGCAGGTGTAGAATTGAGTCCAAGCGGACTAAAAACCGTGACGGGCAGCGAAGGTCAATTCGAGTTTACGGAATTAGACCCTGGCAAATACACTTTGATTATTACCAAAACTGGTTATCTTGATGGCGTAAGTAGCACCATCGAAGTGAAGCCAGGACAACAAGCTAAAGGCGATGTACAGATAGAGAAACTGCCTCCTGCGTTGAAGGTGGTAGATGACAATCGCCAAGAAATCAGCACATTGGATTTTGGTAGTGCGATTGATGATGTAGCGCGTTCATTTAGTTTGTTCAATGATGGTACAGAATCATTGGAGTGGCAGATTACCGTTACAGCGGATTGGATTAAATCTGTCAGTAAGATTGAAGGCGTACTTTCCGCTGGTGCTACTCAATCATTGATTGTGACGATTGATAGAACTAAACTCAAGAGTGGAGAGAATACGACTACTGCACATATTACCTCTAATAACGGTAGCAAACAATTGACAATAACTGCGACAGGTCCTATTCTCGCCACACTCAACACTTTGGCGGCTACCAATGTAAAAACAACTACTGCCACCCTCAATGGCGAGATATTGACAGACGGTAGCCCCAAGTATAGCGAGCGCGGTTTTGTATATTCGGAATCCTCTATGCCTACTTTAGGTAGTTGTATTCAGAAAATAACTTCCACATTGACCAATAGCAAAACCTATTCCGCTACAGTATCAGGATTGACAAAAGGCAAAACCTACTATGTTCGTGCTTACGCCATCAATGCAGGTAAAGAGGCGTATAGCACGAATGAAGTGTCGTTTACACCTTCTGACGCTTTGCCACAAGTGACGACACAAACCGTAACGGATATTTCTCGTACAAATGGACGTGCGACTTTCCATGGTACGATTGTGGATGCGGGCGAACCTAACTATACAGAACGCGGATTTGTATATGCTACTACGCATAACCCTATGGTAGGTAGTGATACAAAAATTGTAGCAGCAGGCAAAGGTACAGGTGAATTTTCTGCAAATGCTTCTAATCTGCAAGTCGGTAATGTTTACTATGTTCGCGCATACGCTACCAATACACAAGGTACTGCGTATGGCGAGGAGAAAGTGGCTGATTTTAAGGCGATTTCGCCACAGGTTACAACAGTATCGGTGGAGATAAAAAGCAATACAAGTGCTTATTGTATCGGAAAGATTACCAATGCAGGCGATCCTGAATATACGGAACGCGGATTCATTTATGCTAAGATACAAAATCCAACTTTGGACGATTCAAGTGTTACAAAAGTGACAGTAGCAAAAACTTCTTCTGCGCAATTTGAAAAACAAGTAACAATAAGTGGATTAACTCAAGGAATTTTCTATGTGCGTGCATACGCCAAAAGTAGTGCTTCTATTTCGTATGGTACCACGATTAAGTTAGAGCATCCTGATTATACAGCCTATATTGCTTTGCCTACATTTCGTCATAATGCTTATACTTATCGGGTGCATCCAGCTTTCGATTCTCATATGTCATGGTACCAAGCGATAAATGCTTGTGACAATTTAACCTACGGAGGTTATTCGGATTGGGTATTACCTTCAAAAGATGTGCTAAATACAATGTATATTCATAGAAGTCAGATTGGGGGCTTCACCACTGGTTACCATAATAGTGAGTATTGGAGTAGTACGGCTGAGAGTGAAGACTACGCGTATTTCCAGAGTTTCTACGATGGTGATCTAGAGTCCGAGGATAAGGACTTTCACAAATATGTGCGTTGTATTAGAAAAGAAGATTAACCATTTAACTATTACCGCCATAGGCGGTCGATTGTTAAGGAAGTGGGCGAAAAGCCCACTTCTTTAGAACGAATAGCCTACATTGCGATTTGCGAGCAAATCCTACACTTTAGCGACGAAATTAAACAAAAAATTATCAATTTCGCCACTTTTTTCTTGCGTGATAGAAAAAACTATCTTTTTTGAAAATAATACTCGCTTTGCTTGCACATATACATTTTTTCTTGTACCTTTGCGGCGCAAAAACAGCGAGATAATCCGCCACGAATTAGTAAAAATATGTTTCGTAGCGGAATAAAACAACTTTTTATGGAAAATTAATAGGAAGAACAAGAGAAGCAGATGAGCTTAATCGCTTGTATAGCAACAAGAAATCCAATCATAATTTCAATCAAAAAACAATAAGAAACTTATGAAACAAAAATATAAGACATTACTAATTGTTATCATTAGTATCGTGGGTTGGAATGTGATACTGTTTCTGATTACTGCTATTAGCCTAATGGTAGAACAGTCGAAGAATACAGATTGCCCTATCCAAGAAGAAAAGTATTATGATGGGTATGGTGCAGAACGCAAACGATTTGATAGTTTATTGAGTAACGCTACCGATGAAGAATTGGTAGTTGTACTTAGATATGCTATTTCGCGTCGCTATGTTCATAACAGAGATGTAGATCCATATCATAATAAGCATGTGATGTGTACTCCGTGGAAACGATCACAGAGGATATTCAATGAAATAGCGGATCGACATGATTTGCTTCAGCAAATATATCCCGATGTCTATATATTGAAAGATTATTTGCGGTGGTTCAGCATGGCGGGAAAGGCATATCCTGATACTGCGGTTTCGAATAGCATATTAAGATACATAGAAAAGGAAGAAATAAAAATAGATTCAGATGTGCATCCTGCCGAATATTTTTCCACTCCATTATTATATAAACCTCGTAAGCCATTTCCATAACCACATTTTGCCTACCGAAAGCATAGAGAAGTCCTAAAGTTTTTTTTGCAATTAAGCCACCTAAAATTGCGGGAATCATAGAGAATTACATAAAAAACATTGCGGGAATCATAAAAAATAGTTCAAAACCTTGCATAATTAAAAGATTTTCAGTACCTTTGCAGCGAAAAAATTGCTACATGTTTTTTGCTATTATGATAATACCATAGTAATCAATGAATTATATGAATAAAAAGACACCTAAAAATCCGTTTTTGATTAGCGGTTATGTATCAAAAAACTATTTTTGTGACCGTGAGACAGAAACTGCACAATTACATTCTGCACTCCAAAATGAGCGAAATGTAGTACTGATTAGTCCTCGACGAATGGGTAAAACGGGACTGATTGGTCATCTTTTTGCACAAGTTCCTCAACAAGAAGCATATTGCATCTATGTTGATTTGTACAAAACCAATTGCCTGCGTGAATTTGTAGAATGTTTAGCCAAATCAGTAATAGGCAATTGCGGTTCTCCATCCCTGCGAGAATCCATCATGAAGGCATTACAGTCATTACGCTTCTCATTTAGTAGTGACCCTATTACTGGAACTCCCGAAATTGGAGTGACAATGGTAGAAACGCGAACTGAAGTCTCGCTGCAACAAGTATTTAATTATATGGAACATGCTGATAAACCCGTGTATGTTGCATTAGATGAGTTTCAACAAATCCAATACTATTCAGACAATAAAGTGGAAGAAACTTTGCGAAGTTATATCCAACATATGCGTAATGTGCATTTTATCTTTGCAGGTAGTCAAAAGCACATGATGATGGATATGTTCTCCTCTGCCAAGCGTGCATTCTTCCAAAGTGCACAAACAATGCATATTTCAGAAATACCAGAAACAAAGTACTTTGAATTTGCAACAAAACATTTTGCCACTCATCAACAAGAGATTACCCAAGAAGCATTCCACTTCTTATACAGTAATCTATATGGGCATACATGGTATATTCAATCTGTCTTGAACCGACTATACGAATTAGGTATGGCGCAGATAAGTATTTCTGAAGTACAGAATGTGATTGAGTGTTTGGTAAATGAAAATGAATATACGTATCAGAATTATTGTCGGCTCTTTACTTCTAATCAATTAGAAACACTTAAAGCTATTGCCAAAGAACGCAACGTGTCAGAGCCAAATAATCGAACTTTCCTCACGAAGTATCATTTGCCAGCAGGCAGTTCGGTACGTAGTGCAATAAAAACATTGGTAGAAAAAGAATTTATCTACGAAGAATCAGGTACTTACTCTGTGTATGACCGACTATTTGGAATTTGGTTAGCGCAAAGTATCTAATGGAAGAGTAATTGATAGCGGAATAGGATTTATAATGAAGATATCTCTTCTACATATTGCACTATTTCTCTGCGGATTATTGCCGACCAATAGCCCTATTGCCGCACAGGTCTTGCTGCCACAGTATTCCGTGTGGGAAGGATTTGCATTTGAAGATGAACAAGCAGTAGAATCCCGCGAAGCGGAGGAACGATTTGCGCGGTTCTTGTTGGGTATGGAGCATCAAACTCCTACCCAACAGGCAGAGCAGATTGGTGCATTACTTGCCAAAGCAGAGCAAAACAATGCTACAGCGCGGTTTCTGACACTCGCAGAAAAGTACCTCTACGACCCTAACTCGCCCTATCGCAACGATGAACAGTATCTGCTATTCTTGCAATATGCTGCCACGCATCAGTTAGCGAATTACACCACCAATCCGCGCTACCAAAAGCATTACACGATGGTGAAGAAGAATCGTATGGGCACACATGCTGCGGATTTCCCTTTCACAACCCAAGCAGGCGAGGAAGGGCATTTATATGGCGTACAAAGCCCATATATTCTACTCTTTTTCCACGATCCAAATTGCGAGGAGTGTCAGTGGGTAAAACAACAACTGGAGAGCCAACACGCTCATTTTGCGCAGAGAGGTGTGCAAGTCGTGGCAGTGTATATTGACGACGAGGTAGAAGCGTGGCAGAAAGCACAATATCCCTCTGCATGGCTCAGCGTATATGCGCCAGAGATAGACAAACAAGACCTATACAACATCAAAGCCCTGCCCACATTATACCTCTTAGACACGCAAAAGCGCGTACTACTAAAAGATGTGCGATTGGAGGAGGTAATACAGTATAGATTCTGAGCCAATTATGCGGTTTTTTTGTGTGGGGGGGGGTAGGAACATCAGAGGGTAACCGAGTGGTAAGCGAACATCTCGCTTGCCAGAATGCAAAAAAAATCATTTGCATACATTTTGCGGGTATTTTTTCAAGAAAAAATAATATGCTCTTGCATTAATGCAAGATTTTTAGTATCTTTGCACGTTTTTTTAGTAAAATGATGAAAAAGGCGCTGATTATTATAGGTATTGTGTTGGGTTCGCTGCTTATCCTGTTGGGTGGCGGATCGTTGCTATTGCAACAAAGCAACGTGCAGACCTATATCGTGGGAAAGATAACCAAAGAGCTGTCACAGACATTACAAGCCGATGTGGAAATCAAACGCGTTCACTATCGCCCGCTGAACCACTTAGCCGTTGATAGTCTATACATTAGCGACCAACAGCACGACACCTTGCTCTTCGTAGCACAAGCCAACATCTCCATCAACCTACTTGAATTGGCGGAGGACCGTTTGGATTTAACACACATAGAACTGCGACAGCCTTACATCAACATTCATTCGCTGAATGATTCCACACTCAATTGTCACTTCCTTCTCTATCAGCAGCAGCCCGAAAAACAAACCTTTCCTTTCCGACTAAACATCGACCAACTGGACATGTCGGATATGCGCATACGCTATAATGAGCTCTTGATCGCCCCATTGCAACTATCTATGGCGTTGCCCGTATTCAGCAGCGACTCGCTGGATGTACATCTTCATAATTTGAGTTTACGCGCACAAATCGATCAATTAGATGCTGGCTTCAGCGCAACACTACATGGCGACCTTGACTCTATTTTTGCGGATCAAATGTTACTCGTTTACAGAGGCAAACGCATCTTTGATGGCGATGTGGCTGTATATCACCCCACGACCTTAGACTCCTTGTACGTGCAGGCGCACTGCAACAATCTATATTGCAATCATGCCCTGCTGCAAGATTTCTTGTCACATTTGCAGACACGCCCTATTGTGCTTCCTCAACCCGTAGCCCAATTGGGTCACGTTCACTATCGTGGTGGAATCAACGGAAGCATCGAGCATCTCAATCTGCAAGGTGCCTTCACCACCGCATTGGGAGCAATCAAAGTGAACGGATACGTATCCGTTGATTCCACATTTCAGGACTATGGGTTTGTTGGACATCTATCAACTAATGGTTTTCAGTTGGGCAATCTATTGAGTCAACCAGACTTAGGAGAAATTGCACTGCAAGCACATGTGAATGGTACTATCGATAAGAAACAATTGACACGATGTGAGGCTGAAGCCAACATCTCGCATATCGAATATCGTGGTTATACCTATCAAGATATTCACTTTGACGGAGAAATGGGTGTAGAGGAAGTGAATGGTCAGTTGCTCATCAACGACGAGAATATCACACTACAAATCAACGGTTTAGCCGACTGGTCGGAAGAAGATACGCGCTTGGATTTCACAGCACGCGTCACAGATCTACGTCCACATACAATCCACTTGACGGAACAGTATCCAGAGATGGCAATTAGTGCTATGACATACGTCAGTATGTTTACATCGGGCACACCAAAACAGATGTTGGATAATCTCAACGGTTATGTGATTATTGATACGTTGGATATACGCAACGGTGAAGAACAGGCATTAATGGAAAAACTGGAGCTGACTATTGACAGCGAATGGAAAGAGGGTACACCTATACACCATATGCGCCTTAAATCGGATTACCTAACAGCGAACATATCGGGCAATTTTCAATACACCACACTGCCCAATACCTTCCAAGACATACTACACACTTACCTACCCTCGCTGTTTGACAAGCCTAAAAAGATAAACGAAAAACCTAACAATTTAGGTTTCTATGCCTATTTTCGAGAGTTGGAATCGATCTCTAAGGTACTGGAGTTGCCTTTGTCTATCCCCTCCTACCCGACTATCAAGGGTTTCGTGAACGAAGACATTCATCAATTGGGGTTACAAGCTCACATACCAAAAATACAGACATCTGGTACACAGATAGAAGACTTGACACTCTCTATTGACAACCAAGATAACGACTTGAACGTGGCGCTGTACATGTACAATCGCCTTCCTAAGGATAATCCTACAGCAGCCAAGATTGGCGATATGAAAATGCGCCTAAACCTGAATGCATGGCAAGACTCGGTGGACATGAAAATCCACTTAGACAATACAGATAGTGTTCGCAATGAGGGTACTATCCATGTATCTTCTCAAATCAAGCAATATGCCAATAGTCCCCTATTGGATATTCACCTGCATCCAACCAATATCATCCTCAATGACTCTGCTTGGACAATCAACGAAGCAGATATCACCTATACCGCAGCAGAACGCACCTTAGATATCCAACATTTCGCATTGAGTACCGACTATCAAGCTATCGCAGCTCACGGCACCGCCTCTCCGCATGCGGAGGACTCCATCACCGTGGAATTGCAAAACATTGACTTGCAATACCTGTTGGGGTACACATTAGCCAGCGAAGCGATTTCTGTGCAAGGTCCTTTGACAGGTTGGGCAACCTTATATGGCCTGTTTACCCAGCCTATGGTGGAAGCAGAACTGGCTATCACAGATGCAGGATTGAATGGTACGTATCTGGGTAACTTGACCGCACAAGCCTATCTGAATCGCGAAGAGAAAACCATCATCATCAATGGTGAAGCCATAGACTCGACTCAACACAAAGTAGTAGAAGTACAGGGAAAAGTGATTCCAGCTACCAAATGGTGGGGATTGGATATACATTGTGATAGCGTAGATATCAGTCTGATTGACTTTTGGACGCACGACTTCTTTAGCAACCCACAAGGTCGCGGTTACGGTGATTTGCAAGTGTTTGGTCAAGATCGTCAGACATGGGTTACAGCGGCTATCTACGGCAAAGATGCTCAATTGACTGTTCCACAAATAGGAAGTACATTCTATTTCAGCGATTCAATATTTATGGACTCTACCGCAATTCGAATCCCTCATGTCACCCTTTATGATAAAGATGGTCATCAAGGTTCATTCAGCGGTATGATTACCCACACCAATTTCTTGAATTTCCACTATGATCTGACTGCCGATGTAAATAACATGCTGGCAATGGACTTGCCCTACGATCCACAGTCACTATTCTACGGAAAAGTGTATGGCACAGGAAAAGTGAATATCAAGGGCGATGACTACGAATGCAAGATTAGTGTAGATGCCCGTACTGAAGCCAACTCTAAATTCTATTTGAGCGTAAACACAGCCTCAGTAGCTTCTAATGCATCCTTTATTGAATTTAAAGAGCCCGTTTCATCGAATAACCTCTTGCACTTGCTCTCCGCTCCAGAATCCACGAAACTGACCACCTTACCCAACCGCACGAAATTACTGCTTTCATTGCAAATAGAAGCAACTCCAACCGCTGAAATAAACATTAAATTAGGCGGCGATGACGGTATTCGTGGTCGAGGTGAAGGTAATATCAAACTGACATACGACGACTCCTCAGAGGAGATACAGATGTTGGGTACCTACACACTACAATCTGGTATGTTCTCGTATGCATTAGGTAATATCGTCCGCCGCAATTTCGATATAGCCGATGGCAGTCGCGTGATATGGAGTGGCGATCCAATGTCTCCTAACGTAGATATTATCGGTCGTTATCACACCACCGCCTCGCTCCGCGACCTATTTGGTAGCGAGTTTTCACAAGCAGCTACAAACCGCTCATCTGTTCCCGTGAACTGCGTGCTGTATATGACCAAGCAACTCTTTAACCCAGACTTACGCTTTTCCGTGGAATTGCCTCAATCTGACGAGTCGGTACAGAGTCAAGTAAATTCTATTATCAACACCGATGAGATGCTGATGCGCCAAGTGATTTACCTGTTGGTATTCAACCGTTTCTATACAGCAGACTATTTGCAAACAACACAAACAGTGGGACTCAATGAGACCTATTCGCTACTCTCCTCCACTATTACTGGACAGATAAACTCCTGGTTAAGTAAATTGACAGATATCTTTACGATGGGCTTCAATTTCCGTACCGATGGTGAAGGTGCCAGTGCAAGTCAAGAATATGAAGCTAACTATCAATTACAACCTATTAGGCAGTTGGTTATCAATGGTAACTTTGGTTATCGCTACAACGACTTGAGCAACCGTCCGTTCTTTGGCGACTTGGACATTGAATATCTGTTGACTCCTAACGGTAAACTTCGTGCAAAAGCCTATACACATACAGTAGATAAATATTCACTGAAACAAGCCAATACCGTTCAAGGTTTGGGTCTGATATTCAAACACGATTTCAACTGGGAATTGCCTAAAAAACATATACCAACTGTGTCTGATACCATCCCCGACCAAGACACACATTCCGTAAACGATACTATTCGTACATTATAACCCCCTATCGTTGCTTATGTTGATTAAATGCTATGGAGCCGCACCTCAAGGCATAGATGCTGTGGTAGTGAGAATAGAAGTACATGCCGTCCCAGGATTTGAATTTACTCTGGTTGGTTTACCAGATAATGCGGTAAAGGAGAGCCATGAACGTATCATTGCAGCCTTGACCGTAAATGGTTATAACAAACCTCGCCATACATTGACAATCAACATGGCTCCCGCCGATATAAAAAAAGAAGGCTCCTCCTATGACCTACCTCTAGCTATAGGCATGTTAGCTGCTGAAGAGGAGGTAAAAACAGCTATGCTGGAGCAATATATGATTATGGGCGAGTTGTCATTAGACGGTTCGCTGCAACCTATTCAAGGGGTTCTTCCTATAGCCCTATCGGCTCGCCAAGCAGGTTTCAAAGGCATTATATTACCCCTACAAAATGCTCGCGAAGCTGCCGTGGTAGATGGTATAGAAGTATATGGTTTATCTCATTTGCAAGATGTGATACGTTTGCTGAATGGCATCCAAACATTTCCCCCCGTACAAGTTGATACACAAGCCGAATTTGCTATGCATGCATTCTCAGCAGACCTAGATTTCTCGGATGTACGCGGACAAGAGAATGTTCGTCGAGCCATGGAAGTAGCCGCAGCAGGTGGTCATAATATGCTGATGGTAGGTCCTCCTGGTGCAGGTAAGAGTATGCTTGCAAAACGCTTGCCATCCATACTACCTCCCCTGACCTTAGAAGAGGCATTGGAAACAACTAAAATCTATTCGGTAGCAGGCATGATGGCAGGTCGCAAAGAGCAAAATGGAGTGAATAGTGCGCTTATCGTACAACGTCCATTTCGCAGTCCCCATCATACAGTGACAGATGTGGCTTTGGTTGGTGGTGGAACAAATCCTCAGCCAGGTGAGATTAGTTTGGCACATAACGGTGTACTCTTTCTGGATGAACTACCTGAATATAAACGCACCGCATTGGAGGTGATGCGTCAGCCATTAGAGGACAGGCACATCAGTATCACGCGTACTAAAATGCGTGTGAATTATCCAGCTGGATTTATGTTGGTGGCAGCTATGAACCCCTGCCCCTGCGGACATTATGGCGAAAATAATCCAGTCCATCCTTGCACCTGTACTGCATCTCAGATACACCGTTATATTAGCCGCATATCAGGTCCATTGCTTGATCGCATTGATATACAATGTGATATACAACCCGTTCCCTATTCCCTGCTCAAAGATGATTGTCCTAGCGAAAATAGCGCTACCATCCGAGCGCGTGTAATACGTGCACGATCTATACAACAAGAGCGTTTTTCAGCATACAATCAAACCACAAAATCCCCTATCCATTGCAATGCACAGATGACACCTAAGCTGGTCCGTACTTATTGCCAATTAGATGCAGAAGGTGACAGACTGTTGGCATACTCTATGGATAAACTGGGATTGTCTGCACGTGCCTATGACCGTATCCTAAAAGTAGCCCGCACTATCGCCGACTTAGCGGGTGCTCAACATATAGCCTCTAAACATCTTATGGAAGCCATATCCTACCGCAATATAGATCGGAGCGATTGGTTGGGATAAATGGCATTTATAGTGCTAATCGGAATCCAATATCAATTTTATGTTTTGTTGACACTTGTCCATTTCGCACTGTTACACGGCAAGTATTAGCATCATAAGCCCAACTACCACCACGCACCACCCGTCTATCAGCAGAAGTCGTCTCTGGACCTTTTGGGTTGATAGCCGATTTTTTCTCGTATTTTCCATACCAGTCTTGACACCATTCCCATACGTTTCCACACATATCGTATAATCCTAATTCGTTAGGCTTTTTCAACCCAACAGGGTGCGTAGTTTCTAAACTATTGGTTTTATACCAAACCGCTTCTTCTATGTTTGCAGTGCCTGGATAGATGTATTTCTGCGACTTATTTCCACCTCGTGCAGCATATTCCCATTCCGCTTCAGTAGGAAGTCGGAAGGTAGCACCCGTAAGCGCATTGAGTTTACTAATAAACTCTTGGCACTCTTCCCATGTGACATTCTCCACAGGATTTGAGAGATCATTTTGGAAATTGCATGGTAGTGTACCCATGACCGCTTTCCACAACTCTTGTGTCACCTCCGTCTGCCCAATAAAATAGGTTCCTAGTGTAACATAGTGCATTGGTTTCTCCCAATCATATGCTAACTCCGCATGTTCCTCAGTAGCTCCCATAAAGAAAGATCCACTTTCCACCTTAACCATAGAAAAAGGCACTCCCTTTACATCAAAATGGAGAATAACTTTATCCATAGGTATTACCATTTTTTTCGCAGCTCTTTCATCCTCATTCGTCCGTAGTTCAACGAGACGCAACCCCACATCTTCTCGTTTATCACTGGCTGCATACCCGTTGCGGAACGCTACTCGCGTATTCCTCATTGGCGTTTGGGCACTACCACCACGTACAACTCGATATGATCCATTAGCAGGTCCTTGGGGGTTATTCAAGGAAGTAACATCATATGTTCCAAACCAGTCTTGACACCATTCACAAACGTTACCACTCATATCATATAATCCTAGTTCGTTGGGCGTTTTTTGGCCGATTGGATATGACGCTTTTCCACTACTATTGGCTAGATGCCATGCAACCTCATTTGCCGTTGCACTACCCGAATATTTATATTTCTTACTCAACATACCTCCTCGTGCAGCGTATTCCCATTCGGCTTCGGTAGGAAGTCGGAAGGTTCGACCTGTTAGTTCGTTGAGTTTAGCAATAAAGTTTTGACAATCCTCCCAACTTACGTTCGTAACAGGATTGAGCATATAGGTAGTGTCTGCACTTGGGTTTGTACCCATAACTGCCTTCCAAAGAGCTTGCGTAACTTCAGTTTGGCTAATAGCATAGTTGGATAGAGTGATATTACGCACAGGTTTTTCTCCTTCCATTGCATCATTTCCTTGCTCCTCCGTGGATCCCATCATGAATTTGCCACCCTCAATATTAACCATAGCAAATGCTACTCCAGCCACAGTAACAATATTTGTAGAATCAATCATAGGTGGCGCAATAGGCTCAAGATTATTCTCTTTATGATTGTGACCAGACACATTATCCTTAATATCAGATAAAGCTAATCGTAAACCAATATTGTGATTACTAAAGGTAGTGGTATGATAGTTACGCTGCGCCGTTCTAGCATATCTCGCATCAAAGTGCCAACTACCCCCACGATAAACCTTGTATGCCCCTTGAGCAGGTCCATGTGGATCCTTCTGCTTCGTCATTTCATAATCGGCATACCAATCATCGCACCACTCGCATACATTACCACTCATATCATATAAGCCCAATTGATTAGCATGTTTAGCCGCTACAATATGGGTAGTTTGATTGCTATTTTCGAGCGACCAAGCAACGTTGGCGATGATACTATCTCCCGCATATCGGTAACTAATTGTATCACGCCCACCTCGCGCAGCATATTCCCATTCAGCCTCTGTTGGAAGACGGAAAGTTTGCCCCGTGAGTTGATTGAGCTTACGAATGAAAGTTTGGCTGTCTTCCCAACTAATATTTTCTACAGGATTAGACGGGTTGGACGGGAAAGCACTTGGATTTGTCCCCATAACTGCTGTCCAGAGAGCTTGCGTTACCTCGGTTTGTCCCATATAGAAGTCCGAAACTGTAACTTGGTGAATAGGAAGTTCGTTGTTATTCATTCCCTCTCGTTGCTCATCAGTAGCTCCCATGATGAATGTGCCTCCACAGACCTTAACCATAACAAAATTAACTCCCTGTACATTGAATCGATGCACCACATTGTTCATATCAATCGGTGTAGTAGTCTGCATATCCTTCAGGTCTGAAAGGGTATAATTTATGAGTTTATCCTTACCCTTTTCAATCTCAAGAACCTGCTCATAAGGCAAGAATCCCTCTTTAGTTATCCGTACCCGGTGTTCACCAATTAAGATTTGGTTGAACACCATCGGAGTTGTTTCACGTTTTACATTATCGATCCAAATGGTAGCATCAATCGGTTCACCATCTACAATTAATGCTCCATATATAGGCATAGGGTCATTCAATGTATATGCCACATTAGCATCTCCTGTTGCAATAGATATTGGAGTAAACGCAGGACTACAATTCTGCTGACGCGTTTCAATCAGGTAATCGCCATACTCCAACGTTCCCTGCCATGTACCCTTAGCAACCCAAGTACCATCAACATATATATCTGCTCTGTCGGACGTAGTGAGTGTTACCATTGAATAGTTGGGCTGTAAGACAGGACGCAGTTTTGCATTCTCCGCCTCTCGAATAGTGACATTCCCCGTATATTCCTTATATTTATCCATTTGAATATTAAGCGTATATTTACCTATAGGCAGTTCTGCTCGTTCGATTGGAATAGTGCCAATCTGTTTAATACTTCCAGTATTCGTATTAGTTGCAAACACAAAGGCTCCGTATATTTGCGTATCACCATCAATACTGAGCCAACCAAATTTAGGTCTTAATGTTACTTGCAGCTCATTAGAATGTGGCGACACAATAAAATTATCCTCCTCGTGGTAATGGTTCTCCGCCGATACACGATATCGATAGGTGCCAAAATGTAGCATTTTGTTTGCCCGACCCTCTACCACAGGCCACAGTTCTCGTTTACCATTGATATAAACCTCCACAATTGCATTTTTAGGTGTCACAGCCAATTGAAACTTTTGACGTGTATTAACAATCGAAGACATATCTGCCAGGGGGACATAATGTACTCGTCCATAATATACCCTATTGGATTTCAAAGCCTTTGTACCATCCATAATAGAGATACGAGCACACCCTTCACCACAACTAATCTCAATATTGCGCGCTCGCTTTGGCACCAAAAAAAGCAGTTCATCATCTCCACTTCGATCAATAGCTTCTACCGCTGTTTGCGTACCCATGTAGAGTCCGAGCATCTGCTTTGCCATAGTAATTTCATGCTTGGTTCCCTCTAATCCGATGCGTATTACCACATAAGGAAAAGTATCATCCAAATCAGGTTTCTCCCACTTAGCAAACTGTTTGTTATATGTATTGAGAACCGTTTCATTGGAAACTTCAGCAAAAGGTTGTGTCAACGTTATGGATTGTGCATACACACCCAATGACAAAAGTAATAAGAAGAATGTGATTATGCTATTTCTATTCATGTCTCTAAAAGCTTTACCATTAAACTATTGCAGTGGGGTTAGTATAACATCCATTGCTTTTGATTCGTCGGAAACCTCAATCGTACCATGTTGTGGCTGGTATCCTTCAGCGTAAATTAAATATGGGTATGATCCATAGTTGAGCATCTTATATGCCACTCCATTATTCGTGCTCCAAATTTCCATCACTCCATCCACTTCAACACTAACAATAGCATCTGCAGGTGTCAGATTAAACCTAAAAAATTGGCGGAAAATATATTGGTCAGTGTGGGTAGCGAGTGTAGTCTGTAGTTTCTCTGGCACGTAATGAACACGTCCAAGATAGACCGTATTCTTTTGTAGTGGTTTGGAAGTTGTGATAATGCATTGTTGCACACATCCCGTACCACAAGTTAAATAAATTTGTTGTGCCGCTACAGGTACCAAAAACAACAACTCGTTTTGCATCCCTTTATACACCGAAACTTCATAGCCTAATTCCCCTAAATCCAAATGCAATAATTGTTTAGCAGCAGTAACCTCATGAGCATTCCCCTCTAATTCGATACGAATAACCGCATATGGAAAGGCATCACCTTCCTCCCATGATCCAAATTGGTTTTTATACGAAGCCAATACCGAACTATTAGGAATCGCTTGAAAAGATTGCTTGATTGTCACGGATTGCGCTTGCAATAAAAGCACATAAAACAAGGACATGAATAATGATACGAAATACTTTTTCATCGTTTTGTATGTTTATATGATTTTTTTGGAGGGGTACAAAATTATTCTCAATCTATTACAATAATCTGTGCCTCTACTCCCTTGAAATAGGACATCTGCTTTCCGACTGGCGCATTTATGTAGGTAGGGTCACAAACTACATATCTTTTGTTATTATACATAACATATTCACCATCTGTTTCCTCCACTGGAAAATGTACTGCCGTCGCCAAGTGGCACGGATTATCATAATACAACAATATGACCTCCAGTCCCATTATGTCACGTATCAAATTAGTAAACAATATTGCTATATCCTCACAGTCTGATGCTGGATAATGTAGTGTTTCCGTAGGAAAGAAAATTCGGTCATATCCCCAGACATTTTCATCCAGTTCATAGTGCAATGCCGTCTGTACCCAATTGAGAATCATTGAAGTAGCTTGCCAAGAAGAAAGTCCCTTAATAGAGTCGCGTAACTGTGGGTACAAAACAGCCTTGGTTACACTATCCAATGGAGTATTGACAGAAAGCAACCATTTGCTACTCTCTTGACCATACTCTATTCTACCTGTAGGATACTCATCATAGAAATCAATCATATTCAGGTTGGTCTGTACAGGCAAAGCCCACCCCTTGCGCGATGTAGCAACAACCGTATCGGATAACTCAGATTCTATTTTCTGTTCAGAAGCAATAAACAACGAAAATTTCTGCTCTTTATCGTATCCCACATTACTGATATAGCAACTAGATTCTCCACGTCCATCAATCATATAATACCACTCATCATCTAGAAAAAATCTGCTCATTTGGTATATCTCATGCTGGCTAGCTAATAGCATATACACATAGTTCTCTGTAAACGCTAATCGTATTTTATATCCCGATTCAGCCATAATATAGGCTGCAAATATTGTAGCTTCATTGGTATTGCCATATCTCCTTTTAGCAATGGCTTGCACCATTTTCAGATACGTCCAATCACATAATTTCAGTTCATCTCGATTCTTCAGGCACGAAACAATCGTCATATCAAATCGACTTGGCACGACCGTATCCGCAATCTGCTGCCACAAAGTAGCGATAGCATTTTCATCAACATTTTGCAAATGCAAATCAGCATTCTTAGGAAACGCCACCGACATCAAGGTACCATACAAAGCAGTACTCACCAAATCAAACTCCTGCTTTATTGGAAGAATATCTGCTATAGGCTGTGGTTGTGGTGTTGGCTTCGGTAAAAAAATGATGTCTTCGTTTGTACGTACAAGTCCCCCATCTTTTAGTGTTGTATCTATTACAATTTTTTCTATTGCATCAGTATTTATGGCTTTCAACGAGCTAGAATGCTCCTCCGCAGTATGGGTGATTACCGTAGGAGTAACTATTGTATCTACATACTCAATTGGGATGATCTGGTTACGTTCTACTGAAGACAGAGGTGCAATAGCGTCAAGAAGCATCCATCGCTTACGTAACTGCTCCACATATCGCTGAGTTTGGTTGCGACGTATTTGATCAAATCGTTTTTGGCGTTCAGAACGTGTATGCTCGAAAAAATCGTGCTGAGCGATTCCTATCTGTTCAAACTTTTTTCTATAATTACTTTGCGCATTATTGATAGACACCACAAAACAGCATAGTACTACTATTAGTAATCTTCTATTCATAATAATTTCGTACAAATTTACCTAACATTATTACATCTCTGACCCACTATTTG
The DNA here is from genome assembly GCA_017555595.1 of Paludibacteraceae bacterium. Classification (GTDB taxonomy): domain Bacteria; phylum Bacteroidota; class Bacteroidia; order Bacteroidales; family Paludibacteraceae; genus Colicola. Next base: position 15,685 of record JAFZGC010000125.1, on the reverse strand, counting down.
TCAATAGGTCGTAATCATCCATAGAGAAGGGTTGGGCACCTTCCGTTTCGGGTTGCCATGTACGAATACGAATTGTAGGATTCTCTTTATCGCTGGCATCAACTAACAAGAACAGATAACCATGATCTCCGTAATTATTAGACGAATAATCTTGTACTAAACGAATACCATATGTATCTGCTTGGACACTTTGGTCTATGGTTGTTCCACCGAACTTGATGTTAATCCACTCTTTTGATGCAAATGAGTTTTTTAGACGTTTAATGTATTGTTCTTTAGACATACGCGTATAAAGTACATTATTGAACACCACCTGATTCTTCATAGCCATCTGCACATTCTGAAACTCAGGATTTTGTTCTGATTTGCGTAATACACGTCCCGTGATAATTACCGCATTATCAGAGAAAATTGATTCAATATAATCCAAACGCTTCAACGCAAAAGCTGTTTTATAATTTTCTAAGAAATTGATTAATGTCAAACGTGACAACTCGTCAATATCCGTATCTCCCATAACATTGCGCGCAGAGCGCTCTTCTAAAGCGAATTGCAATCCATCAATCTTACCCTGATTATTGAATGTAAACACCACATTTTCAAGCTGTTGTTTTCCTTTTGAGAAAGAGAAATTCATAGGAATACTACGGCATTGCACATCTGTTCCAATACGTATATATTGGCAATTCTCTAATGTCAGTACACGCGCTTTACCATATTTAACCAGTTGCTCAAACTGTTTGTAACCATCCATAGTAAAAAGCGTAAAAATAGAATCAAATTGTTGCGATTTGATAGCAGAACAAACTTTTTGAATCTTCTGGTGATAATATTTAGCATCGATCTCATTTACCTTATGTTGCTCTTCTTCCACCTTGTTCGCCACGATATTTTGTGCCACGTTTGTGGTGTTTTTGTTTGCCATAGCATGTGTAGAATTACCTATCTTAATAGGTGTGTGTACAATCGAAACAATCGTTTTGGCATAGGTATCATAATTAAATCGTGAAGCATACTTTTTCATCATAGCGGGCAACTCTGCATCAAAATTAGCTTCATCCGTATAACGATACTCAATACGCATATGAATAGTATTGGGTTTATTGTTTTCAGGCAAGAATATTGCAGACCATCCATTTGTTACGGAATAGATATCACTCCATCCCATATTAGCATTGTAGGCATAATTGAGATTGCAAATCGGCGTATCTTCGTATCGGAAGCTTAATTTCACTTCAGTCTCACTATTTGGAAAATATCCATCACACGTCACTTGAATCTTCTTCAAGATTTGGGTAATCATGTTTTGTAGGTAGATATTAGCATGTATATCACTCCCCGACTCATCGTCCTTTACGGTAATGTGCCCATTGTTCTGAATATCCGCTAACATCACTTGCGCAGCATAGAAATAACGTAGTGCATCTCCAACCATCTGTTTAGCTAATACATCTTGTCCCGTTTTGATATACTCGTAAATCTTTCCCTCTTTTGCTCGCTGTGTATCACCCGCCGTTTGTACCAATTTATCATTGATTTGTCTATTAAGTTCCTTTGTATCATCAATATATCGGTCGATTGTTCGTGATGAAGAATATGCATTCAGGAATCGTACACTAGGTTCAATCGCAGCTAACTGCTCTTTCACACGCAGAAGCAATGCCTTTGCTTCTCCTAGATTCCCCTCTTCCATATAACTCTCAGCGTTCTCCACCAAGGAATAGCATACATCTATTTCCTTTTCAATATCATCGCAATACTTATCAGTCACCCATTCACGCTCAACATAAGCCACTGCATAAGCAGTGTTTTTATAGCGATGGTATTCTGTTTTTATTAACTGCATAAGCGCACTATCCTTCAAAGCTATGTCCTGGATTAATGCTTGTTTAACACTTTCTTCTAGTTGTGCACTCGCAGCCGCCTCATCCAGATTTCCCTCCAACTCTCTCTCTTCAAAAGCTGAAAAATAGGTATCCAGTTCATACATAGCCCAACGATCTGGACGAAGGTTCATTTGTCCAGCATACTTATCGCCATCATTACCACAATTACGGAACACATCAAAATGTATCTCAATATTAGCCGCCACAGCCACTTGACAGAGCACATACACTCGAACACCCCCACCTTCTAATCCCTGACGATAACGACATACTGGATTAACAGGGATCTTCCACTCCGCCATTTTACTTTCCAAATTTCCAGTAGTGATAGCATGCTCTACCTGTTTAGAATTAAATGGTAATCCCAATGACATGATAGAATGTTGCAGCACCAATCCCATAGCTTTGTTATAGGCTGCCTCTTCCGTAGTTGCTGTAGCCGACTCAATGACATAGCGAAAAGAATCGTTGCTAGCCTTAGGCAGAACACGCAACCAACGAGGAGGCGCAGACATTAACACAACACTGATAGATAGAAAAATACCCACCATTACATAACGGATGGAAACAGAAAAGCGAGAAAAATGTGCCATTTTAAGTTGTTTTGAATTGTGATTATTTAATCAATACATGTGATTCTCTCGAATCATTTATTGCATAGCTGCTATTACGCCGCAAAGGTACAACTTTTTTTACATTTTTCCAAATATATAGCTGAAAAAATGATTGCCAAACTACAAGGAAAGTAAAAGATGCTACGGGAATGGTCACGGAATGGTGGCGGCGGAAGCGGGGCAAAGGGTAGACCCTTTACTCTGGCATATACTCATAACATCCCGCATCGGGGTGCGATTTACGCAGACGGCCTAATCGATCATAAGGATATTTACGTGCGATTGCAGAATCAGCCACAGATCGAGCAGGTGATAGAGAGTCAAGTTGGAAATCATAATATCGATATTCTTTGTACAGATAATGGACATTACGAAATACTACGGAATCCGAATCACTTGCATAAGTATTATTGAATGAATAAATCTGTGGCAATGAGTCCGCACGTAGGTAGTTGCCCTGGAATCTTCCCTCGTAATAATTAGGTAATGGTGTTGCGACAACCAGATTATTATCCCTCGCACCCGTGATAATACAATTATAGAAGGACGTGGTTGTAGATTCCATATTCTTACTCAAATTATCAATATATACAGCCGCAACATCCTCTCGCAGAATATTATTATGTATATTGATTGTCGTATAAGGAAAACCAAAGTACGACGCTATCGTATTGTGAACAAAATCATGCTTACCACCCGCCAAATACACACAATAAGATGCACAATTACTAATCTCCGTATTCACCACTGTGGCATCAACATTTTGCAACACCATTCCATATTGCGAATGGTTATGAATACGTGAATTAGTGAGGGATAATTTCGGGAGTTGCCCTGTACTTTCAGACAAAGCATATATACCTATTGCCCCTGACAAGACATCCACATAATCTAACTCATACTTAGGTAGTTCCCAATCACTTAAATGTATGAGATACAGGCCATTCCACTGACCAGATGCGACACGATACGGAACTGAATCAAACAACATATCTGTTCGGTCTCCACGAATAACAATTGGCTGTTCCAGAGTACCCTTTGCTATCAAATCTCCATACACATAAATCATAGAGCCAGCATGCATATACAATGTTGTTCCATGCTGAATAGACAAATCACCCGCCACCACCAAGGTGTCATAAATTAAATAAGGTTTTTCATTGCATAAAGATAGAGTTTGTTTTTGCACAAACTTATCTTTACTACGAATAATCTCCACATTCTGTCCATACGCCTGCAAATAAACTCGTTGCGGTTTACCATGCACATAAAACGAAATAGTATCTTCTACCAAGACAGGGTTGTTGGATTGTAGTGGATCAATTTCTGCACGAACAAAAAGAAACAAGCTATCACCTCCACGCAATGTAATATCACGCATATTTTCTATCTGGTTCTCGCCATCAAGGTTGATAAAAAACGATTTTCCTTGATTCATCTCCACCCGTTCAATCATAATAGCATTTTGATTTGGATTATACACCATCATACGTTTGGTAGAGCTACCCATTGTCGTAAATACTGTATCAAAAAGCAAGGAATCATGCGAAAATGTTAGTTGCATGGTTACATCATCCGATAGTATATCTTGTTGACAAGCTGTTAACAAGAGACATAGCGAAGAAGACAAGACAACTACTTGTTGCAATAACCACGAGAATATAATTGATAATCTGCGCATTACTCGAAATTAAACACCAATGACAATTGTTGATTCGTCAGCTTAGATATTGCATCAGTATAGAAGAAATCACCTGCTGGCAACTTCCAGTCCTCCTTTTCACAATCCTTTGTAGGAGTAAGCATATTATTAAATCCTATACGATAACGAATCTCTGGAGCTAATTTAAACCACGGGAAATATAAATCGCAACCTATACCAACCTCCATAAAATAATCTGTTGTCTTTTGTAGAATCACTTTATCTTTACTTCTCCCTATATCAAAACTAACCCCACCACCAAGCGTGACGTATGGACGATAATTAACTTCACGTTCAGCCGACCATTTCAAATATAACGGAATGTCAATTGGCAAACAGAGAACAGATGGCCTATTATTTGTACAATTCGTACCAGAAATACTGGCATCGGGTATAGTATAATTTTTATAAGTGATTGTTCGCGAGCCGAAATGCATGCCAGGACAAAAACGAAGATTCAAGTGACGAGCTAAGCGCAAGTCCGCTATAAATCCAACCGAAAATCCCACACCAGGAGCAGATGTGCGCGTATGATAGACCGTACCTATTTTTTCCATTTGCATCAAACTATCCGTTTCTTCCACTCCATACGAAAGGAAATCCACCCCCAACGAAAACCCGAAATGTATCAGTTTATCATCTACATAGGGATTGTGTTGTGCTTTTATAGGCAACACAAACACAACAAACATAAGAAATACTGCTAGTTGTTTGACGTTTTTTGTCATATGTTTGTATGTTTTTTATTCATGATCCACTTTACAGCCTCCAAATAGCCATTAGTTCCTTGTCCCATGATGGTATGGGCAGATATATCGGATAGCAAACTGATACGACGAAAGGGTTCTCGCTGCATGATATTAGATATATGCACTTCAACTACAGGCACTTGACTACAAGCCACCGCATCACGTAATGCAACACTCGTATGTGTATAGCCACCTGCATTCAAAACGATGCCATCGCATGGCTCTTGATTTAATGCCAATAGCCCAAATTCTTGTATCCAATCGATCAAATCACCCTCATGATTCGATTGTCGATACTCAAAATACACATCAGGATACGCACTCTGAACGGATAGCAAAACTTGCTCCATAGATTTAGTGCCGTAAATGCTTGGAGTTCTTTTGCCAAGCAAATTCAAATTTGGTCCATTGATGATTGCTATACGCATTCAATATCTAATTTCAAGTTGTTTGAACTCAATAATCCTCTTATCTCATGCCTGTTACTGACAAGAGGAACTCATCGTTATCATTGGTTCGCTCCATGTATGTCTTGAGTTTCTCCATTGCCTCCACGCTATTCATATCTGTTAACTCCTTACGAATCATCCACATACGGCTTAATACATCTGCAGGAAGCAACAAATCATCACGACGTGTAGAAGATGCTGGGATATCTACGGCAGGGAAGATGCGCTTATTGCTGAGTTTACGATCTAGTTGCAACTCCATATTGCCTGTACCCTTAAATTCCTCAAAGATCACATCATCCATCTTACTACCGGTTTCCGTCAATGCAGTAGCAATAATGGTTAAACTACCTCCATTCTCAATGTTACGCGCAGCTCCGAAGAAACGTTTTGGCTTATGCAATGCTTGGGCTTCCACACCACCAGACAACACTTTTCCACTAGCAGGCGCTACGGTATTGTATGCACGCGCAAGACGAGTAATACTATCTAATAAGATTACCACATCATGTCCACATTCAACCAATCGTTTGGCTTTCTCGTGTACGATATTTGCCACTTTCACGTGGTTTTCGGCTGGTTCATCAAAGGTAGAAGCAATGACCTCCGCATTCACAGAACGTGCCATATCAGTAACCTCCTCAGGTCGCTCATCAATCAGCAGTACAATCATATATACTTCTGGATGATTGGCCGCAATGGCATTGGCTATATCTTTGAGTAACACAGTCTTACCTGTCTTAGGCTGTGCAACAATCAATCCACGTTGTCCCTTACCAATAGGAGCAAAGAAATCTATAATACGTACTGATAACGAATCAGTCTTATCCCCCTTGCAGAGTTTGAATTTTTCATCTGGGAATAGTGGAGTAAGATTCTCAAATGCAATACGCTCTTTAGCAGCAGCAGAAGAAATACCATTGATGCGTAATACATCTTTCATTGGAAAATACTTGTCAGCCTCTTTAGGTGGACGAATAGTACATTCCACAGTATCTCCAGTTTTCAAACTATATTGACGTATCTGCTGTTGCGAAACATATATATCGTCTGGCGAAGAAATATAGTTATAATCTGCACTACGCAAAAATCCATAACCATCAGGTGCACACTCTAATGTACCAATAGCAGTAATTGTGTCACCAAATGCCTCCACACCCTTATTGAGAACTTCCTCTTCTAGAGATACTGCTGGTTTAGGTTGTGGTTTCTCATTAATCGGAGTAATCTCTTCTCCATTAGCGATTTGCTCTTCACGTTTGGCTATTTGCTGAGTAATTTGTGCAATACGGGCATTCACACGCGCTTGACGTTCCTCCTTAGTTTCATTCTTACGACTTGGTGTATTTGCCTGCTGTTCTTTGCCCTCGGTCTCCATTCTCACAAGCTCATCCACGATAATTGGTTCTTCAACCGCTACCACCTCCTCTATAGCTAGGACATCCTCTTTTGCTACTGCGAGTACAGGTTCTACTGATTTTTTAGGACGTCCACGTTTCATGTTCTTAGGCTGCTTTTCTGGGTGTTCAGGTAGAACAACTTGCTCTTGAGGCTCTGAAACATTTTCTATGATTCCCTCAATCACAGGTTCAGTATCTACCGTTTCCGTTTTGTTCAATTTATTTCCTTTTTTCTTCTTTGAAGGTTTCTCCACTTTCTTCTCATCTACCACCTTTTCCTCCACAACAGGTGCTGGTGCAGCAACATCAAACATCGAAGGTTGCACAGCAGATATGACTGGTTTTGGCTGTGGTTGTTTAGCCTGTTCTTCTTTAATTTGCCCCAACGTTTCCTCCTTACTACCTACAGTAGCAAGGACGCGATTACCTTTCAAATTGTCGGTATTTACTTTTTGAGGAGTGTTTTGAATGCGAGCTCGTTTACCCTTACGACGTTCTTCTCGTGCTTCTGCACGCGCCTGAACTTCAGCACCATGTTTATCGGCTTGAGCATCAAGAATCTGATAGATAATAGATTGCTCTGTTGCGCCACGTCCAACTTTCAAATCGAACTTCTGCGCAATCTCAATCAATTGTTCGAGCGTCATACGCCCGAGTTTCTGCATATCGTATTGCATATAAAATGTATGTAAATATTTCTTTTATGAAAAAAAATTATAGAAAATCTTTGCTAGTCATCACAAAGATGCCGCAAAATTACTACAAAAATTTGAATTATGCAAATTTTTATAGCAAAATATCTTCAAAGGTATTTATTTTTTCCTTTTTATAAGGTCCATAAACCTTAATATAATTGTCGGTAAATCCCGACATTTGGTCTCCTTCTTTCTTTGACTCCCACAAAACAACTGATTTTCTACCCAGATGTCGTGCATAGAAATCTCTTGTTTTCTTCTCTGACACTTCGTGCAAAATTTTACTACGACGTTGTCGTTCTGCCTTTGGAACCACATAGAGATCCAACTCCAACATTCGTGTATTAGCACGCTCTGAATATGTAAAGACATGCAATTGGCTCACATCTAATTCTTTGATAAAGGATAGATAATCTTCCCAACATTCCTGCGTTTCGCCGCGTACACCCACCATGCAATCAACACCAATAAATGCATGCGGCATCACCTTACGAATATGTTGCACACGTTCGGCAAATAATTCGCGTGTATAACGGCGTTTCATTATGGCAAGCACCTCATTACTACCCGATTGCAAAGGAATATGGAAATGTGGAGCAAAATGCTTAGAGTTTGCCACAAAGTCAATAATCTCGTCTGTCAACAAGTTAGGTTCGCAGGAAGATATACGCACACGATAGTCACCATTGAGAAGGTCAAAGGCTCGTAATAAATCAATAAATTGCTCGCTTGTACTTCTTCCAAAATCGCCGATATTCACTCCTGTGATTATCAATTCTTTGGCACCTTGGTCTAGCGCCACTTGTGCATCTTTTATAACATCCTCAATCTTTGGATTGCGCGATTTACCTCGCGCATATGGGATAGTACAATAAGTGCAAAAATAATTGCAGCCATCTTGTACCTTGATAAAACAACGCGTACGGTCATCTGCCGAGTGTACTCCATGGAAATCATCAACCTCGCGAATTGCTGCTACACGAATTTTACCCTCTTGCATCTTCTCGCCCCTTCGCATTTCCACCTCATCTATAAGGGCAGGTATATCGTATTTCTCGTTTTGTCCTAAGACATAATCAACACCAGGAATCTTGCTAATTTGCTCGGGTTGAAGTTGAGCATAGCAACCAGTAACGATAATAATAGCATCTGGATATTTGCGGTGTAACTGATTGATTGTTTGACGATCTTTATGGTCAGCAGCATCTGTCACACTACATGTATTAACAACGCAGACATCTGGGATTTCGTTCAGAGAAACACGCTGATGAGCACGCAACAAAAGTTCTTTGCCGAGAGCGCTACTCTCGGCAAAGTTTAGTTTACATCCTAATGTTATAAATCTTATTTTCACTATCTATAATCCTCCACTTTGGAGGTATGGGAACTTATTCCGCAGCCGAGAATTCATCTTTGCCTACGCCACAGAGTGGGCAAACAAAATCAGTTGGCAGATCTTCCCAAGCTGTTCCAGGAGCAATACCTGCCTCTTCTACACCTACTGCTGGGTCATACTCCCAACCACACACATCACAAATATACTTTTTCATATGTTTCAACATTTAATCGTTAATGTTATTATTGTCACTTGTATATGTACAATAATTGTGCCATTTCGCTGCAAAGGTAGCATTTTTTTCTAACATGTGCAAGTAGAACTCAAAAATATACAGGACAATCGTATTAAATTCTATCAAATCCATTCATTTTTTCATTGTCCCAACCCTCAAATGATTGCCAAAGTACAAGGAAAGTAAAAGATGATAGCGGAGTGGTACGGAATGATAACGGCGGAGGCGGGAGAAAAGATATATCTAATCAGCAACACACCATTTTTAACCTAAAATTGAAGCAGCTTTCCAAAAAAGTGCGCATACGCTTGCGCATGTACTTTTTTTTTTGTACCTTTGCACGTTAATTTGGGTTAATGTGCAATCAAAATAAAAACTATGAATAATAACAACGTTGTAGAATGGTTGAAGAAAACAGACAAAACGCCATTTAAGAAACAATTTATTGTCTGGTTCTGGAGCATTATTTCGCTTGGGACTCTGTCTGTCATCGCATTGTTCTGGATGATAACCAAAGGTTGGTTGGGTTACTTACCACCATTGGATGAGCTTCAAAACCCTAAAAATAAATTCGCCACTGAAGTTATTTCCAGCGACATGCAGTTGCTCGGACGTTACTATCGCAACGAAAACCGCGTGAGTGTAGAATATACCGACATTTCGCCCAATATGATCAATGCTCTTATTGCAACTGAAGACGTGCGATTCTACGATCATACAGGCGTGGATGTAAAGTCATTGTTCCGCGCCGTAGTAATGTTAGGAAAAGCAGGTGGAGGAAGTACTATTACGCAGCAATTAGCCAAGCAATTATGGTCGCCACAAGCCAATAGCATCTTCGAGCGTGCCCTGCAAAAGCCTATCGAATGGGTAATTGCAACGAAGTTAGAACGTTTCTACTCCAAGGAGGAGATACTAACTATGTACCTCAATCAGTTTGACTTCCTCTACAATGCAGTAGGTATAAAGTCCGCTGCACAAGTGTATTTTAGCACCACGCCATCGAAACTCAAAATGGAGGAGGCGGCCATGTTGGTTGGAATGTGTAAGAACCCCTCTATGTACAATCCTCGCCGTCGTCCAGAGCGTGCACTCAACCGCCGCAACACCGTGCTTGACCAAATGTGCAAATACGACTATATCACCCAAGAGGTATGCGACTCTCTGAAAGCACTCCCCATAGAACTTAAATACCAACCAGTAGATCATAAGCAAGGTCTTGCACCTTATTTCCGCGAGTATTTACGCCAAGTACTGACCGCTAAAGAACCCAAAAAGAGCAACTATTCCGATTGGAACATGCTTCAATACGAAATTGACAAACGCCTATGGGAGGAGAACCCACTTTATGGTTTCTGTAATAAGAATCACAAGCCTGATGGTACCCCATACGATCTCTATCAAGATGGTTTGCGTGTTTACACGACCATAGATTCTCGTATGCAACAATATGCAGAAGAAGCAGTAAGCGAGCATATCCAAGACCTACAAAAAAGTTTCTTCCGCGAAAAGCGTAAGAAATCGTATGCACCATTTTCTAAAGACCTCACTCCCGAAGAAATTGACGGTATTATGAATCGCTCAATGCGCCAAACCGACCGCTACCGTACACTGAAGAAGCAAGGTATGAGTGAAACAGATATCAAACAAGTATTCAAAACACCAGTACCTATGCGTGTATTCTCCTACAACGGATTGATTGACACCACCATGACGCCTATGGATTCTATCCGATGGAACAAACATTTCCTACGTTGCGGATTCATGTCTATGGAAGCACACTCGGGCGCGGTAAAAGCATACGTAGGCGGACCAGACTTCACACACTTCCAATACGACATGGTTACATCAGGTCGCCGTCAGGTGGGTTCTACTATCAAGCCTTATCTCTTTACTTTGGCAATGGACGAGGGTATGTGGCCATGCGACAGTACTGTTAACGACTCCATCACACTTGTGGACGGCAATGGTGTAGCATGGACACCACGCGATGATCACCACTCCAATCAGGGCGAAATGGTAACTCTCAATTGGGGATTAGAGAAATCCAGCAACTGGATTACAGCCTATTTGATGTCGCTCTTTACTCCAGAACAGTTAGTACGTATGATGCGCTCTTTCGGTATCGAAGGACAATTAGACCCCGTAGTCAGTCTCTGTCTTGGACCATGCGAGGTAAGCGTCAAGGAGATGGTGGATGCATATACAACCTTCCCCAATAAAGGTATCCGCGTAGAACCACTGTACGTTACTCGCATTGAGGATAACAATGGTAATATCTTGGCTAGTTTCACTCCTAAGACTTACGAGATTATCAGCGAGACAACCTCCTATAAGATGATCTATATGCTGCGCAACGTGATGGATCATGGAACTGGCGTTCGTGCACGCTTCCGCTACGGATTGAAAGCACCAATGGGAGGCAAGACTGGTACTTCACAAAACCACTCTGACGGCTGGTTTGTAGGTTTTACTCCGTCGTTGGTTAGTGGTGTATGGGTCGGTGGCGAAGACCGTTCTATTCACTTTGATAATATGTCCGCAGGTCAAGGTGCAAACATGGCGTTGCCCATATGGTCTATATATATGCAGAAAGTATATGCCGACACCTTGCTGGGCTATAGTATAGAAGAGCAATTTGATATACCTGAATGGTTTGACCCAGAAGCGGGATGTAAGTAAGAGAGAAATATGAATCACGAACAAGAAGCAAAGACATATCACTTTCGACTTAGACGGATAATCCTTATCTGTCTTGGTTCTTGGTTTTTGGCTCTTGGTTCTGCCTTCGCGCAACTCAATACCGATCGCATTACAGCGATTGGACGCAACGCGTTGTATTTTGACGACTATGTACTTAGCATTCAATACTTCAATCAGGTTATCAAACTCAAGCCTTATCTCAGCGAGCCTTATCTGCTTCGCGCAATTGCGAAGATCCAGTTAGGCGATTACACAGGCGCAGAAATTGATTGCAACGCAGCTATTGAGCGTAATCCCTTTCAGCCTGGTGCATACTACACACGCGGTTATATTTACCGTCAAACAGGTCAACTAGAAAACGCAGAACAGGACTTTAGCGAGGCCCTAATTTTTGCTCCAGAAAATAGGACTTATCTTGCCATGCGTGCAGATGTATTGGCTGAACTCGAACGGTATGACCTTGCTTTACAAGACATTAATCACTTGCTCCATCGCGAGCCACAATCGGCATCTTTGCATTTTGAGAAAGGTTCCATCTGCTTGCGTAGCAACGACACCCTTTGCGCCCTCAATGCTTTTACCCATGCCACAGAATACGACTCACAGAATCCTGCCAATTGGTCAGCCTTGGGATTAGTACAACTGATGCAGGATCATCAAGACGAAGCTCTCCATTCGCTCAGCAAAGCTATAGAACATGGCAGTAAATGGGCAGGCGACTATATTAACCGTGGTATTATCTACTACCGAAAACATAACTACCGTAGTGCTCTTGTGGACTACGATAAAGCAGTAACACTCTCTCCACATGACGCACAATGCTACTACAATCGTGGCGTATTGCGACAGGAATTAGGCGATTATAACCGCGCCTTGGAAGACTTTACACAAGCGATTAGTTTTGCGCCTGAACGAATAGAATTATACTACCAACGCGGTATGGTGCAACTACAACTGCGCCAGTGGCAAGATGCACTAACTGATTTCAATATTATCATTGAACGATACCCATACTTCTTGCCATCCTATTACCTTGCGGCGCAAGCAGAGGCATCACTCGGACACGACAAGGAGGCATATCAACTACGCCAACAAGCATACAACCTTGAGCAGAAGAAAGATAGCATACAATCCCTTCAGACTGACATGCAAGTAGCTGATAACCAACCACGACAACGTGACAACAGAAAAGAATTTTCTGCCCTTGCTGCGCAAAATCAAGAGACCAATAATGAGGAAATCACATACGATAGCGATACCCGCGGTGCAGTGCAAAAGCGCTATACTGATGTAATCAACGAGCCTAATATCTTTCTCTCATATTATGCGACCAGTACCAACGCCAACGCTCTGCGCCAGACTAACTACTCGCACGCCACAGTAGATGCATATAACCGCACAATGCACCTGCCAGCTCCATTGCGTTTTACCACCCAAGAGATACCTCTCACAGCAGACATAGTAAATCAGCACTTTACACAAATCAGTAATCTTTCACATCAAATTGACCACCTAGAGCACATGGCTTCGCCTAATACACAGAATAATGCACAACTATGTGCTGCCTATATCGCTCGTGCCTTTGAATTTGCATTGGTGCAAGATTATTCTTCTGCGTTAGATGATGTGACTCGTTCCATATTGATAGACGGCACACTATATTTTGCTTATTTCTGTCGTGCAAATTGGAGGTACAAATTGCTGGAATATAAGCGTGCGATTGGCGAATCAACCGACAAAGCGGATTTTGAGTTGATGATGCGGGATTACGACTATGTAATCAATCACACACCAGACTTCTCCTTTGCATATTACAACAAAGCGAACATGCTTTGTATCCAACAAGATTTTAAAGCGGCCATCACCTACTACACTCAAGCGATTGCCATAGATAGCGACTTTGCCGAAGCATATTTCAATCGTGGTTTGACTTACATCTATATTGGTCAAAACGAAAAGGGTATTATTGACCTCAGCAAAGCAGGCGAATTGGGCATCTACCAAGCATACAACCTAATATCACGCTTCCAATGAAACGATTTATATTCATCTCCTTAGGCTATTGGCTATTGGCTATTGGCACCACTGATGCACAAGTGCTTTACCGTATTTCAGGCAATTCCGCAGCAGCGCCATCGTATATTTTGGCAACCAATCGTACGGTGGATATGACTTTTTTAGACACTATACCTAATGTCTTCAAATGTTATAGTGCTTGTAATAAAGTGATTACTGAATTTGCTATGCAGGATTACGAAGCTATTGCTGCATTGCGACAAGCTGCTATATTGCCAGACTCTGTACGGTTGCAAAACTTTTACTCCGAAGCACAATATCAAGAGATAGATGAGGCTCTACGCATCAATTTGGGTATGGGACTTGATAAGTTAGGACGTATGAAGCCAGCCTATCTTACCGAAATGTATCGCAACGAATTGCTCAAAAAGTGGCTTTATTACGATGAGGACCGTTCTATGGAGACCTTCTTTGAGAAAGTAGCTGCACAATCGAATATTCCCGTATATGGATTAGATGATATTGGCGAAACGATGTATATGCTTTTTGACCGTGAGCCTTTTCACTGGCAATGCGAAGAACTATACAAAGTAATTGAATATCCTGACAAAGAGGTACGACAAGAACGTACATTGAGAGAGATGTACCTCTATGGTCGTTTGTCGGATATGGCATACCAAATCAAAGGTCCTGACAACAGCACATCTATATCCTTCTCCGACTATAAAGTATATAGCCAACGCAACAAAGTGTGGGCAAAACGATTAACGCCCTACCTTCGTGAAGGTAAGGCGTTTATCACATTGAATGCCATTTATTTAGGCGGTGAGGATGGGCTTCTCGCCCTACTCAAAGCCGCTGGCTATCGCGTCAAATCTGTTAATCGTTAGCGGATAATCTTCTTTGCTACGCGTTGTCCGTTCTTCTCGTATTGTATAATGTACAGACCTGCATTCAAACCAGAAAGATCGGCAGACATGGTGTTGGTTTGGTTGCTAATCAACTGACCATTGATGTTGTACAGGCGTACATCATATGGAGGCAACATATCTGCAGGAGTATTGATTACAACATCCTCAACATCGGTATAGAACTCGTACCCATCGGGCATCACAGGCAGTTTGACCTCCTTGCCAGTAAAGATTGCTACCTCGCCAGGTGCAAGCGTAATGGTAGTTGCAGTTTGCTTGGCTTGAGCAAAATAATTATACCAAGTTCCACTAGGCAAAGTTACTGTTTGATTAGCAGTCACATCAAAGTTACCCGCCACAAACACATTGCTTCCCCATTGGATAGTACGTAATGCTTTTCCTGATCCAAGAGTTGCGGCAGTAGGATTGCCCTCGAATACCTCTGGCATTAAGCGTGTACGGAGTTGAATAATTTGTCCGACCTTTTGGAAAGCCGCCATATGGCAGTTGCCCGCAACCAACCATTTTTCAATGCGCTTCTTGACTTGCATCTTGCAGTCATAGTCATCACCCAGTTCACTAGCAATTCCATAATCGTTCTTGCCCCATTTACCTTGTGCATTTTGGTATTTAGAATTATCATATCCGAGTTCAGCGAAGTGGTAGAACATCTTAGGACCATTGAGCATAGTTAGGAAAGCCATATTCAAAGGTACACGCGCTACTCGAGCCTCTTCATTGGTTTGCAGATCACCATTACCCCATTGTTTAGCCTTGAAGAATGCACGTTCTTCATCATGGCTCTCACAGTAGGTAACATAGTTATCTTTGTTTGCAGAAGATAGGTCGTCGCCATCTTTGAGCCATCCCATAGCAGTTTGGTAGTATGCGTTGGTAGTGTTATCCCAGCACATCATACCTTCTTTGATAAGAGCAGGACGCTCACTACCCATATTGCCACCCCAATGTTCAAGGATGAAATATGCATC
>JAFZGC010000124.1 GCA_017555595.1 Paludibacteraceae bacterium | reverse complement strand
CATCGCGCACTTCCCATTCCCATTCATCCAGTGGGTGGGCAGAGAGGAAGATACCGATGAGGTTCTTCTCTTTGTTGAGTCGCTCCACTGCTGACCAGCGTGGTACAGGCAACAGTTCTGGCAATTGAATGTCAATACCAATGCCTCCACCCATATCACCAAAGAGTGACATGCTGTTGGCGACTTGGTCTTGTTGGTATTTATTGCCGAATCGCACCAATACATCCAGCATATTCTCCCCCTTAGCATTTGTGCCGAAGAGTTGCTCGCGGTACATGTTGTCGAAGCAGTCAAATCCGCCAGCAAGTGCGAGACTCTCAATGGTCTTTTTGTTGCACGCTTGCAGGTTTACGCGTTGTACGAAGTCGAAGATATCTTTGTATTTGCCGTTCTTCTCGCGTTCTTCGATGATGGCTTCTACGGCTGCTTCGCCTACACCTTTTACACCGCCTAAGCCAAAGCGCACATCGCCGTTCTTGGTGACAGTGAAGTTCAAGCCCGACTCATTGACATCGGGTGCTAAGACAGACATGCGCATGGCTTTGCATTCGTCCATGAACTTCGTTACGTCCTTGATGTCGTCCTTTGCTACGGTTAAGTTGGCTGCCATAAACTCGGCAGGGTAGTGGGCCTTGAGGTAAGCTGTCTGGTATGCTACCCATGAGTAGCATGCAGCATGCGATTTGTTGAACGCATACGAAGCAAACTTTTCCCAATCTGCCCAAATCTTCTCCAACACTTTTTCATCGTGTCCGTTGGCTTTGCCACCATTGATAAATTTAGGTTTCAACTCTGCCAACATCGCCATGATCTTCTTACCCATTGCCTTACGGAGTTGGTCGCTCTCGCCGCGGGTGAAGTTAGCCAACAAACGGCTCAGCAACATCACTTGCTCTTGATATACCGTCACACCATAAGTGTCCTTGAGGTATTTCTCCATGATAGGTATATCGTAGGTTACAGGCTCCAGTCCATGTTTACGCTTGATGAACTGCGGAATATAGTCCATTGGACCAGGACGGTAGAGTGCGTTCATAGCGATTAGGTCGCCCATGACGGTAGGTTTGAGTTCCTTCATGTATTTGCGCATACCTGCCGACTCAAACTGGAACACACCTATGGTTCTTCCTTCTTGGAAGAGTTTGTAGGTCTCTGGGTCTTCCTTGGAGATGTGGTCTATATCCACATCTATACCATGACGCAGTTTGATGTTCTTCAGACACTCTTTGATTATGGTTAGTGTTTTTAGTCCGAGGAAGTCCATCTTGATAAGACCGACATTCTCCACCACATGTCCGTCGTATTGTGTCACGAGAATGCGTTGCTTGCTGTCCTTATCTTCTACCGTACTTAGTGGCGCATATTTGGTCAGGTCATCCGCACCGATAATCACACCGCAGGCGTGGATACCCACTTGGCGAACGGTATTTTCCAATTGTTGTGCATAGTTGAGCATAGAGGCAATCTGTGGTTCGTCTCCATTCACCAAATCCTTAAGTTCAGCCACATACTTATAGCAGTTTTTGAGATTGACTTTAGGCGATTTGCCTTTCTCATCTTTGATATTATCAGGGAATCCGCGTTCGGGGATATAACTCTTAATCTCATTGACACGAGCTAATGGCACACGCTGTACGCGTCCTACATCGGCAATAGCGGATTTAGCAGCCATGGCGCCGTATGTGATAATATGTGCCACGCGTGTCTTGCCGTACTTCTCTGTAACCCAATCCAGCACTTTGCCGCGACCTGCATCGTCGAAGTCGGTATCAATATCGGGTAGGGATATACGGTCGGGGTTGAGGAAACGCTCAAACAGCAGGTCGTATTCTAATGGGTCAAGGTCTGTGATGCGCAAGCAGTATGCAACTACCGAACCTGCGGCACTACCACGACCAGGACCTACACTTACGCCCAACTCCTCTCGGGCAGCGCGAATAAAGTCCATTACGATGAGGAAGTATCCAGGGAAACCCATCGTCTTCATGATGTGCAATTCGAAGTTGATGCGTTCCTCTTGTTCCTCAGTCAAGGTTTCGCCATATCGTTCGCGCGCGCCCAAGTAAGTAAGGTGTCGCAGATAGTCAGCCTCCAACTTGATACGATACAATCGCTCGTAGCCACCCAAAGCCTTGATTTTCTTTTCGGCTTCTTCTTGACTAAGCACCACATTGCCATGTTCATCGCGGGTAAACTCATCAAAGAGATCTTGCTCGGTGAACTTGGCGTGGTAGGTCTCCTCGGTGCCAAACTCCTCAGGGATAGGGAACTTAGGCATGATGGGGCCAGAATCGATGGAGTAGGTCTCTATTTTGTCCACAATCTCCTGCGTGTTGCTGATAGCTTCGGGTATGTCGGCAAAGATGGCAGCCATCTCTTCGGGCGTCTTGAGCCACTCTTGCTTGGTATAGTGCATACGATCTGCATCGTCCACAAAGTGGTTGGTGCTGAGGCAGATGAGTCGATCGTGTGCTTCGGCATGTTCTTCCTCTACGAAATGCACATCATTGGTGGCAATGATTTTTACATTGTGCTTGCGTGCCAAGTCTATTAGCACTTCATTTACCACTTTCTGCACTTGGTAGGTATGTTGATCGGCTCCTGGTTTTTCTGTCTGATGGCGTTGTAGTTCGATATAGTAGTCTTCACCGAAGAGTGCTTTGAACCATTCTATGGTCTGCTCGGCTTCTGCGAAGTTATTGCTGCCCAATCCCTGCATCACTTTCTGTGGCAACTCGCCACCTAAGCAAGCGGAGCAGCAGATGAGCCCCTCATGGCACTTCTGCAACAACTCTTTATCTATACGCGCGGTGCGATAGAAGCCGTCAATGAAACTCTGACTGGTCAGTTTGCATAGGTTCTGGTAACCCGTCTTGTTCTTTGCCAAGAGGATAAGGTGCCAACCGCTCATGTCCACTACTTGTGCTTTACCTTCGGCGTTGGTCACTTTGTAGTCCTTATCTTGCATCAAGCGTCCACGACGAGCGCAGTAGGCTTCGATACCTACAATAGGTTTGAATGGTACAAACTCTTTGCCCTCTTTTTCGGCTTGCTCTTTGAGTTTGCCATTGGCTTTCTTGCAACAGTCTAATAACTCCTTGATACCGTACATGTTACCATGGTCGGTCAAGGCAATCGCAGGCATGCCTACGCGAATACTTTTATCTACGAGGTCTGCCACTTTGCTCATGCCGTCAAGTACGGAGTAGTGCGAGTGTACATGTAAGTGTGTAAAATTCATTGTCTAATAATTTTTGCAAAAGTACGAAAAAAAAACGAATTGTACAAATATAATTTGATAAAATGTTATCTATATTTGTGTATGTCACAAAAAATCACTACCTTTGCAGCGATAATTTTTTAAAAGATGAGACATACTGTTTTTATGCTACTGTTTTTTGTAGCAACTATTACGCTTCATGCAGCTTCCTATTCGGGAACGCTGCCCGTTTTGTATATCCAGACGGAGAACAATCAAACGATTACAAGTAAGGATAATTACCTTAAAGCTACTTACTATCTTGACGCTATGGGACTGGCTGGCTATGAGAGTATTGGTAATGCTTCAGCACCTTTGACTATGGAGATCAAAGGTCGTGGCAATTACTCTTGGACGGGTTTTGATAAAAAGCCATACCGTATCAAACTTGCCGATAAACAACCGCTATTAGGTATGAAAAAAAGCAAACACTTTACTTTGTTGGCGCATGCTGATGATAGTAATGACAGAAAGGGTTTTATGCGTAATGCTGTAGGTCTTGAACTTAGCAAGATGATAGGCTTAGCTTGGACACCAGATGCCAAGCCACTGGAAGTGGTGCTTAATGGTGACTATATAGGTCTCTATTTCCTTACCGAGCACATTCGTGTGGACAAGGACCGTGTGAATATTGTTGAGCAAGAGGATGGGGAGACCGATTCTGAGGCTATCACTGGTGGCTGGCTAGTAGAGATTGATAACTACGACGACGATCCGCATATTACTATCTATGAGGGTGGCAAGACTACCATGTGGATTACCTATAAGACTCCAGAGGAATTGTCGTTCCAACAAGAGCAGTATCTGACTCAACAGATGACTTTGATAGACAACTTAGTGTATGGTGACAAGAACTCAAACGAGTTGTGGAATTACATCGATATGGATGCGCTGGCGAAGTTCTATATAGTGCAGGAACTGACTGATAACTATGAGAGTTTCCATGGTAGTTGCTATTTGCACAAGGAGAAAGGTGCCAATGAGAAATGGCACTTTGGACCCGTATGGGACTTTGGTAGCTCGTTTAATCGCGACAAATCTCAGTATATGTACCAAGGTGATGTATGGCACAATCACTGGATTCCAGAGATATGCAAGTTCCCTGCGTTTATGTCGCGCGTGAAAGAGATTTGGAACGAGTTCTATAATGGAGATTACAACAATATCTATAACTTTATTGATACGCATGAGAACCTAATTGCTAAAGCAGCCGCTAAGGACAAAGAGCGTTGGTCTCAGTATCATGGTAGCCAAACGATAGGTACATATATCGAGCGAACCACTAATGTCCTGCGCAAAAATGCGGAATGGCTCAATGGGCAATGGAAAACCAATAGCAATCCTGGTGGTAATGATAATCCTGGCGGCAATGAAGGAGGCAACGATAATACAGGTTCCCTCAGCGAAGTCACCAGTATGTATGTATGGGTGAATGGTCAGTCTGTAGAATACACTATAGCGCAAGTAGATAGTATTACTTTTGCGAAGAAAGAGAGTATTGTCGTTAAGGCGAAGGTACCTGAGTCTTGGTCAGATGTTTATGTATATATATGGGATACTGAGGGAGTCGAAACTGGCGATTATAAGGCAAGCAAACAGGGCGATTGGTATGTATATACTTATTTCGGCAAGTCGCTGAATATTATATTCAAGAAAGGTAAGGGGTGGACTGGTAATAAAAACCAATCCGAAGACCTTAAGACTGACCGAAGTGGTTGCTATATCATCACTCAGGAGGGTGAAAACAAAGGCGTATTCAACGAGGTGGATTGTGAGTAATGAGGCTATAAGGCGAGAGTTTATAGGCGAGAGGCTAGGAATAGAAAAAGGCGAGCAGGTGCTCGCCTTTTTTGTTTATTGGCTTCCTGTATCCGGCTGCCAGTGTTTGATATCCGGTTGCCTCTAAACAGGTTATTTACTCAGGATCTCCTCTATCTCTGCCTCATTGAGGTTACGACCTACAATCACACCTTCTTTGTTGATGAGGATAGTGGTAGGGATAGCAGAGATACCGTACTTATCGCAAGGGTTGTATGGCTCGGTGCGTTGGTCGCGGATATGCAACCATGGCAACTCATCTTCTTTGATAGCTTGGAGCCATGCTGCCTCGTCGCGGTCGCAACTCACACCCAAGATCTCCAATTTGCCTGATAGGTGATAGGACTCATACAACTCTTTGAGTGCAGGCATCAAGCGGCGGCATGGACCACACCATGAAGCCCAGAAATCTACCAATACATAATCGGTCTTACCAATCAACTCGCTGAGTGCAAGAGCAGTACCATCTGCTTTTAGCGATGTGATTTCGATGTAAGGATTACCAGCGGAAGTCTTCAACTCGATGAGGTATTCTTCGTGTACAGGAGCCAATATTTCGCCTTCCAAACGCTCTGCTGGAATGGCAGCAATGAGTTCAGCTTTCTGCTCAGGTGTGAGCATATAGAAGTGCGACAATACGATAGAGTCGCTGGTCACATCCTCTATGTTCTCAATCAGAAGGGTGTAGCCGTCTGTGATGAAGCCCTCAATCAGCGAGTCTTTTACAGCGCGGTCTTCCACAGTCTCCAATTGCGCTACGAGCGCGTCATACATATCGATATATTGTTCGTATGCCGTTTTCTTCAACTCGATGAGGTATTCTTCGTGTACAGGAGCCAATATTTCGCCTTCCAAACGCTCCGCAGGGATAGCAGCAAACAATTCTGCTTTCTGCTCAGGGGTGAGCATATAGAAGTGTGACAAGACGATAGAGTCGCTGGTGAGGTCCTCAATGTTCTCCATCAAGAGGGTATAACCATCTGTGATAAAGCCCTCAATGAGTAAGTCTTTCGCAGCACGGTCTTCTACGGTTTCCAACTGTGCTTCCAAATCGTTGTACATGTCGATGTACTGTTCGTATGCCGTTTTCTTGGGCGTACACGCTACGAGGCATGCTAATGCCAATAGCGAAATAAAAATCTTTTTCATATAGTTCTTTGCCTTTACACTTTACGCTTTACGCATTTACTCTGCATTTGCCAATGGGCTGGCTTGTGTGTAAACGCGTGCTGCGAGTTCTTGGTCGAGTTGGTAGAGACCATAGCCGTTGTCGCCTACCATGCGGAACTTATTCACGAGGTCAGTAGCGTTCTCCTCTTCCTCCACTTGCTCGTCCACGAACCAGTTGAGTCGGCTTTGGAGGGCGAAGTCTTTCTCCTCTACAGCAAGTGCCATGAGGTTGTTGATGAGGGCAGTCACTTTGCCTTCGTGCTCCAAGGTGTGTTGGAAAGCAGCGAGTGGGGAAGCCCATTCGGTGTCCACAGCAGCGATTGGCTCCAGCAGAACGCGACCGCCACGGCTTTGCAGGTAGTTGAAGAGTATCATAGCATGGTCTTGCTCCTCTTTGAATTGGATAGCAAACCAGTTGGCGATGCCAGGGAATCCCGCATCTTGGCAATACGCAGACATACTCAAATAGAGATAAGCCGACCACATCTCGGCATTGATTTGGGCGTTGATAGCCTCTTCGAGTTTCTTTGAAATCATAATTGTAATGTTTTGTTAAGAATTATTGTATAAATTTGTTAAAATTTATTGGACAAAAACTGTGCCAAACTCTCATGGCATTTTTTTTACTATCTTTATATCTGTACTATGAAATTCTAACGATTTTGCTGTCATTTTTTATCAGCAGTCGCGTAGATGGCTGATTATCAATATAGAACCACCTCGGGGACTCGAATTTTGCTTTGGTTGGTTTTGCTTGTTGACTTGCTGCGCAAGTGGGTTTACTGCAACTAACCTTCGCTCTTCCCCCCCCCCCAAAAAAAAAAAAAGTT
>JAFZGC010000123.1 GCA_017555595.1 Paludibacteraceae bacterium | reverse complement strand
CGTTGCCTGCTACATAGCGGCACTCACAACCTTTGTAGGTGTTGCTGGTGAAGATTGCGCTAACTGGCATACCTGGCAACACGTTGTAGTATTGTGCGCCAGCAGCGAGAGGGCCTGTGAGCGCCACTTTCTTTTGCATGTCCACGATACCCTTGGTGAAGAGGCGACCGATGATAGCCAAGTCTTGCACGTTGATAGTCCATACAGTCTCGCCCTTAGCGATAGGAGCTACGTGGTTGATTTGTACACCAACGTTGCCAGCTGGGTGAGCGCCGTACACCTCGTACTTGTCGCAGTTGCTAAGGCCGCGGAACACGGTAGCAGTAGCCTTGCCGTTGATACCTACCTTCACAGGAGCGATGGTAGCCAATGCATTGACCGCTGCTTGGAGCACTGCACTTTGACCATTGAGCACCCACTCGTAGTCAGGAGCTACAGGTGCGCTGTCAAAAGTAGAGATGAAGATAGCCTTAGGCTGCTTGCTAGGGAGCGCAATGCAGTCGTAAGGACGTTGTTTGATCAATGCCCACAGACCAGACTCGAGGAGCAAGGTCTTTGCATCCTTTGTCAAGTCAAACTGTGCATACTCAATTGTAGCATCTGCTTCGATGTCGATGGACATCACCTTGCGCTTCTCGCCGCGAACGATAGCCACGACTTTACCGCTAACAGGGGATGTGAAGAGCATCTCTGCAAACGCCTTGTTGTAGAAGAGAGGAGAACCTGCCTTCACAACATCGCCTTCGCGCACCATGAGCTTAGGTGTCACGCCTGCGAAATGGTCTGGAACGATATGATAGACCTGAGGACGATTAACGCTACCGAGCGTTTTCGCTGCCTCGCCATCAAAAGGAATGTTCAGACCTTTTTTCAGTTGAATCTTTTGCATGATGTTAATTGTTTTTATTGTTTTATTATTTTTATGTTTGCATAAAAAGCGCGCAAAGTTACGAAAATATTTTGGGATATACAAATTTATTTGTACCTTTGCAGAAAATTTGTAAAAAAATGATACTTGGATTGCTCATTTCTATATTAACGGCTACCTACACGGTAGAGTCATCCAGTAGTGTGGCTGTAAGTGGTGAAGCGCCTATGAATAGTACGGCTGTTTATTCGCGCACTGCTACAACGGGACAAAAGGGGCAAATGACTGCGGGTAATTCTACTACCCTTCAATTGACAGGTTGGGATGGTTATATCATCGACTCTGTGGTGCTAAGTATGCACTCTAACACTTCGCAGGGAGCGGGTAGCTTGCAAATCCATATAGGTAAAAATATGGTGTGGGGAATTGAAAATGATGATTTTGCCAGCAAATCATGGAATGGTAGTTTTACTAAAAACTGGGTGGATATACTCTGTCCGATAGATGCTAAAGTGAATAGTAGTGATGTGATTGAAATATATATTGAGGCAAGTAAAAATAGTTTGTATATAAATAGTTATACAATCTTTTACACTCCTCCTGCTCCTAAATCTCACCAAGTATTTTTGGAGTCTGGTATGAGCGATGGATCTGTGGTTTTAATTGAGGAGTCGATAGGTAGTGGCGTAATTTTACCAGAATTATGTGATACGTTGGAGTGGATTTTTTTAGGTTGGAGCGAGAATGAAATTATTGAATCTAACGTCTGCCCCATGCTATTATTGGCTGGAGAATATTATTATCCTAAAAAGGATTGTACGCTTTGGGCTGTTTATGCAGATTCTGATGGATTGATATCAACAATCAATTGTCAATCAGGAGACTACGTAGTAGCTAGTGCTTATTGGAATCGAGCATTGGCTGGTAGCGTAGAAAATAAAATTATACCTACAGTTTCGGCGGAAATAAAAAACTATGAAAATGGCGAATATGGATTAGCGGTTGGTGCTCGTGATAATATGGTTTATCATATTGATTTTATGGAGGATAGTACACTTTATATCAAGCATGTAATGACTAATAAATATATAGGATATAAGGATGGTAATCTATGTAATGACCAATCTGTTTGGAGGTATCGTGTGCTGTCAGATGGGTCGTTTGGTTTATATTATGAAGATGATGCTTTGTATCGAATGCTATTCGTAGGTTTAGGTAAAAGTGAAGATGTAGCAGCCTACGCAGTACGCATCGAATTATCGTCGATGCGAAATAATGGCGTGATATTATTTCCTGCGAAAAAAATATTATTCACATCTTGGCCATTTGGCAAATTAGATGGAGTGGAAAATATCGTTATTTTGCCGAATGAGATGAATTCACATGAACATATAATGTATTTCGGAAATTATGTGCTACGCATCAAAAATGGCGAAAAACAATTGATAGTCAATAAATGATTCCCGTACACTTTTTCTCCCATTTCTACCGTTACCATTCCGTACCATTCCATTATCATCTTTTAGTTTCCTTATAGTTTAGCAACCATTTGTGACTTGAGGTAAGAAAAGATGAATGTATTTGATAAATTTTGATGCGGTTACATTGATAAAATATGAAATTATTTGTATATGTTCAATATTTTTCTTACCTTTGCACAATTTTTAGGGAAATATGATGAGATATAAATTGTTTACATTATTATTTATATTGTTTTTTTCGACTTCACTGCATGCAGATCGGTTGATGGACATCATGCAGAACTACAACGCCAAGACAATGTCCGTATTGGAGATGGATAGCGTATTGGCTGCAAAAGAAGATAGTCAAACCGTGAAAAACCGCTACCGCTTGGAGCATGAGAACAAGCAGAAGCTATTCCGACACTCATTTTTTGCCGATTACTACTTGGTGGATACCCAAAAAAGTAACTCGCGCACACGCATTAGCGACGTGCCTATACGAGATGCATCTATGTCGCCAAATGGCAAGTATGTGGTCTATGCCAAAGCTGATAATAACTTATATATCTACAAAGTTGATTTCAAAACTGAGGTAGCCATCACCACCGACACCAACACTGAAATCTTCAACGGCATCTCCGATTGGCTATACGAAGAGGAGTTTGGCGTTACTCGCCTCTTTGCTTTTTCACCTGACAGCAAACTGATAGCTTTCATCCGTTTAGACGAGACCGAAGTGCCCACTTTCGATTGGCAGACATTCTTGCCCGACACCTCTCGCCTCTCACCTACAAACAATGATTTATATCCGCAGCTACACTCCTTGCGCTATCCCAAGGCTGGCGAGGCTAATGCCAAAGCTACTATTTGTGTTTACGACATCCATTACAAGACCATCCGCACCATGGAGTTGCCCGCTAACCTCGACGGCTACCTCCCACGCATCACATGGACACCGCTTACCAAGCCCACTAAGAAGGACGAGCAACCTATCAGCGATGTCGTGATACTCCATCTTAACCGCGACCAAAACAGAATGGATGTGCTGAAAGGTAATCCTAAATCTACCGTCTGCCATCCATTCTATAAAGAAGAAAGCAAAAAATACTTCGTGAACTACGAACTCTTTGACGAATGGCAATGGCTGAGTGATGGTCGTGTGGTAATTATGAGCGAAAAGGGCGGTTATACGCAAGCATATTTATACTCATCGCAAGGCATGGAGCAACGACTACTGACACCAGAAGAACGTGATGTGACCAAACTGTATGGCTATGATGAGAAAGCACAAACGCTGTATTATCAAGCTGCTAACACTCCGATGACGCGTCATGTCTATGCACTGAATGTCAAGAAGAATACTACTCTGCAACTCACGACAGGCGAAGGAACACACGACTCGCACTTCTCTGCTGATTGGAAGCGCTATATCCAATGTTATCATAGTACTACCACTCCGCATGTGTACACACTCTACAAATCTATTGGCAACGGACAATGGGCAAAGGAGAAAGTGGTTTTAGATAATGATTCTATCCAAAAAGCATGGCAGGCATTGGGTGTGAATGAGAAGGAATTCTTCAATATCACCACCGAGCGTGGCGATGTGCTGAACGCATGGCGTATCCTGCCCACGAACTTTGATAAGAACAAGAAATATCCTGTCGTGATGCTGCAATATAGTGGACCAACGAGCCAGCGCGTGCTCAACAACTGGCGCAAACGCTTTGGCTATGCCTTGGCAGATGCTGGATATATTGTAGTAAATGTAGATGGTCGCGGTACAGGTGCACGCGGCAGAGAGTGGCGCAATGCGACCTATATGCAACTGGGTGTGAAAGAGGCAGAGGATCAGATTAGTGCAGCCAGATACTTAAAGACCCTACCCTATGTAGATGGCGACCGCATGGCACTCTGCGGTTGGAGCTATGGTGGCTACCAAACGCTGATGTGTCTGAGCAAACAAGGCAATGAGGAGAAAGACGAGAGAATATGGCAATGTGGTATTGCCATTGCGCCAGTGACCAGCTGGCGATTATACGACTCTGCCTACACCGAGCGCTACATGCGTCGTCCGCAGGTCAACGAGTTCGGCTACGACAAAGCCGATGTCATGCAGCTGGCTAGCGACTTGACAGGCAATCTATTGCTAGTGCATGGCCTAGCCGACGACAATGTGCACGCACAGCAGTCATGGCTCTACGTGGATGCCCTCGTGCAAGCCGGCAAGCAGTTTGAGATGCAGTTCTATCCCGACGACAATCACTTCCTGCGCAATCGCTCCAACTACGAGCACCTCCACCGCCGCATCATGCTCTTCCTCAACAAACAACTTTGAACTACATTGAACTATACTGAACAATAATTAACAATAAAAATTCTAATCGTATGACAAACAACAAATCCAACATTCTCCCTATCGTAGTGATGTATCTACTGTTCTTCATGATTGCCTTTGTAACCAACTTGTGCAATCCAATGGCAGTTATCGTAAAGAACAATTTTGAAATGTCCAACTTCGCAGCTCAATTGGGTAACGCAGCTAACTTCATCGCTTATGCCGTGATGGGTATCCCTGCTGGTATGCTACTCAAGAAAATCGGCTATCGCAAGACCGCTCTTGTAGCTATCTTGGTAGGATTTATCGGCGTATTCTTGCAATACATGTCTGGTTGGGCTGCCATCCAAAGTTTTGGTGTATATCTTGCAGGCGCTTTCATTGCAGGTTTCTGTATGTGTATGCTCAACACAGTAGTCAATCCTATGCTCAATACCCTCGGTGGAGGTGGCAACAAGGGTAACCAACTCGTACAATTCGGTGGTGTATGCAACTCGCTTGCAGCCGTATTAGTAACCATCATCATGGGTAGTTTGATTGCTGATGCTACCAAAGCACAAATCGCTGATGCCACTCCTGCTTTGATGATTGCATTGGGCGTATTTGCATTCGCATTCTTGGTATTGCTGCTCGTGAAGATTCCAGAGCCTGAGTTGGAGATTTCTAACAGCGATAACAAAGCTACTAACGGCAAGAAGTACAGCGCTTTCTCTTTCCGTCACTTCAATCTCGGTATCTTGGCTATATTCCTTTACATGGGCGTTGAAGTAGGTGTGCCTACTTATGTGATGCAATACCTTACAACCGCTCCTGATGCTGCTACCCCAGGTTTGGGTATCAATGCTGGCATCGTGGGCATGATTGTGGCTGTGTATTGGCTGCTGATGTTGGTAGGTCGTCTGTTGGGAGGTATGCTAGCAGGTAAAGTATCAAGCCGTGCGCAAATCACAGGTGTATCCATCATGTGCTTAGTTTTGGTCTTACTTGGTATGTTCTTGCCATCCGATGTGATGGTAAAGATGCCTGGTATCGACTGGGCAACGCTCACTGTGATGACTGCACAAGTGCCAGTGGGTATCTTTGCATTAATCCTTGTTGGATTGTGCACATCTGTGATGTGGGGCGGTATCTTCAATATGGCTGTTGAGGGATTAGGTAAGTACACCTCAATCGCCTCTGGTGCATTTATGACTATGGTTTGCGGTGGCGGTATCTTGATTCCATTGCAAGGAAAGTTGGCAGATGTATTTGGCGACTTCCAAATGAGTTATATCGTAGTGCTCGTCTGTGCAGCATACATCCTCTTCTATGCACTCATTGGTAGTAAGAATGTGAATAAGGATATTCCTACTGAATAAGTTGAACGTTTAACATTTTAAAATACACAATATTATGCAAAAAAAACCTTATGTACTCGGCCTCGATATGGGTGGTACTAACTCCGTATTGGGCGTTGTAGATGCACGTGGCCATGTGTTGGCACGCACATCCATCAAAACACAAGCATTTCCAAACATCAATGATTATGTAAATGCGTTGTATGAAGAAGCTATTAAGATTGTAGATTCCGTAGGCGGTATGGAACTTATTCGCGGTATTGGTGCTGGTGTACCAAACGGCAACTACTATACTGGTAGAATTGAAGGCGCAATGAACCTACCATGGCAAAGCATTCCATTTGCACAACTAATGAGCGACCGCTTTGGTATCCCATGCAAGATTACCAATGATGCCAACGCTGCTGCTATGGGCGAAATGACTTATGGTGCTGCTAAAGGTATGAAGAACTTTATCATGATTACCCTGGGTACAGGTGTTGGATCTGGTATCGTGATTGATGGCAAGGTGGTATATGGTCATGACGGCTTTGCTGGTGAGTTGGGGCACACTTGCGCTATGCGTGGCGAAGACGCTCGTCCATGCAACTGCGGCAAGAAAGGTTGCTTGGAGGCATATGCTTCTGCTACAGGCGTAGCGCGTACAGCTAAAGAGATTATCTCTTCTACAACCAAAGAGACCGTATTGCGCAACCTAGATATTGATGCCATCACCTCTAAAGACGTATATGATGCAGCTGAGCAAGGCGACGAAGTAGCAAAGGAGATCTTTGACTTCACAGGTACTATCCTCGGACAACAATTGGCAGATTTTATTGCTTTCAGTGCACCAGAGGCCATCGTAATGTTTGGTGGTTTGACCAAATCTGGTCATTGGATTCTTGACCCAGTGGTCAAGGCGATGAACGACAACGTTCTGCCTTTGTGGCGCGGTAAGGTGCAAGTGCTCTTCTCTGATTTGAAAGAGGCCGACGCTGCCGTCTTAGGTGCATCCGCATTAGCTTGGGGCGATTGATATCAACTGTTAACTGTCAACTGTCAACTATCAACTGTCCACTACTATATCAAATCCCTACATGGATACAACGCCTTTATCGTGGCGTTGTATGGCGAATGGATCCATCGTCAAAAGTGGTTTATCTCACTTTTGACGATGGTCCTGTCCCAGAATGTACGCCGCGAGTATTGGATATTTTGGCTCGATATAATGTAAAAGCTACATTCTTTATGGTAGGTGATAATGCTAATCGCTATCCTGAATTGTTAGCACGCGTGCACAGAGAAGGACATGCTGTTGGAAATCATACATATCACCATTTAAGGGGATACAAAACCTCTTTAAATGTATATATGCATGATGTAAAACAAGCGACCAACATTTTAAAAACACATCGTTTCCGTCCGCCACATGGACGGATGACCTACTCACAAAAACGAGCATTAGTGAAACAGGGGAAGACCATCTATTTGTGGGATGTACTGACGCACGATTATAGTTCTTGTTATTCGGTGAAAAAAATGTTGTGGATTGTTAAAAAGTACACACGGAATGGTAGTATTATTGTGATGCATGACTCGCTGAAATCAAAAGAGAGAATATTACAACTATTGCCGATGGTCATAGAATGGCTCCGTGACCAAGGATATACATGTAAAACCTTACCTTAATTCAAAAATTAGAAGATATGCTTACTCACAATTATACTATATATACAGCACTTATTTTTTCATTATTGTTTTCTGCTTGTGCAAATCGTGGTGTAGGACCGCAAGGCGGACCTAGGGATACTATCCCGCCAATGGTGATGAAAGAAACACCGATTAATGGTACATTACATTTTGTTGAAAAGAGAGTAGAGATACACTTTGATGAGTATATACAACTTGCTGATATTCAAAAGAATATTCTCATATCTCCTCCGCAGCAAAATCCACCAGAGGTAAAGGCTATAGGTAAAACGCTCTCAGTTGTATTCAATGAAGATTTGTTGGATTCTACCACCTATACCATTGATTTTGGTGCAGCCATTTGTGATTACAATGAGAAAACACCGCTTTATGATTATGTTTACTCATTTTCCACTGGTGATTTTATTGATACATTGGCTATATCCGGTTGGATATATAATGCCGAAAATTTAGATCCTGTAGCAGATGTATTAGTAGGTATTCATCGAAATCATAGTGATACTGCACTTAATACTATTCCCTTTGCGCGTGTCGCGCGATCTGATGAGGAGGGTGCTTTCATAATACATAATATTCACGATGGATCGTATCGTTTGTTTGCGCTAAATGATATTAGTCGTGATTACCTCTATCAACCAGGTGAATCATTAGCTTTTGCTGATTCCATCGTGACACCATACTTTGAAAAGATGGATGTACATGATACTATTTGGCGGGACACTTTGGGTTTTGATCTCATAACAAAAGATACTTTATTTACTCGTCAGGTAGATACTATTCATACGGTTACTCGTACTTTCTTCTATCCCGATTCATTGATTCTATGGTATTTTTCCGAAGATAAACAACGGCATTATTTCAAAGGTGTTTATCGTGAAGAGCCACATGCTTTTACATTAGTTTTCTCTGCGCCGCAAGACTCGCTGCCTGTAGTACGTTCTTTGAAGCGAAGCGAAGTAGATAGTTTGGTTTCCGACTCAGTTTGGGTAGATTGGATGGATTATTCTTTACTGCAAACCAATGCTACGCATGATACCATCACATATTGGCTGACAGACTCATTGGCTATAGCACAAGATAGTATTTATCTGGGAATGACATATCTTATGTCTGATTCATTGTATAATCTTGTCCCTACAACGGATACGATCTTGGCTGTCTATCGCCGTCCACGTATGTCGGAGAAAGCGTGGGAGGCTCAACAACGCAAAAAACGTGAACGTAAACTAGAAATCAAATCTAATGCATCATCCAAATTCGAAATATACGATACGATTTGCCTGTATTCGACATTTCCAATAGATTCTATACATGTGGATAAGATACATTTGGAGCATAAAGTGGATACGGCATATAAACCTATAGCATTCCAACTACAGCCTCATGATTCTCTACGCCAAACACTATTGCTTATTGCTACCTTAGAACCTGCTGAATCGTATCGATTGATTATTGATTCAGCAACTATGGTGGATATATATGGAATGTGTAATGATTCTACAGCATATACTCTGAAACTGAAATCAGCAGATCAATATTCTTCTTTGTTCATTAAGATGGCATATTTTGATACTCAGGCTCGTATCCAATTGCTCAACGAAAAAGATCAAGTTGTACGTGAATTACCAGCATTAGAGGAAGGTACAAAATTTGAATATCTTACTCCAACTACATATTATTTGCGTTTATATATAGATTATAATGGTGATGGGAAATGGACCACAGGGGATTGGCTCAAAAAACGCCAACCAGAACCTGTGTATTATTTCCCTTCAAAACTTAAATTGCGTGCCAATTGGGATTTTGAGGAGAATTTTGACCATTTGGCTATTCCGCAAGTAGAATCTAAACCCAAAGCGTTGAAGGGTAAGAAAACGAAGAAAAAGTAAATTTATAGATTACGGTGTCTTTTCGTATTTCCATATCCCGTCCCACATGGATTTTTTTGACTCTTGGTGTTCTCGTGCAAATAGTTACCTTCAGCCTTTTGTCCGAGGATAATCCATGGTCATTAGTGAGTGGAATATTAGGGATTTTTTCTGTTGTGCTTGGGGCACAGGCTAATATATTAACTTTTGTTTTTGGTTTTGCGCAGGTAGTCACATATACTTATCTTTGTTGCGTAGAGCGATTTTATGCCGAAATAGCCATGAATATCTATTATTTTGTAACAATGATTTATGGGGCTTATTGTTGGCGTAATCGTTTAGTCCAGCACTCGTTGCAAGTACAGACGCGCTGTTTGTCGCCTAAGTTTTTACCAGTCATATCTGTAATGATAATTATGGTATCATTATT
>JAFZGC010000122.1 GCA_017555595.1 Paludibacteraceae bacterium | reverse complement strand
CCTCAAATCGACAAGCCAGCTGGTTACTCTATCCGTTTAGCAGGTGCGTATGAGGATCAACAAGAGTCTTTCGGCAAGTTGGGTATGCTCGGTGCATTGATTTTGATCCTAGTGTATATCGTGATGGCGAGTCAGTTTGAATCGTTCAGCAACCCTGGAATCATTATGTTTACTGTCCCATTTGCGCTCTCGGGTGTGATCCTTGCGTTGTGGATAACAGGTGTATCATTGGATATGATTGGTGCATTGGGTGTCGTCTTGCTGGTGGGTATCGTAGTGAAGAACGGTATCGTGCTGGTGGACTATATCAACCTCATGCGCGAGCGTGGATATGAGTTGAATGAGGCTATCCAAATGTCTGGTCAAAGCCGTATGCGTCCTGTCTTGATGACTGCGTTTACAACTATCCTCGGTATGGTGCCAATGGCTGTGAGCCAAGGTGAAGGTGCCGAGATGTGGCGTCCATTGGGTGTTGTCGTGATTGGTGGTTTGACAGTGGCTACCTTCTTGACATTGTATATTGTACCTGTGATCTATGGTGCGATGTCTAAGAAAGGCGAGCGCGACAAACTCAAGAAAGTACGCGAGAACTTCATCTTCATGGATATTGATGTGAAGGACTGCGAAGAGAACGAGAAATAAGAATCAGGAATCAGGAACAAAGAACCAAGACAAATCACTAATGACTAATTAAATGATGGTAATAAGTCCTTGCTCTTTGCTCCTTGCTCCTTAATCCAAATGTAATTATGAAAAGTGTAATGATCATTTTCAATCAAGCTAACACCGAGCGCGTGGAGTATATGCTTGATATGTTAGAGATACGTGGCTTTACTTTCTTCGAGGACGTGCAAGGTCGTGGTAGCAAGAATGGCGAACCACGCCGTGGTACCCACGCATGGCCAGAGATGAACTCGTGTGTCATCACTATCGTACCAGACGAGAAGGCACCAGCCTTGCTCGAAGCAGTAAAGAAACTCGACAAACGCAACGAAGAAGTCGGTGTCCGCGCTTTCATGTGGAACATCGAAGCCACCGTGTAAGGATTGTTTCCTGATATAGAGATGAGAGTGTGTCAATGTGCTGATACACTCTCATCTTTTTATCTTCTCTGCCCCTTCCCCTCTCTCTTCCTTGCAAAAAGAAATGCGATCTTTTGCTTTAATTCCTTGAAAATTGGGGGAGAATTTCTCAGTCCGCTCACTCCGTTCGCGTTGCAAAAAATGCACAAGTTTTTGGCTTGTGCATTGCTTTGAATACCGAGAGGAGAATGCTTATCCCAGCAACTGCTTGGCGTGGTTCTTGGTATCGACTTTCTCAATGAGTTGTACCAAAGTGCCTTGCTCGTCAAAGACAAAGGTTTTGCGCAATGTGCCTACACAAGTCTTACCGCACATCTTCTTCTCGCCCCATGCGCCAAAAGCCTGCATCATCTCCGTAGATGGGTCAGACAGCAAAGGGAATGGCAATTCGTATTTGGCGATGAAGTTCTGATGCGACTTCTGGCTGTCCTTGCTTACACCAAACACTTGATACCCCTCCGCAAGGAAGCGATGGTAGTTGTCGCGCAAGTTGCATGCCTCCGCAGTACAACCAGGTGTGCTATCCTTTGGATAGAAATAAAGAACAGTTTTCTTACCTACCAACTGCTCGTTAGTAACGATATTTCCATTTTGATCTACCACGCTAAATGCGGGCATTTTGTCTCCGAGTTTCATACTTTTTTAGTTTTAAAGGTTATATTCTATTAGGTTATAGGTGGGTTTATAAATAAAACTCCGCTGTCAATGCTTGGTATTCCTCGCTGCGGGGAGCATCTGCCGATTCGATATAGAAAGTGTCGGTTATCGGATATCGGATATCGGTTATCGGCGAGAGGGCGATGAGTAGGCGTTTGGCGGGTTTGCCAGGCTTGCTATGCACGTGGGTGATGTGCGTGGGGTACAAGCCTTGTTCTGCTGCCAATGCCAAAATCTCTTGTTCCGCTTCGATAGGCAATACCAATGCCAATATACCATCTTTGCACAATAATCGTGCCGAATGTGCGATTAGTTCCGCATAACCCAGCGTGTCGGTATGGCGTGCGGTAGCGCGTTGCGCATTGGGATTCTTCAAACTATCTTGGAAATAGGGTGGGTTACTAACGATTAAATCAAATGCATGGGGTGTTTGCATGTCTTGTAATCGACATTCTTGGCTTATTAGGCTGTTTGCCCATGGCGATTGCTGAAAGTTAATCTGACTTTGCTCTACCGCATCGTTATCTATATCTATTCCCACAATGGCGGATGTATCGCCTCTGCTGTGCAGGCGTTGCGCAAGCATCAATGCAATCAATCCGCTGCCTGTGCCGATGTCCAGGATGCGCAGATATTGGATATTGGACGCTTCGCTAATGGGTGATGGGTATTGGGTATTGGGCAATGGACACCAAGCACCTAGAAGAACCCCATCGGTGCCTACTTTCATAGCGCAACGGTCGTGCCAAACCGTGAATTGCTTAAAACGAAAGAATGGACTGCTCATGACAACTGCATTCTAAACCGTGCAATCCAATATGCACACACAGATAGATTCCAAAGCCGATAAACAGCAGTGCCGAAATATAGCGTACCCATTTCTCTACCGAATGGAGTTTGCTGGTGAGCGTGTGGATGGATACGGCACTATATGAGATAAGCCATGCTATAATCATGATAGGCAATCCCGTTCCCAATCCAAAAACCACAGGCAGGAGCCAGTTCCATGAGAAGGGCAGGGTGATGGCGATGTCAATCATCGTAAAGAAATACACCAATCGGTGGGGGCAGAATGCAATAGCAAAGAAGATACCCAACATAAACGACCAAAAACCGCTGCTTTGGCTATCCACATTCTTCAGCCATTTGCTCACGCCATGGTCGTGCTCGTGGTGATGGCGCCCTGTGAAGAGCAATAACACGCCGCAAATAATCATGAATGCTGCCAGCATTGGCTCGCCCCAATGATTCAAGAAATGTTTGATTCCCTCTGTGCGTGCGCCCATGATAAAAGGTATAGCCAGCAGAGTATAGGTGGCTAACTTACCCAGAACGAACATCAGCCCATTGAGCAGCACCTTGCGGCGGTCGTTTATTTCCTTGTCAATATATCCAATAGCAGCAATACTCGTGAAGAGTGTGCATGGGTCAAGAATCATCAAGAAACCCAATAATAGGGATGTGAAGATATTTACCATTTGTGATTTACGATTTACAATTTACGCTGCAAAATTACAAAAAAAAATGAATATGTGCAAAAATAGTTGTTCATATCACAGATTTTTTGTAATTTTGCTGCGTGAAACGAAAATCATGGATATGGTTCTTGATCTGCAGCATGCTTGTGCTGTTGAGTGCATGCGATAGTTTTTCGTTACAGAGCAAGGCGTTGCAGCGTACGTTGCACGAGCAGCAGCGTCAGGCTGACATTCTCTCTGAGCATTTGTGTCGCGCTGTAGAGATGAATAACTTTGATTCAATATGGCATTACTCTCAAGCCGACAATAGTATCTTGTGTTATATTTATAAGGGGCGTCAATTGGTGTATTGGTCCAATGCGTGGCTGAGTGCATCTGAACGCACCATGAGACATGTGCACGACCAGTGGCATTTTGCTCAATGGGATAATGCACAAGGTATTTGCAAAAAAGTGAGTATCGGAGATTACTCCATCTTGGTGGCTGTACCTATCAAGTATGACTATTCGGTAACGTCTCCCATGTTGCATAATTTCTTTATTGCTCCGTTCCGTGGTGAGGAGGATTGGCAACTTACTTATCGTCAGGTTGGCGATGATAGTATGCCTATCTATTCATATGATGGATTATATCTTTTTTCTATGGTCAAGACCGCAGATCATACGTTGGCTAACCGCAACGATGAGTTGATAGAAAACTTTTCATACCAGGCTATTTTGGCTACTGATCAACAGAGCCAAGCGTCTGCGAAAGCCAAACTGCGGATGTATTATATCATTACGGGATTGCTAATTGGTATCCTGCTCTTTGTCGCTGTAATCAGTTTGGTGAAATATCGTGGTTTTCGCAGAATGAAGTTAGGTGGCAAGTTTCAGATGGTTCTTACGCCCTTGGTCTTGGTGATACTCTTGTCGATATTCATGTTGTCGGTAGAATATATACAGCGACTATTTGTAGAAACGCAGCAATTGCGATTGCGCAAGAAGGCACAATATGTGCAGATGGCATTGCAAAATATGTATTTTTGGGATTTAGGGTTGAGTTCTGCTAATACCGCATCGTTGAATATCGATTTGCGGGATATGAGTTTTGTATACGAAACCGATATCCATGTCTATGATCTGAATGGTCGGTTGATTGGTACTTCTGCTCCGCAGCTATTCG
Source organism: Paludibacteraceae bacterium (assembly GCA_017555595.1). Taxonomy (GTDB): domain Bacteria; phylum Bacteroidota; class Bacteroidia; order Bacteroidales; family Paludibacteraceae; genus Colicola. The sequence goes on along the minus strand of JAFZGC010000122.1, from coordinate 22,869 downwards.
ATATGGGACTTCTGCCCAAACATGTAGCTCCAGAACCTTTCTTCTCGGGCAATACGATGGTGGTGCAACATGAGCAGATAGGCAAGGTGCGCTATTTGTCAGCATATACTGAGTTTATCAATGGTAATTACGCCAAGATAGGTTATGTAGCGTTGCCTCATTTCATTTCACAGAGCGAAATGACGAGCCATGTGGAGAATTTCATGGTAAAACTCTTGCCGCTCTATATCATATTGCTGCTAGTCGCCATTCTGATTGTATGGGGTATCTCGCACATGATTACTTCCTCGTTGGGAGTAGTTAGTGAACAGTTGAAGAAATATCATCTGGGCGAAAAAGGCGAACATATAGATTATGACTATTCGGATGAGGTAGGGGAGATTGTTACACAGTACAACCAAATGATGGATGCCTTGGCGGAATCCACTGAACGCTTGGCTCGTTCGGAACGCGAGATGGCATGGCGAACTATGGCACGCCAAGTGGCGCATGAGATTAATAATCCACTCACTCCGATGAAACTCACCCTGCAACAGTTGCAACGCACCAAGGGCACAGATCGTTTTGATGACTATTTCACCCACTCAACAGAGTTACTGATTGACCAAATAGACAACCTGAGTCATATTGCTCAGTCCTTCTCGTCGTTTGCAAAGATGCCAGAAGTGAATCCTACGAAAGTGGATGTGGCGGCTAAACTGCATGCATTCATCACCATGATGCGCAATAATCCATCCGATATACCCATCCGTTATGTCGGACCAGATCATGGAGTGAGGGCTATGGCCGATGCTGAGCAGATTACGCAAGTATTCACGAATATCGTACGCAATGCTTTCCAAGCCATGGAAGGACGCCCTAATAGTGATATCATTATCATCCTGAAAAAAGCTAACAAGAAAACGATAGAAGCCGAAGGACTCAATCCTGACAAGCAATGGATAAAAATTTCTTTCTCCGACAACGGACCTGGTATTCCTGCAGAAATGCAAGAGAAGGTGTTTGTGCCTAACTTTACGACCAAAAACACAGGCGCAGGTCTTGGAATGCCCATTTCGAAGAATATCATAGAAGGAAGTGGTGGAAAAATATGTTTCCAAACATCAGAAAAAGGCACAACATTCTTTGTGTATTTGCAAAAAAAGTAGTACCTTTGCACCCGATATTGATAACATTGGACACCGGCTCCTGGCTTCCGGACACCCGAATATAAACAACCCTTAAAATATAAAAAACAATGAAAGTTACGGACATCATGCAGCATCTTGCTGCAAAGCATCCAGGCGAGGCAGAGTACTTGCAAGCCGTAGAAGAAGTTCTCGTGTCTATCGAGGAAGTGTACAACCAACATCCTGAGTACGAGAAAGCTAAGATCGTGGAACGTATGGTGGAGCCAGATCGCATATTTACCTTCCGCGTGACATGGGTGGACGACCAAGGTCAAGTGCAAACCAACCTCGGTTATCGCGTGCAATTCAACTCTGCTATCGGTCCTTACAAGGGCGGATTGCGTTTCCATAAAGCTGTTAACCCATCTATGCTCAAGTTCTTGGGCTTTGAGCAAACATTCAAAAACGCTCTGACTACTCTCCCAATGGGTGGTGCAAAGGGTGGTTCTGACTTCGATCCAGTAGGTAAATCTGATGCTGAGATTATGCGTTTCTGCCAAGCCTTTATGCTCGAACTCTGGCACAATATCGGCGTAGATACCGATGTTCCTGCAGGTGACGTAGGCGTAGGTGGCCGCGAGATTGGCTTCCTCAATGGTATGTACCAAAAGCTCGCACGCGAGTATCATACAGGCGTGCTTACAGGCAAAGGTATGACTTGGGGTGGTTCTATCCTCCGTCCTGAGGCTACAGGTTATGGCGCTCTCTATTTCACAGAGCACCTCCTCGCTGAGGCTGGCAAGTCTATCGTTGGCAAAACTGTAGCTATCTCTGGCTTCGGTAACGTGGCTTGGGGTGCTGCACAAAAGGCAACTGAGTTGGGCGCTAAGGTAGTGGCTATCTCTGGTCCTGATGGCGTATGCGCTATCCCAGAGGGTATCACAGCCGAGATGATTGATTATATGCTCGTTATGCGTGCAAGTAACCGCAATAAAGTACAAGATATGGCAGACAAATTCCCTGCTCAAGCACAATTTACCGCAGGCAAGAAAGCTTGGTCTGTACCTTGCGATATCGCTCTCCCTTGCGCATTCCAAAACGAGCTTAGCGAAGACGATGCTAAGGAGCTCAAGGCTAACGGCTGCTGGTGCTGCTGCGAGGTAAGTAACATGGGTTGCCAACCAGGTGCTATCCACTATTTCCAAAACAATGGCGTCTTGTTCGCACCTGGTAAGGCTGTGAACGCAGGTGGTGTGGCTACTTCAGGCTTGGAGATGACACAAAACTGCGAGCACCTCTCTTGGACAGCTCAAGAGGTAGATACCCGCCTCCACCAAATCATGCAATCTATCCACGAGCAATGCGTGAAGTTTGGTCGTCAAGCCGATGGCTCTATCGACTACGTGAAGGGCGCTAACATCGCAGGCTTCATGAAGGTGGCACAAGCTATGCTCGAACAAGGAATTGTATAACCCAGCCTTTAAACTTTAAACTCTCAACTTTAAACTAAAGATATGTACGCTGATTTTCAGAAACATTTACAAACAATCCTGTCTGATATCAAAGAGGCAGGATTGTATAAAAACGAACGAGTAATCATCACGCCTCAGTCGTCTGCTATTCAAGTAGAGGGCGGAAAAGATGTCATTAACTTCTGCGCCAATAACTACCTCGGTCTCGCAGACAACCCAGAGCTCATTCAGGCAGCCAAAGACCGCATGGACGCTCGTGGCTATGGTATGGCATCCGTGCGTTTCATTTGTGGTACGCAGGACACCCACAAGCAATTGGAGCAAGCCATTTCAGACTTCTTCGGCACCGAGGACACTATCCTCTATGCGGCTTGTTTTGATGCCAACGGTGGTTTGTTCGAGCCACTCTTGACCGACCAAGATGCCATTATTTCGGATGCACTGAACCATGCCTCTATCATTGATGGCGTGCGCCTCTGTAAGGCAGTGCGTTACCGCTATGCCAACGGCGACATGGCAGACCTCGAGGAGCAACTCAAGAAGGCGCAAGCACAACGCTTCCGCATTATTGCTACCGATGGTGTGTTCTCTATGGACGGCAATGTCTGCCCACTCGATAAGATCTACGAACTGGCACAGAAATACGATGCCCTCGTGATGGTGGACGAGAGCCACTCTGCGGGTGTGGTTGGTAAGACAGGTCACGGTGTGACCGAGCGCTACGACCTTCGTGGTAAGATTGAGATTATCACAGGTACACTTGGTAAGGCGTTTGGTGGTTCAGTAGGTGGTTTTACCACAGGTAAGAAGGAGATTATCGACCTCTTGCGCCAACGCAGCCGTCCATATTTGTTCTCAAACTCGATTCCTCCGTTGATTGCTGCAGCTGGATTGAAGACCTTTGAGATCCTCACTCGTAGCAACGAGCTCCAAGACCGTTTACATGCTAATACTGAGTACTTTATCACCAAGATGAAAGCGGCAGGTTTTGATATCAAACCAACTGAGTCGGCTATCTGTGCCGTGATGTTGTACGATGCTCGTTTAAGCCAAGAGTTCGCTGCAGCATTGCAAGAAGAGGGTATCTATGTGACAGGCTTCTACTATCCAGTAGTGCCACAAGGACAAGCGCGTATCCGCGTGCAACTCTCTGCAGCACATACTACTGAACAACTCGATCGCGGTATCGAAGCCTTTATCAAAGTTGGTAAAGCCCTCAAAGTCCTTGAATAACTTATAGCTCTTAACTCATAGTTCATACATAACAAGCGCATCGCCTGTAAGCAATGCGCTTGTTATGTATATTGGGTCACTTCTATTTTATAATAACATTTAGAGCAGAATATCAACAAAAATGAGTTATAATTATCAAACTATAGGAATCACTAACTATTGATGCTCTGGGCGAAGGAGGTCATTAACCGTTTTTACTGGGTTGAAAGTAGAAACAGGAACCTCTACAAAGATGGTATTCCAACAGCTCATTGCGCCATTCCAAAGTCCTGGTAACTCTAAGGCCAACAGTTCTTTACCATCTTTCGATTTGTGTGAGATAAAGCCTGTCTTCTCGTCCACAAAGTCTGGTAAGAAGTAAGGTTTTCCTTCAACATCGCGGGTCGCACAAACAAGGTCAACTGGATTGAAATGAGTAGCCTGCTGCATGAGTGCAGGATCAGAAATCTGGCTAGACTCCAAGATTTGGCAAGAGATAGAGCCATCCTCCTCACGAACGAGGAAAGGACCACCACCAGGTTCGCCAGTATTCTTCACTACACCACACACACGCAATGGACGTGCGAGTTGTGCTCGCTCCTCTGCAGAAAGATTAGGATTTTGAAGTTTCTCAAACACTTTCTTTTGTTCTGTAACAAGCACACCAGCAAGGAGTTGCTTATAGCGAACAGTATCGCCTTTCAAGCGATCTGGCACCACATTATCGATATTCTTGATGAAGATGATGTCTGCATTTTGTTCATTGAGGTTCTCAATAAGTGCACCATGTCCACCTGGACGGAAAAGCAATTTGCCATCAGCAGTACGGAAAGGAGTTCCATCAGGGTTGGCAGCAAGAGTGTCGGTAGAAGGTTTTTGCTCAGAATATGAGATATGGAACTTCACACCAAGTTTGGCTTCATATGCTGATTTATGCTCTGCAATATGTGATTGGAAAAGAGGGAGATGCTCGTGGCTTACAGTAAAGTGGATATTTACTTCGCCCTTAGATGCCGCATACATAGCACCTTCTACAAGATGCTCAAGTGCAGGGGTACGTGGTCCATCTTCGTAAGAATGGAAAAGGAGCAGACCCTTAGGCAAATTGCCATAGTTCATATCCTTCAAGAGGTGGCTAACAGCAGCTTGTTCGTCAAGCTTAGCGAGCTGAGGGCCGAAAGCGAAATGGTCTTTCTCAGTCAAGAATTTCTCGATGAAATCGGTCTTTTTGCCATCTTCAAGGTACTCAAAAAGGTTCTTGAACATGCGGCTTGCCGCTCCACTGGCAGGCACAAACTTGAGGACAATATGTCCCTCGTCGAGGTAATCTTGCCATGCTTTGACATAAGCGTCAATCTCCTCTTCAGATGGGTTGAGGACTCCGTTTCCCACCGAAGCAGCAGAAACGATATCTAGTTCAGGAAAACCAGTAGCAAAAGACTGGAGTTGTTTTTCGGCTTTCTCAAGAGAAATGCCACGCGCCTCAAGTTGCGCCAAATCAGATTGTATAAACATGGTATATTAAGGATTTAAATTTAGCATACAAAGGTAGTAAAAATTTATGATTTGACCATCATAAAAATGACATTTTTTTGTAAATAACAACATATTTTGACTAACAGTCAAATATATTTTGGTTATATCATTTATTTTTTGTACCTTTGCGCGTCATTATGCGACGACAACACTCGGTATGAAAAATATAGCATTTATTGTAAACCCCACATTAGGCTGCAAAACCAAAAATCGTGTTGGCAAATTGCTCCGCGACTTGTTGGATCTGCAATTGTATTCCCCTACCGTAGTCTCAAGCGATTATGTTGGACACGCCACCCAATTGGCTCATCAGTTTGCATTGGAAGGTTACTACGCCGTAGTGGCTGTAGGCGGTGATGGGACCGTGAACGAAGTAGCTAGCGGCTTGGTGGGTAGCCACACCGCCCTAGGAATCATTCCAAATGGTAACAATAACCATCTTGCCCACCATTTGGACATCTCTACTCGTATGAACCGCGCCATAGAGATGCTGAACACTAGCGAAGTGATCAATGTGGATTATGGATTGATAAATGAAAACCCATTCTTTGTATCCTGTGATTGCCAGCAAACACATTATACCTTCGGTAATACTGACGGATACGCAGAACAAGTGCACATAGCCAATGTGGGGCAATGGAGCAACGATACCTACATGGGTCCGAAAGTTAGCATGCAAGATGGAAAACTGGATGTTACCATAGTACATAAAGATTATACAAAGACCATACCAACCAAAGAAGTACAACTAGTAGATGCCACCGCCGTACAAGTGGATGGCAACACTATTGATACTATGACAGATATACGCATAACCATCGTAGAAGATGGCCTAAAAGTGCTGGTAAAAAAGAGATTTTAGATGTAATAGGTTGGCTATTAAAGTTTAAAGTTATGAAAGTAAAAATTATTAATAAAAGCAACAATCCATTGCCACGCTACGAAAGTGCGCAAGCGGCTGGAATGGATATTCGTTGCCACATGGCAGAAGCCATAGCACTACAACCTTTAGAGCGTAAACTACTGCCTACAGGTCTGTACATAGAATTGCCAGTGGGCTATGAGGCACAAATTCGTCCTCGCAGCGGTTTGGCACTTAAGCGCGGATTGACCGTACTGAACACACCTGGCACAATAGATGCAGATTATCGTGGCGAGATTGGTGTGATACTCATCAACCTCAGCAATGAGCCACAAACCATCGAGCCTGGCGAGCGCATCTGCCAAATGGTGATTGCGAAACATAATCAACCCGAATTGGAGGAAGTAGAAGTACTGAGCGAAACAGAACGCGGAGCTGGTGGCTTTGGACATAGTGGAGTAAAATAAGTCGAGTGCTTAAAAAGATTCGAATATGGATGATTGCAGGCACATTGCTCAGTGGAGCAATGTTGAGCGTGCATGCGAAAGAAACGCTTCATCTGAATGCGGAAGAAGAACAACAGTTTCTCTACTATTTCTATGAGGCAGAGAGGCTGATTCAATTGCAACAAATCGAGCAAGCAAAGCCCATAGTGGAGTTTTGCTACGCCCTCAATCCCGATGATGCAACCATCAACCATTACATGGGTCTATACGCACAAGCGGAAAATCGTTTGGAAGATATGGCAGACTATTTCCGTCGCGCCTACGAACAGGCCCCACAAGAGTATTGGTACAACCATCATGTGCTACTCCTACAAAGTACAGACAAAAAAGAACAAAAAAAAGCTGTAAAGCAATTAGCCGCCTTAGCAAAAGAGAACACAAAAAATGCGGAATTGCACGAGATTCTACAAAAAGCCTATATCCTACGCAAGCAATATGCATTGGCATTGGATGTTCAAGATCGCTTGGACTCCATCAACGGCTACGATGCCATGAGTGCAATGCAACGCTATCGCCTCAATGCTTTATTAAAAAAAAATAAACAAGCAGTCTACGAAATAGAACGATATCTGGAACTTGACCCCGATAATTATCAATTTCAGGTATTTCGCATGCAACTCTATGAGCAGACACATCAACCCCTCGAAAAAATGGTTGTCGCCTACGAAGCAGTTTTGCGAATGGACTCACGCAACACACTAGTGATGAACAACTTGGCATGGAGCCTATGCCTGCTGGGAAAAGAGTTGCTACGTGCCAAAGAATTGGCGCGAATCGCTACTATGCGCGACTATAAAAATCCTATCTACTTGGATACATATGGTTGGATCATGTATAAGTTAGGCGATTGCTCCGAAGCCCTTTTCTATCTCGAACGAGCCATAGAATATAGCGGCGAAAAAGTTGATAAGGAAATTATAACTCACTACAGAGAAGTGCAAAAGAAATGCCAATAAGAAAACACATATTCCCCACCCTTCTATTCATGATAATAGTCATATCATCGTGTTCAGTTAATCGTCGTGTAGTTTCTCGCTATCAGACCCTATCTCAACGGGCACACGTGACACTAACCTGGGACCAACATAACTACAGCATGAATAGCACTATACGTGTTTGGCATAACCAACTCATAGTAGCCTCAATCCAACCCATGTTGGGCATTGAGATGCTTCGTATAGAAGCCACACCAGATAGTATCTGGGTCTTCGACAAGATGAATCAACAATACGCAACATTCGATTATACTCTATTAACCCAATTGACCACAAAAAAAATTTCCTATACTACACTTCAGGACATATTGTCACGTCCGCTGGCTAGCCCCGAATCCCCGACACACCTAGAGTTGACCTCGTCACGTCACCAGTTACACCTATCGTGGAGTTTCTATCAACGAGAATACAACACACTCCCCCCCCCTAATCGCACTAAAATAAACCGATACAAACAAGTAATTTTACACGATATTCTGCCACTATGAAACTCCGCATCATACTATCTATAATATACCTGCTGAGTCTGCCTATCGCAGCTCAGAGTATCAAAGATTTGCAAAAACAACAACGTGAACTGCAGCAGCAATTGGAAGAAACATCCAAGATGCTCAAGCAAACCAAGCAAAATGAGACAGCGACCGAAAATAAACTCAATTTGCTGAATAATGATATCCAAACGCGTAAAAAACTCATCCGCAATATCCAAAGCGAAATCAATACTCTCAATGGCGAAATGGGTACACTGCGCCAAAGGCGCAATAACCTGCAAAAAGAGTTAGAGGCACACAAAGAGGACTACGCTCGCCTCGTACGCGAGACTCATTATGCAGACATGCAACAATCGCCGCTACTATTCTTACTTTCTGCAGAGAACTTTCAACAACTGATTCGCCGTGTACAATATATGCAACAATTTGCGGCATATAGAAAAGAACAAGTCAAAAAAATAGAATCAATACAATCGAATATTGATATACAAAACACATTATTGGAGGAACGCAAGCAAAATCGTTCAACTGCTCTACAATCACAGAAACGAGAGCAAGATAAATTGACACGCGATGAACGCAAACAAAAAGACATGCTCCAAGCGCTGAAAAAGCAGGAAAAGGATCTTATAGCCAAGCAACAAGCTCAACAGAAAAAAGTGGACGCACTCAATAAGCAAATCGAAGAAATGATTGCCAAACAAGTACGCACCACAACGACCCTTACTAAGGAGCAACAACTCATCGCTGGTGGATTTGAAGCCAACCAAGGACGGTTACCTTGGCCAGTGGAAAAAGGCTTTATCAGTGGACATTTCGGCAAACACCAACACCCAATACATGAACACGTGACCGTCAATAACAAAGGTATTTATTTGCAAACCGTTATCGGTGCACAAGCACGTTCGATTTATGAGGGTGAAGTGACCAGTTGCGCGCAAATCAATGGAAGCTACGCTGTCATTATACAACATGGTAATTATAGAACTGTGTATTCCCCGCTAAAAAAAATCTATGTAAAACAAGGAGACAAAATAAAAGCTAAACAAGCCATCGGAGATATTGTAACCGACACTACAGAAGACAACAAAACCGAACTATACTTCCAGATATACAAAGACCGCTCAATCATCAACCCTAGTTTGTGGTTAGCACAATAATAGAGTATGGTATCCAGCAGTTGGTATCTGGAAGCCCCCAAAAAAAAGAATCAAAAAACAAACGCATATGAAAACAACAAAAATATTAAGCCTGATTATGCTGGTATTGCTGGCTGCAGGCTGCAAAAATGACAATTGGTTGGATTGGAAAGTTCAAAACGAGCTATGGTTAATCCAAAACGGACAGAAAACAGATGTCATAACCACCCCCACAGGCCTGCAATACAAATGCATAGAGAAAGGTTGGGATAAAGGCACACGTCCTGATGACGCTAAAATCGTCGTGATTGATTACGAGGGAAAACTGATTAATGGCTATGTTTTTGACTCTGCAAAAGAATACCCAAACAACGTGAGTGCATTTGTTGCTGGCTTTGCCGAAGGTCTGAAAAAGATGAATTTATTTGGAGAATATGAGTTCTATATCCCTTATAACCTAGGCTATGGCGAAGAAGGAACGGGTACAGAAGGTTCTAGCCTTTTTATTCCACCTTATTCCACACTCATTTTCCGTGTTTATCTCCATAGTGCATATTGATGAAACACCTTGCGTTTGTCATAGTTCTAGTGGGGTTCTTATCTGCATGCGAGAATGTAAATAAACAGAGTTCCATACCTAACACACCCGTCAATTATACCATACATATCACGCGCGAATATCCCCACTTTGTTATAGCCAACGGCTTTCAGACAATGGTCGTAACAGAAAAGCAATTCATGGAAGAATATATCGGTTATGCGGGACTATTAATATGGATTGGAATGGATAATGCCTACCATGCAGCCGACCTCTGTTGCCCCTATTGCGTAAAGCGGAATAAACCACTGACTATTGATGGAATCTTTGCCATATGTGAACTCTGTGGTGAACAATATGATATTAGTTTTGGTATAGGAAATCCTACTACTGGTGTGACAAAAGAACCACTGAAACGCTATAACACATCCTACCGAAACATGGCAACAGGAGCACAATTGTATATTTTCAACTAACCAACACCTCTGGCACAACCATTATGCTCAGTATTTACAAGGCATCAGCAGGCAGCGGAAAAACACATACGCTCACACGAGAATATCTAGTGATGCTGTTTCGCGACTATCAAAAACGTCGTGATCAGTGGATGCCCCACAGCCGTATCTTAGCTGTTACCTTTACCAAGAAAGCTACAGCCGAGATGAAAGAGCGCATACTGAAAGCACTATACACCCTTTCTACAAAACCCGAAGACTCTCCTTTCTACAACGATTTACTGCAACATTTCCACCTTGACGCACCCACCCTGCAAACCCAAGCGCGACAACTGCTCATTGCCATACTCAAAGACTACAACCACTTCTCCGTATCCACCATTGATGGATTCTTCCAGCAGGTGATACGCACTTTCGCGTTAGACTTAGGTCTCTCCACCACCTATGATATTGCATTAGACGGCGACGAAGTGGTACAACAAGCCGTGGATGACATCTTCCGTCGCATTCGCCAGCAACAAGAAGGTAATACCAGTATTATTGCGTGGATTACCGATTTTGCCAAGCACAATATGGACGACAATGCCAACGGGAATCTGCACCGCAACATAAGCGATTTCTCTAAGCAACTCAACAAGGAAGAAGTCAAACGACATATCGGGCAACTACAAGAGTTCTTCAAAAACAAAGAAAATATCAAGCAATATCAAGCACTACTCTCGAATATAATCACCAATACAGAGAAGAAAATCGTTGCCATCCAACGCAAAGCCCTTCCCCTAATAGACTCATACGATGGCATCAAAGCAGATGCCGTATCTGCATTCCGCAAACCAGCTCAGGAGATTCTAGAAAAAGGACTAAACAAGACCTTTCTTAAAGTACTGGAACAACCTGAATCTCTATGCCTAAAAAGCAAGACAACCAAGGCACAACAAGCAGCTATCCTCTCTCTATACGAAACGCACCTCAGTCCACTCTACCACGAGATGGCGAATATCTTCGATAAGGAGATTATCGACTATTACACTGCCACAGCCATTTCACAACATCTATACACTATCAGACTGCTGCAAGATGTCGCAGACCAAGTCAGCAAAACCAACCGACAAATAGGGCGTGTGCCTATCTCTGATGTCAATATGCTCATTCACGATGTGATTGACGGACAAGAGACTCCCTTCATATACGAACGGATGGGGCAATACCTGCACCACTTTATGATTGATGAGTTTCAAGACACCAGTTCATTGCAATGGCAGAACTTCTACCCCCTCATCAACGAAGCTGAAAGCAAAGGTTGTGACAATCTGATCGTGGGAGATGTCAAGCAGAGTATCTATCGCTGGCGTAATTCGGACTGGAAACTGCTCAATGGCGTACATAGCGAATTTGCCAACGTGCAGCAGCCGCCAATGATTGACAACTGGCGTAGTGCCAAACTACTGATACAAGAGAACGAACAACTCATTGGCGAGTATGCCAAGTGGGTAGCCACATATTTTGCTAACGAAGGATGGGACGAGGAGTCGCCATTGGCACAAATGGCTATGTCCATTTACCACACCGACGCAATCCACCAAGAGGCACAGAAAGATTATCCAGGAGTGTTTCAGTTGCAATTCATCGATGCTAAAAACGAAGAACTCATCCAACAAACATTGCAGGCAGTGGACCAGCAGTTGCAAACCCTCAAGCAAGAAGGTTGGGATTGGAACAATATTGCCATGCTGGTACGCCGAGGCAACGATGCAGAACTGCTCGCGCGCTACCTCATCGAGAAAGGCTATCCTGTAGAATCTGCAGAAGGTCTGCGTATCCAGTCGCATCCCGCAGTACAATTGCTTGTGGCACTCATGCAACACCATTTACAGCCCAATAATGAGGTCGTTCAGTACACCATACACACCCTGCATACACCATTCACCGAGGAGCAAGTTTCCGCTATTCATCAGGCATTCACTCTGCCACTCTACGAAGCGGTACAACAACTCATCACCCTGCTGCAATTACCCCAACAAGCAGGTGCACTACCCTATCTGACCGCCTTTCAGGATCAAGTGTATCAGTTCACCCAAAAGCGCGTCTCCGACATAGGTGCCTTCCTTGAGCACTGGGAGAAAAAAGCAGTCAAAGCCACTATACCTTCCTCGCCCGTCATCAATGCTATACGTATCCTAACGATTCATAGTTCTAAGGGATTGGAATACGATATTGTCATGTTGCCATTCCTGAATTGGGATATTCAGCGTACACATATCGGCGAGATATTCTGGTGTCAACCACAAACCGAACCGTTCAACCAAATGCCGCTTGTGGCTGTCCCTCTCTCCTCCAAGCTACTCAAAACGCATTTCAAAAAAGAGTATATCAACGAGATTATATCGCAGTATATAGACAATCTTAACCTAACCTATGTGGCATTTACTCGTCCTAAGATGCGTCTATATGCCTACGGACAGATGTACGCCACTACCAAAGACAACAAACCACAGATTAGCAAGATTAGTCATCTGCTCTCCTACCTCTATGACCAAGTGATAGCAGAAGAATCATTGCTCAGCAACGAAGAGAATATTTATACCTATACCAAAGCTGATGCCAAACAAGCAGTTGAGCCATCTGCCCCATGCCAAAACAACATACGAGAGGCACAATACATTTCCTCTCCTATCGGCAACCGACTAGTTTTGCGAAGTAGAGCAGAAGATGACTTTGCAGATAAAACCCCATTGGATACAATAGATTTGGGTATTCTGATGCACGAATGGTTAGCCCAAATCAACACGTGGCAAGATGCTCAACCAGCTATAGATCGCATGCTAGCAGAAGGGCGTATCACCCCCGCACAACAAACCATCATGCAGCAGCAATTGCAAGCCCTACAACAACTCCTGCAACGAGAAGGGAAAGAGCACTGGTTTACCCAACCTGATATTGTACGAAATGAGATGGACATTCTCACTACAACAGGTAAAACGCAACGTCCTGACCGCGTGATGATCAATGAAAAGAATGCCATCGTCATTGACTACAAATTTGGACAAGAACACCCTACCACTTATCAAGAGCAGTTGCGCAACTACACCCTTCTATTCCAGAAAATGGGGTATGCAGTAGAGGCCTATATAGTATATGTAGCGCAACAGAAAATAGAACAAATTCAATAACATATGATAACCAACGAACAAGTCATATCCATTGGACGCATTACCCGTACACACGGCAAACGCGGTGAGATACAATGCCTTACCAATAATGAGTATTGGGACAATGCCGATGCCACATACCTCATCCTTAGCATCGATAATATCCTTGTCCCTTTCCGCGTACTAGATTGGCGCGGCAAAGGTAGCGATTCGCTCATCTTCCAACTTGATCGTATTACCGATGAACAAATGGCTCAACCGTTGATTGGTTGCCAAGCCTATATGCTCGTATCTGATATGAACGAAGAAGATGAAGTTATGCCTACCTGGCAAAGTCTATTGGGATATCGCGTCTTAGATACCGATCAAGGCGAACTCGGTACAATCACCGATGTGGATGAAACAACTATCAATACACTCATCACAATTGACAACGACCAGCTCATCCCGCTACACGAAGATTTCATCATCGACATCGACCAAGATAACAAACTATTAACCATCTGTCTGCCATTTATCTTTAACGCACGATAAACGCACAATACACGCACTATTCGTTAACCCTTGGTATAGGATCACAAAACTACGACTATGCAAAAAACCACCATACAAGAGATGAACCGCCTCACACCAGAGGCATTCCACGAGGCAAAGAAAGTACCCCTCATCGTGGTGCTCGACAACGTACGCAGCCAACATAATATCGGCGCCGTATTCCGCACGGCGGATGCCTTCTGCCTGCAAGGCGTTTGGCTCTGCGGCATCTGCTGTTGCCCGCCCAACAATGAGATTCACAAGACGGCACTTGGCGCAGAACTCACTGTCGATTGGCGCTACTTCGAGCAAACCATCAACGCTGTCCGTGCCCTACAAGAGGACGGCTACACCGTCTATGCCATCGAGCAAGCGCATGGCTCCACCATGCTCGGTGACCTGCGATTGCCACAAGGACAGAAGACCGCCATTGTGATGGGACACGAGGTGTTTGGCGTACAACAAGAGGTGGTGGATGCTGCCGATGGCTGTATCGAGATTCCGCAATATGGTACCAAGCACTCGCTTAACGTCAGCGTCACAGCTGGCATCGTGATGTACGAACTGAGCAATATGCTAAGATAATCAATAGCCCTTAATTCTTAATTCAAAATTAATAATTCAAAATTAATATCATTATTAGCTCCCGCTCGCGACCTGGAAGTGGGAATAGCCGCTATTCAGGCGGGAGCAGACGCTGTTTATATCGGTGCGCCTGAATTTGGTGCACGCCAAGCAGCAGGCAACTCCGTGGAAAACATTGCAGAGTTGGTCACATATGCCCATCGCTTTGGTGTACAGGTACTTGTAACGCTCAACACCCTACTCCACGACGACGAGTATCATCGCGCATGCGCGCTCGCGCACGAATTATATAAGGTGGGAGTGGACGCACTCATCATCCAAGACCTCAATCTGCTCAAGTACGACCTGCCACCAATCCGCCTGCATGCCTCAACGCAATGCGACAACCGCACACCAAAACAAGTGCTCCGTTTGCAGGAGTTAGGCTTCCGCCGCGTAGTCCTTGCCCGCGAACTATCCATCGAACAAATCAAAGATATCAACGACGAGCTTTTAATTCAAAATTCAAAATTCAAAATTGAATTAGAGGCCTTCGTTCACGGCGCCTTGTGCGTGAGCTATAGTGGTCGTTGCTACCTCTCTGAGGTACTAATGGATCGTAGCGCCAACCGCGGATGCTGCGCACAACTATGCCGACAAAGATATGACCTACTTGACAAAGATGGCAAAGAGATTCTTGACATCCACGGCGAACCCATCCACCAGCGCTATCTACTCTCGCTGCAAGATATGGACCGCAGCCAGCATCTTGCCGAACTCATCAAAGCAGGCGTGACGACCTTCAAGATCGAGGGCCGACTCAAAGACCGAGATTATGTCACCAACATCGTGGCATACTACCGCAAACTCATTGACCAACTGATAGATAACAATCCTACTTTGAGACATGCATCCACCCCATCTGTCTATCAATACGGCTTCACTCCCAACCCTGCCAAGACATTTCACCGCGGACAAACCGACTACTTCCTACATGGTCGTACCCCTAATATGGCGAACTGGCAAACGCCCAAATCTATTGGTGAAAAAATCGGGAAGGTAATTGCCACCCGCTACAACGCCATCTGCGTAGAGCTAGCACATGGCATCACCCTCCACAACGGAGATGGTATTTGCTACGGAGATAAGGGTTTCGCTATCAACCGTATAGAAGGCGACTGGATCTACCCAAATGTTCGGGTATCGGATATCGGGAATCGGTTAATCGGTCAAATACTATATAGAAACCTTGATAACGAGTTTTTGCGTTCACTACACGCCGAGCGTCGCATACCTGTAAATATCTGTTTTGAAGCCATAGCAGATGGTTTTCGCCTAACAATTGGCAAAAACTCTGCATTTTTCGAAGCAGAGCACCAGCTGGCCACCAATCCAGAACGCGCCTTGCAGACTATCATACAACAATTAAGCAAACTTGGAGATACCTACTTTGTCGCCAAAGACATCCAAGTCTTTGATGGTAAGTTATGTTGCACCAATACATTCCCATATTTCATACCTACTAGCCAACTCAACCTATGGAGACGACAATTAACCAACCTTTGATGACTTGTAAGTATTGCATACTCTACGAGTTAGGACATTGCCGTAAAATCAATCCTATGGACAATGAGCCCCGCCATATCCGTTTGCAGAACGGCACTATCCTCTCTCTAGAATTCGACTGTAAACGCTGCGAAATGCGCATTACAGGACCACACTGAACGAATCTGAACAATACTGAATAGCGGCTTTGCCGCGCTACACAATACAATTATGGCAGCACATCAAGTAAACGTTTTTTTTTGGCTTCTGGACACCATTGCTTCAGGCAATCTTACTCGCGATGACATTAATCGCCGATGGGCTAATTGCCGCTACAACGACAACCACGAGACCGAGTTCCCTGAACGCAAGTTCCACCGTTACAAGGAGGAGCTACAAGAGATTTTCGATGTAGATATCCGTTGCAGCAAGTCACGCGGCAATGTCTATTACATTGAGAATAAAGACGATATATCGGGCGGCACACGCCAATGGTTTCTCAACGCCATGGCGGTTCACTCTGTGATGGATCAGGCTAAGGACATCACTAACTGCATATTATACGAAGATATTCCCGCAGGTACACAGTACCTCAGCCTTATTGTGGAAGCCATCCGCAACCGCACACAGTTGCAACTTACCTACCATAGCTTCAACCGCCAAGAGCAGTACGAGCTGACCCTCTCGCCATACTGCCTCAAGGTATTCAAGCAACGCTGGTATGTAGCGGGCTGCCCATCCACCCACCCTAACGAGATACGCGTCTATGCGCTGGATCGTGTGCAGAAGATGCGCCCTACAAATCAGAACTTCATATATCCAACAACATTTGATGCCCATGCTTTTTTTGCACCCTACTATGGTGTCTTCCGCAACGCAACACCTACCAAAATAATTATTGAGGCTACACCAGCATCTACTCAATTTCTCCGCCTCTTACCCTTGCACCAATCGCAAAAAGAGCTGCGAAAGTATAATGGTAATACATTTTTTGAGTACTATATTGCACCAACATTGGATTTTATTCAAGAATTGCGAACACACGGAACGGATATCCGTGTGCACGAGCCAGAAGCATTAGTAGAAATCTTTCGCCAAGAAGCCCAAAAGGCCTACAACATGTATTGTATTTAAGATTCACGATGAATTAACTGTCTCAAAAAGAAGCGATATAATTCTTCTAGGACATAGAGGTTTACCTATCCCAATATATATATTGCGTATTATTGACTTGCTTCGCGGCAGGCTCAACGATGAAAGTGGGTGTCTCTTTGTCCCAGTTTTGGCGATGACCATTTACCGAGTCTTGTACGAAATGTTGCACATTCTCTGCCCATTGCAACCAATGGCGCATATCGGTATTGCATTGTGTGTCAATCGCTGTAAAATCATTGTAGCGCGTTTGGCGACCAATGATATTATTATGCAAATCCATATAATAATCGCATGGTGCATTAGGACTTTTCCACTCCCAAAAGATGTCCATGATCGCATGCGATAGCCACTCGCCCACATACGTGCGCAGTAGCACATTCACGTAAATATGCTTAAAAGCATCGCCAGGACGACCATTATTGGTGGCCTCGCCGTAATAGTAGTACGCCAGTTTCTCTGCACGCGCCTTGCTCTGCAATACGCGGTAGAACATCCTTGGACCGTGCCATAATAGCAATGTAAGCAAGATGTTCTCCTCATCAAAAAACTCTATATGGAGCGTGTCAAAAGCTTCACGAGTAAGTGGTTGGTCGCTATGAGCGAGTGATTGCAATGCATTCCACTCTGCCTGCTCCTGTGGCGTAAACTCCAATGCCAATATTTCTTCTTCTATTGAAAGCGAATCCAAGATGGCGTAAAACGCAGTATAGGTAGCACTATGAGCAGATTCAAAAGAAATCTCCTGTTGTTTGGGTGAAAAGAGTGTTGGTGTACGATGTTCCGCAATAAGCATACTATCTGTGATTGCACACAAGTGTTGTAAATATCCCTTGTATGCTTTTTCGGGGTATAGGCGTATGAGTTCTTGCTCAAGATACTCAGCAATTGTTACCTCTTGTTGCAGCATACTATCAGCCTCCCATTGAGTTCCTAAGACATACAATGCCTCAGCAGGGAAAGTGGGGAGAATAGTGGTGTCAGGTGTGAATCCTCCCCCCATCCCCTCCCTTAAGGGAAGTGTGTTTTGTGTGCGGCAGCCTACCAACACGAATAAGCATGCTATGAACCAAGCGAATTTGCGCATAAGATTTATTTCTTTTTCAATACAATCCACAGGATAATCGGTGCACCGAAGAGAGCACTCATAGTGGATATAGGCAACGAGTATGTACCAAGGTTACAAAGAATATCGCAAATAAGCAAGATATTCGCGCCAATCAATGCAGAAGCTGGTATAGTCAAGCGATGGTTGCTGGTGGAAAAGACACCACGTGCTATATGAGGTACCGCTACTCCGATAAACGCAATAGGTCCACAGAAGGCCGTGACACTACCTGCCAACAAACAACTAGCCACAACCATCATCCAGCGGGTTCGCTCTACATTGATGCCCAGTCCACGTGCATAGTCTTCGCCCAAGAGCAAACCATTGAGCGGTTTGACAAGCATCAGCACCAATACAACTGCGAGTAGAATACCTATTACCAAAGTAGGCATCTCGTTCCAGCTAACACCATTCAAACTACCTAACGTCCAAACAATGAACAACTTGAGCGAGTCTGGATTAGCGAAGTTCTGGATCATATTTACCAATGCCCCTGCGATATTACCGACCATCATACCCACAATGAGCAAAGTGACATTGCTTCGAATACGTTTGGCAATCAACATGACCAGCAGCATGACCAGCACACTGCCTACAATCGCCGCTCCGCTCATCAAACCACTGCTACCCAATGCTACGCCGCACATTGTGACCAATGCCACACCGAGGCTTGCTCCTGATGATACTCCGAGGATATATGGTCCTGCCAATGGATTACGAAAGAGCGTTTGCATCATCAATCCCGCCACCGAAAGCGAGGAACCCGCCAATATTGCAGTCAACATCTTAGGTAAACGGAGGTGGAGGAGGATCTGCTCTTGCATTGCCTCCCCCCCCGTCCCCTCCATAAAGGGAGGAGATATAAACTTCAACGGAGAAATCCACACCGAACCAGTGCAGGTATCTAATACGGCCAATGCGACTAATAGCATTCCCAAAAAGAAAAATATAACACTATTCTTTTTCATTCAAGGTGCAAAGGTACAAAAAAAAATGTATATATACAAGAAAAATTCCCTCATACTAGGGCAACCACATCAAAATTTATAAAATACATTCATCTTTCCTTATCTCAAGCCGCAAATGGTTGTTAAACAATAGGGAAACTAAAGGATGGTACGGAATGGTAACGGCAGAGATAGGAGAAAAGATATATCTACCCCAAAAAAAACCACATTTTTAGACTAAATTTGTAGAGAGAAAATACATTGCAACATTTCATTCGCTGCTTCTCGACAACAAAAACCTTTTAACACCTGCCATTTTGGCAGTAAAAAAAATGGTAAAATAGTTTGGCAAGGAATTTGTATCAACACCTCTAAAACTATTATAAACCAATTGAAACTATTAAAACTATAATACACTTATGAGCAAAACAGGTAATATCGGGGTAACATCGCAAAACATCTTCCCCATCATCAAGAAATTTCTCTATTCTGACCACGAGATTTTCCTTCGCGAGTTAGTTTCTAACGCAGTAGATGCTACACAAAAATTGAAAACCCTCGCTTCTGTGGGCGAAGCCAAAGGCGAATTGGGCGATACACGCGTGCGCATTCTTGTTGATAAAAAGAAAAAGATCCTCACCGTACAAGACCATGGTATAGGTATGACAGCCGATGAGGTGGATAAGTATATCAACCAAATCGCGTTCTCAGGTGCTGAGGAGTTTGTCAATAAGTACAAAGATAATGCCCAAGCTATCATCGGTCACTTCGGTCTTGGTTTCTATTCTGCTTTCATGGTGGCAGACAAAGTGGAGATATTCTCCCTCTCTTACCAAGAGGATGCCAAAGCTGTGCATTGGTCTTGCGACGGCTCACCTGAATACACGATGGAGGAGACCATCAAAGCCGATCGCGGAACAGATATCGTATTGCACATCAACGAGGAATACACTCAGTATTTGGAAGATAGCACCGTAGAAGGCTTGCTGACGAGGTATTGCAAGTTCCTTCCTGTTGAGATTGCTTTTGGCATGAAGAAGGAGTGGAAAGACGGCAAACAAGTAGAAACCGACGAGGAAAATATCATCAATGATGTGAATCCAGCATGGACACGCAAACCTGCGGATTTGACCGAGGAGGACTACAAGAAGTTCTATCACCAACTCTATCCTCATCAAATGGATGAGCCTCTCTTCCATATCCACCTCAATGTGGATTACCCATTCAATTTGACGGGTATCCTTTACTTCCCTCGCATCAAGAACAACATTGATATTCAGCGTAATAAGATTCAATTGTATTGCAACCAAGTGTTCGTCACCGATGAGGTAGAGAACATCGTGCCACAATACTTGACATTACTTCATGGTGTAATCGACTCGCCAGATATTCCGCTGAATGTGAGCCGTTCGTACCTGCAAAGTGATAACAATGTAAAGAAAATATCCAACCATATCACCAAGAAAGTGGCTGACAAATTGGCAGAGATTTTCAAAAGCGACCGAGAGGACTTTGAACAAAAATGGAATGACATCAAACTCTTTATCCAATACGGCATGCTCAGCGATGAGAAGTTCTACGACCGCGCTATCGGTTTCTCTCTATTAAAGAATCTTGACGGTAAGTACTTTACTTTTGAGGAATACAAGGCACAAGTCAAAGAGGCTCAGACGGATAAGAACGGCGACCTTATCATGCTTTACGCACAAGATGCTGATGCCAGTTACGCGTATATCCAACGTGCCAAGGAGAAAGGCTACGACGTACTTCTCATGGATGGCGAATTGGATGTACATGCCATGTCGCAACTCGAGCAAAAGAGTTTCGAATCTACCGACAGCAGCAAATTGGCTGTTCGCTTTGTGCGCGTAGATTCCGATGTGATTGAGAATATCATCCAAAAAGAAGACAAAGAAAAAGTGGAACTCACAGAGAATGAGGAGAATGCACTTCGCTATAGCTTTGAGACTCTGTTGCCAAAAAACGATAAAACCCGCTATAATGTAAGTTTGGAAGCTGTTTCTGCGGATGCTCTTCCTGTTTTCTTGACCCAAAATGAGTTCATGCGCCGTATGAAGGAGATGTCAGTTCATCAACAAGGCATGTCATTCTACGGAAATATGCCTGACCAATACAACTTGGTCATCAATACAGCGAACGACAAGGTGAAGGCTTTGCTTGCTGAAATCACCGCAGCTTGCGCAGTGGGCACTACCCCAATCCTTGAGCAACTTGCTGCAAAGAAAGTTGAAGAAGCTACTTTACAAGAGGCACAAAAAGGCAAGAAGGATGCCGATCTAACCCAAGAGGAGAAGGATGCAGTCACCAATATAACCAAAGAGTTAGCAGCTCTCAAGCAACAACTCAAGGAGCAATATGGTGCTTATGCCGCTACTTCCGACAAGTTGCATCAGTTGATTGACATTGCTATGTTGGCAGCAGGACAGTTGAAGGGCGAGGCATTGGCGAAGTTCGTTAATCGTTCGGTTGAACTCCTCTAAACATTAAATAGTAGCTCGCTTGCGAGCGTCCTCTAAACAAACCACAATCCCCAGCCTGCCGCTGGGGATTGTGGTTATCTTCTATCTGGAAACTCGCCATATTCTTCAAAGGTATAGTTAAGAAAATCGTTAATCGGTTTGGCTGCTCGAGAAATATCTGTTACTAAATCCAAGAAATCGCTACTACACACCTGCTCGTTCGTCAGTGGCGTTGAAAATGTATATGCTTTGCGCTTCAACCAATCCGCATGCTCAAAGTCTGTGGGAAATCCTTGTGGTACTTTCTTGAGCATTTGGTCGGTATCAAAATCTTGGAAATACTTATTGGTCATGGGATTAGCAAATATATCCTCCACCTCGTCATAGTTCGCCAATATCTCTCGGCGGACAGCGCGTAGCAAATCCTTATTAGGACACCACATACCGCCAGCAAACATACATTTGTCAGGTTGGATATGAATATAATACCCTCCTCTGTCGCTTTTCTTTCCACCCTTCGCCGCAGGAAAAACGCCAAACCACTCTTTGAATGGGCGTTTATCATGCGAAAAACGCACATCACGATAGATTCGCCAAATACAATCTTTAGGCTGCAAACCTGCCAATTCAGGGTCTATATCCGCAAGGCGAACCAGCCAATCGGCAGTAAACTGCTCAAAACGCTGTTGGCAATCGCGGAACCAATCTTTGTGTTCATTAAACCATTCACGGTTATTATTACACGATAATTCTGTCAAAAAATGCAGTATCTCTTTCATATTTCAAAAAAATGTTGTACCTTTGCAGCCTATTTGAATCGTAAGCGCGTTCCTATTAATCGCAAAAAACTAACGAGGGCTTCGTGAGCCCGAGTTAATGAGGAGGAATAGCGGTCGCACAATGCCACTAAAGTGGTAGTCAATGCGACAAGTGCATTCCGACGAGGTCTCATAGTTCAATGGATAGAATAAGGTCCTCCTAAGACTTAGATTCGGGTTCGATTCCCGATGAGACTACAAAAATCTGTGCAAAGATAGTGCATTTTTCTCACATGGCAAAACAAAAAGCAAAATTT
>JAFZGC010000121.1 GCA_017555595.1 Paludibacteraceae bacterium | reverse complement strand
CTAAGTCGCCGCCCTCTTTGCCGAGGTCAATGATATGGTCTGCCGATAGGATAACCGATGGGTTATGCTCAATAATCAGCACCGTATGTCCTCTACTAATCAATGCGTAAAGTGCTTTCAGCAGCACAGTGACATCGTGATGGTGCAAGCCTGTGGTGGGCTCATCAAAGATAAACAATGTAGGACTGGCATTCTCCTGCGCCAAGAACGAAGCCAACTTCACGCGTTGGCTCTCTCCACCCGACAATGTACTACCTGCTTGCCCCAATTTCACATAGCCAATACCCACATCTTGTAGTGGGCGCAAGCGATTGACAATCTTCTTGCAAGCTGAGTCCTCGGAGAAGAACTCAATGGCTTGATTGACAGTCATTTCCAGAATATCGTAAATGCTCTTTTCACGGTAGAGAACATCCAAGACATCTTGCTTAAATCGCTTGCCATGACAGTGTTCGCACTCCAGCGTGATATCCGCCATAAACTGCATCTCAATGGTCACCTTACCCTCGCATTGGCACGCTTCGCAGCGTCCGCCCATGGTGTTGAACGAGAAGTGCGCAGGGGTAAAGCCCATCTGCTTGCTGAGTTGTTGGTCGGCGTACAATTTGCGAATCTCGTCGTATGCCTTGAGGTAGGTCACTGGGTTTGAACGCGAAGACTTGGTCAGTGGGTTTTGATCCACAAACTCCACATTATGAATCAAATGCAGACTACCGCGCAGACTGCCGAAGTCCCCTGTTCGCTCTGCAATACCACCGTAATGCTTCTTCAACGCAGGGTAGAGTACCTTGGTAATAAGCGATGATTTGCCACTACCGCTGACACCCGTCACCACCGTCATCACATTCAGTGGGAAACGGACATTGATATTCTTGAGGTTGTTCTCTGTCGCACCAATCACCTCAATATAATTATTCCAAGTTCGGCGGAAAGGCGGAATGGAGTAGGTGAACTTCTCTATCTTTGGCGCACCAGCATACACTACTTCGCCACCATGGCGACCTGCTTTGGGGCCAATCTCGATGGTGTAATCTGCAGCTTTTTGTATCTCATCATCGTGCTCCACAACCACAATCGTATTGCCCAAATCGCGCAATTGCTTCAGCACATGAATCAAGCGTTGAGTATCGCGTGGGTGCAGACCTATACTGGGTTCGTCCAATACGTATAACGAACCTACTAAACTGCTGCCCAACGATTTAGCTAAGTTGATGCGTTGACCTTCGCCACCCGATAAGGTGCTTGACATTCGGCTGAGCGTCAAATAACCCAACCCCACATCTTGCATAAACTGCAATCGCGAACGAATCTCCATCAGTAGCGGAGCAAACGCCTCTGGCAATTGCCAACTGTCAACTGTCAAGTGTAAACTATCAATTGGCATCTGACATAGCTCCGTAATGGACTTGCCACATACCAACACATAATCCGCCTCTCTGCGTAGGCGTTTGCCAAGACAGTCTGGGCATATAGCCTTACCACGATAGCGACTAAGCATCACGCGATATTGAATCTTGGCATATTGTTTGCTCTCCAATTCGTGGAAAAAGTCGTTTAGTCCATGAAAATGTTCATTTCCAAGCCACAGCAACTGCTTTTGCTCGTTGGTGAGGGCGTAGAAGGGTGTGTGGATTGGGAAGTCAAACTTATCTGCAGCATAGATTAAAGCGTCGTTCCATTGGCTCATCTTCTCGCCACGCCAGCAAGCGATAGCGCCTTCGTATATTGTCTTGGTCTTGTCGGGAACAACTAAATCGGGATCAATGCCAATCACATTACCATAGCCGCCGCAAGTAGGGCACGCACCTAATGGGCTGTTAAAGTCAAATAGGTGCTCTGTGGGTTCCATAAACGTAATCCCATCTGCCTCAAAGCGTTGGGAGAATGTTTCAATATAGTTATTATTTGATTCTTGATTCCCGATTCCTGATTCCTGCTTGGCGTTCTCAGACAATTCAATCGCTAACTTACACTCCCCTTTGCCTTCAAAAAAGGCAGTTTGCACCGAGTCTGCAAAACGGTTAAGGGTGCTCTGTTCGCCGTCCGCGATAAGACGATCCACCAATAGGAAAGTAGAATTTCTAATGCTTAAATCAGAAATATTAGGACTGATACGCAATACCTCACTAGTGTTATCTTCGTTTATGCGGTAAAGACGCGAAAAGCCCTGCTGTTGCCAAATCTCCAATTGTTCAGCAACTTTCTCTGCTACAATAGGCGATAGTAGCATCACTTTTGTCCCCACAGGCAATTGGCGCAGACACTCCACCACATCATGGATACTATGGCGCTTGACCTCTTGTCCACTAATAGGGGAGATCGTCTTTCCCGCACGAGCGTACAACAATTTAAGATACTCGTATATCTCTGTCACTGTACCCACTGTACTGCGTGGGTTGCGGTTCGTAACTTTTTGTTCAATAGCAATAGCTGGTGGAATACCGTCGATGAAGTCCACATCGGGTTTCTGCATGCGCCCAAGAAACTGGCGTGCATACGAACTCAGACTCTCCACATAACGCCTTTGACCTTCGGCAAACAATGTGTCGAAGGCCAAAGATGATTTTCCGCTTCCGCTGACACCCGAGATAACTACCAGCTTGTTGCGTGGTATATCTACGGTAATGTCCTTTAGGTTATGCGTTCGCGCTCTGTGAATATGAATTACATCTTCGTTCAAATACCCCTGCCTTTAACCTTTAACCTCTCGCCTACTTCTTCAAGTACTCCACCGCCAAACTATCCACCAGTTGCTTCAGTTCAGGATTGTAAAGATTGCGATACTCCTCGCTCAAATCTGGAATACGGATATACTGTCCTGGGCGTACTTTGCTTGGATGAGCAATAAGGTCGCGGTTGGCTTCGTAAATAAAGACCCACAAATCCTTTTGTGCATAGTATTTATACGCAATCCACGCCAAACGACTATCTTCTCCTACACGCTCAATACCGATAAAGTTCACATATTCGCGTGGCTTCTCTGCTAATGTCAATTCGGTTACTTCTACAACTTCTTCAACTTCTACAACTTCTTCAACTTCCATGGTTGGCTGACAGTCCTGCATACATTGCCACCATTGTATCAATGTCGCACGGAAATATACGCCCGCCCCAACTACTCCTAATAATATAGCCGCCATAATCACCCAGCATACCCATTTACAGCTCTTGCATGCAGGTTTACATGTAGGTTCTTGTTTAGGCTCCTCCTTAATAGGTTCCTCTGCAACTTCCTCCACCGCTTCCTCCATAGGTTCGTTTATTGGCTCTGGTGTAGGTGTTTCCGCTTCTGCCTCTGGAACTTCTGAAACCTCTTCAACTTCCAAACCTTCGTTAGATGGTTTGGATACCGCTTGTCCCAATTCTGCCAAGATATCCACGATTTCATCAGCTTGCTCACCGAGTTTCTTGATAGGGTCATTATTAATCTCTGCCATCACGGCTTCTGTTTTGGGGTGTTCCAAACGTTTCTCCACGCTTTCTTTGAGCATAGATTCTGCGCTGAAGGCTAGTTTGTTGTATCCATCAATGGTAAATGCTTCGCCAGTAGCTATGTTCACACTCTTACGTGGCGCAATAGCTTTGAGCGAAAAACTACCTAATCCTTTGATTTTTACTTGTTTGTCAGTCTTCAATCCTTCTACAACGCCTTCCAATAAGGCATTGAGAAACTGTCCCGCTTCTTGTTCCGAAGTATTGGCGTATTCTGCCACTGCTTGGCGCAGTTCACTCCATGTCAGTTTGTCGTTTGCCATAGGTTATACGTTTTTTAGTACTTCTTTAATAGTGTTGCTGACCTTGAAACTCAGTTGCATTTTCTCTGGTATAGTGGTCAATTCTTTGGTTTTAGGGTGTACTACGGTACGCGCATTCTTGCGTGTCATTTCCAGTGTGCCAAAATGCTGCAATTGTACACTCTTGCCTGCTAACAGTTCTTTTTGTAGTACTGCCACGGTTGCATTCAGCAGTTCCTCCGTACGTGTTTTCGTTGTGGAGGTGCTTGTCGCAATGTGTTGGATTAGTTCTTTCGTCTTCATAATCGTGCGTAGAGGTCAAAGTCCTCTGATTTTATGATAGTTACCTCGTAATATTCTCCTACCTTTAGCCTTTTGCCTCTCGCCTCCTTCTCTATCAGCACTTCGCAATCTACTTCGGGCGAATCGTACTCTGTGCGTCCTATATAGTATTCTACTTCCTCTCTATCTATCACCACGCGCTGTGTGGTGCCCACCATTTGGCTCAAAATATCCGATGAAATCGACTGTTGTATAGCCATCAGTTTGTCCACTCGACGCTCTTTCTCCTCTTGAGGGATATCATCCTTGTAGTGTTTTGCCGCAAACGTTCCTTCTTCTTCGCTATACGCAAAGGCTCCCAATCGCTCAAACTTCATTTCTTTTACCCACTCGCACAATTCATTAAAATCTTCCTCCGTCTCTCCAGGGTGTCCCACTAATAGGGTGGTGCGAATACATATTCCTGGCACCTCACGGCGTATACGTGCAATCACCGCGTCTTGCTCCTCGCGGGTGATATGGCGGTGCATTTTCTTGAGCATATTATCCGAACAGTGTTGCAACGCAATGTCCATATACTTGCACACGTTCTTGTGCTTCGCCATCACGGGTAGCAGGTCGTATGGGAAATCGGTAGGGTAGGTATAGTGCAATCGTATCCATTCCACACCTTCTATTTGCGCCATTTCATCTACCAATTCTGCCAATCGGTGCTCTCCGTAGAGGTCCAATCCGTAACTGGACAGGTCTTGTGCAATCACATTGAACTCCTTCACGCCTTCGCCAACCAACCATCTTACCTCGTCCAGTATCTCTTCTTTGGGGCGTGATGTAAATTTTCCCGTAATCAACGGTATGGCGCAGTATGAGCAGTACCTATTGCACCCCTCTGCTATCTTCAGATACGCATAATGTTCTGGCGTTGTGAGCTTCCGTTCATAATCCCTGCCTTTAACCTTAGCGGGGTCCCCGACGACACTTGTGTCGTGGGGTGCTCTTAACCTTTCGCCTTTAACCTCATCTATTATCCCCAGATAATCAAACTTTCCAAACCACTTATCTACCTCAGGTATCTCTCCTGGCAAATCTTCTCTATAACGTTGTGAGAGGCACCCCATGACATACAACTTGCGCAGTTTGCCTTTGGTTTTGCGTTCCGCAAATTGCAGGATGATATCTATGCTTTCTTCTTTGGCGTCGCCGATGAAGCCGCAGGTATTGATGATAGCTATCTCACCTTTTGGGTCAGCTGAATCGTGTACACAGCGATATCCTGCCAACTCCAATTGGCGCATCAATCGCTCTGCATCCACCAGATTCTTCGAGCAACCCAATGTGATAATATCTATCTCACCTTTTCTCATATCTAACAGCGTCAGCGATCTAACAGCCGGAGGCGGTCTGACTTCTGACAGCGAGGCGGTCTTCAAACTAATTCCCAAGTTCACTATGGAACTTGATTCTCACCAATCGCACGTTTATCTCATCATAGTCATCTTCGCCCAACTCTTCCATGGCTAATTTGATGCTATCATTCTCTGCATGGCGGAAGTAGTCATAGATATCAAATTCCTCATCTGGATCAACCACTTCTTCTATAAAGTATTTGATGTTCAATTTCGTTCCTGAATATACGATAGCTTCTATCTCCTCCAGCATCTCTTCCATAGACATGCCCAAGCGTTCTGCCAAGTCGTCCAAGGCTACGCGACGGTCAATGGCTTGGATAATTGCTATCTTGCGAGCCGAGTTTTTGGCTACAGTACGGACACGCAAATCTTCAGGACGAATAATATCATTCTCCTCTACATACCCCTTAATCAGTTTTACAAACTCATCGCCGTAACGTTTAGCCTTGCCAACACCCACGCCTGGGATATTTTGCAATTCCTCCAACGTGATAGGATAACTGGTTGCCATTGCTTCCAAACTGCCATCTTGGAAGATCACAAATGGCGGAACATTCATGCGCTTACTGAGTTTCTTGCGCAAATCCTTTAATATGGAGAATAGCACATCATCTGCAGCAGCACAAGCGCCAATACCATTTTCCATATCTGCGTCATTCTCATCATCATGTACCTCAATAGGTACTTCAAATTTGGTAGGTCGTCGCATAAATTTCCTACCTTCGGGTGTCAGTTTTAGATCGCCGTATGACTCAATATCTTTCTTGATGTATCCTTTCAATAACGCTTGGCGAATGATTGCATGCAATACTGTTTCATCTTCATCTTCACCACAACCAAAATTCTCCAAGTCAACGTGGCGGTATGATACGGCTGTGGAAGTCTCGTTACCTTTTATAATATCTACAATATGACGTGAGCGGAATTTCTCGTTCAGTTGGTGGATAGTTTCCAGCATTAATCCCAACAACTCTGTGGCATCCATCATGCGATAGGTCTTCTTGCAGTTGTCGCAGTTACCACATTTTTCTTGGTTATATTCTTCGCCAAAATAGTTTAATAGCAATTTGCGGCGGCAGATTGGACTTTCTGCGTATGACTGTGTTTCAAACAATAGCAGGTTACTTATTTCTTGTTCTACAATAGGTTTGCCTTGTTGAAACTTGCGCAATCGCTCAATATCTTTGGGCGAGTAGAAACAGATGCATTGTCCTTCGCCACTATCGCGACCTGCACGACCAGTCTCTTGGTAGTATCCCTCTAATGATTTTGGAATATCGTAGTGAATCACAAAGCGTACATCGGGTTTGTCAATGCCCATACCGAAGGCGATGGTGGCTACAATCACCTGCACTTTCTCCATCAAAAACGCATCTTGGTTGGTGCTGCGGGTTGCTGCATCCATACCTGCATGATAGGGAAGCGATGGGATGTTGTTGGCATTTAGTGTAGCAGCCAACTCTTCAACGGTCTTGCGGCTCAAACAATAGATAATACCCGATTTGCCACTCATAGTTCGGATATATTTCACGATGTCCTTGTCCACATCTTCCGTCTTTTCACGCACTTCGTAATAGAGGTTCGGACGATTAAACGATGACTTGAATACAGTGGCATGGAGCATATCTAAATTCTTTTGTATATCGTGCTGTACCTTAGGTGTGGCTGTTGCCGTCAGGGCTATGATAGGAGCTTTGCCAATGCGCTCAACAATAGGATGAATACGACGATATTCTGGACGAAAATCATGTCCCCACTCTGAGATACAATGTGCTTCGTCCACTGCATAAAATGATATTTTTACCTCCTTCAGGAAATCTACGTTTTCATCTTTTGTCAGCGACTCTGGGGCTACATACAACAACTTGGTCTTACCTGCCAAAACGTCTGCTTTTACCGCGTGAATCTCGGGGCGAGAGAGTGATGAATTCAAGAAGTGTGCCACGCCGTCCTCTTCCGAGAAATTGCGCATAGCATCCACTTGATTTTTCATTAAGGCTATCAGTGGTGATATAACAATGGCTACGCCATCCATCAGCAGTGATGGTAACTGATAGCATAGGCTTTTTCCTCCACCCGTTGGCATCAATACAAAGGTATCTTTACCATCCATGAGATTGTTGATGATTGCTTCTTGGTTTCCTTTGAACGAATCAAAACCAAAATTGTGTTGTAGTGCTTCAATCAGTTGTTCATGTCGTGTCATACGAACTGTATAGTATTATAATAATGTTTCGCCTTTCGCCTTTCGCCTCTCGCCTTACCGCCTAATTCAACTGCAAAATTACAACAAAAATTTCACATATGCAAATCTTTTGCTTAAAAAAATATATATTTTTTCTCTTTCTTCCTTTAATGCCTTGATATTCACTTTGTAACAAGGGTATTGCTGTTGTGATTTTTATTGTTTGAGTTGTTGATTTTATAATTCATGTTGCTTTTGGTTTAGATAGTTTGGCTTTCTGCTCGCCAGCGCAAGGATGTTTATTGTTTTCTTTGTTGATAAATATTCTCATTTTTGGTTTAGATAGTTTAGATCTCTCGCCGTAGGCGTAGGAGGTATCATATCCCGAGTTTCCGTGCCCATCCGTGGTTAGCCCCATTTTTTACCTGTTTTTTCGCACCCTCTCGCTGCCCATATGTTCCGATACATACCCGATACATACCCGATACATAACCGATACATAACCGACACATATGAATACCCCATGAATATCCCACGAATACCCCATGAATACCCCATGATGTATTGACCCCCATTTTTTGGACACATTAAGTTCTTAATTATGAGACCAAAAGTGTCATTAGAGTTAAAAATGGAGGCGTTAAAATTGCTTCAAACAGGCTTGTCCGTTCAGTCCGTAAGTAAACAGTTTCGGATTACG
>JAFZGC010000120.1 GCA_017555595.1 Paludibacteraceae bacterium | reverse complement strand
TGATACGGCTGTATATGATAAGCCTACTGTTTTAATACCTCGTAAAGGTTCATTGTCAAATCTATTTTATCTAGAAACGCCATTTTGGAATGTTGATACTATATTTTATACCATTATCAACAATGAGGTCATTATTCCTAAGTTCCTGTTTTATTTACTGCAAAATATGCATCTAGAAACATTAAACAAGGCAGGTGGAGTTCCTAGTTTAACACAAGAAATTTTGAATAAAATCTCTATCCCTCTTCCACCATTATCTGAGCAGGAGCGTATTGTGTCTATCCTTGACCGTTTCGACAAGCTTTGCCACGATATTCGTGAGGGACTACCCGCAGAGATCGACCTCCGCCAAAAGCAATACGAACACTACCGAGATAAGTTGTTAACCTTTGGTTAAGCAATGAACCAAGAACCAGGAACCAAGATCCAAGACATATCAGTAACGACTAATCAGACAAAAGTAATAAGTCTTTACTCCTTGCTCCTTGTTCCTTAATCAAACACAAACAGCAATGACCCACTACGAAATCATCAGCAAGAACACCGATAGCACAGTAGTTGCCAAGTACGAGAGCGATGGCAAGCGTGCTAAGCAGTACGAGAGCGAGGCTGCCCTCGAACACGCGTTCATTGAGCAACTCGAGAAACAAGCATACGAGTACATCACTATCCACTCAGAGAGTGAGATGGTTAATAACTTGCGCAAGCAACTCGAGAAACTCAACAACTATCAGTTTGCCGATGACGAGTGGAAGCGTTTCTTTGCGGAGATTGTTGCCAACCCCAACGAAGGCATTGCAGAGAAAAGCAATCGTATACAGAACGACCCCATTATTCCATTCAAAACCAATGCGGGCAATACTATCAATATCGCCCTAATCAACAAAAAACATATCCACGAGAACCACCTCCAAGTGCTCAACCAATACGAGGAGGAGAGTGGAGCACACGCCACCCGCTACGATGTGACTATCCTGGTCAATGGTTTGCCGCTGGTGCATGTCGAACTCAAACGCCGAGGCGTGAACATCCGAGAGGCGTTTAACCAAATCAATCGCTACCAACGCGACTCCTTCTGGGCAGGTAGCGCACTCTACGAGTTTGTGCAGCTGTTCGTGATTAGCAACGGCACTATCACCAAGTATTATAGCAACACCACTCGCTTCAACCATGTCCGCGAGTTTGGCAAGATGCAGCGCAAGAACAAGAGCAAAACGAGCAACTCCTTTGAATTTACTTCCTATTGGGCAGATGCGCAGAACAACACCATCCTCGACCTGATGGACTTCACACGCACTTTCTTTACCAAAGGTACGCTGCTCAATATCTTGACCAAGTATTGCATCTTCACCACCGAGAAACTGCTGCTCGTTATGCGACCTTATCAGATTGTGGCTACCGAGCGTATTCTCCAACGCATAGAGATTTCCCACAACCGCCGCACCTATGGTAAGATAGAAGGCGGTGGCTATATATGGCACACCACTGGTTCGGGCAAGACCCTCACCAGCTTCAAGACCGCACAACTGGCAACAGGATTGGACTATATCGACAAAGTGCTGTTTGTGGTGGACCGCAAAGACCTTGACTACCAAACTATGCGCGAGTATGACCGATTTGAGAAAGGGGCTGCCAACAGCAATACCTCTACCGCCATACTCACCAAGCAGATGGAGAAAGAGGATGCGCGTATCATCATCACGACCATCCAAAAACTCTCTATCTTTATCAAACGTAACCCACAGCATCCCGCTTTGCAAAAGCGTATCGTGCTCATCTTCGACGAGTGCCACCGCAGTCAGTTTGGCGAGTTGCAT
This sequence comes from Paludibacteraceae bacterium, assembly GCA_017555595.1. Taxonomy (GTDB): domain Bacteria; phylum Bacteroidota; class Bacteroidia; order Bacteroidales; family Paludibacteraceae; genus Colicola. The sequence continues at coordinate 2,370 of JAFZGC010000120.1, read as the reverse complement.
ACCCTCATCACCAAGCATTTTAAGAAATACAATATCTTTGGTTTCACAGGTACGCCTATCTTTGCGCAGAACGCTGGCACATCGGGTGCGCTTCGCACCACACAGCAGGCGTTTGGCGACCAACTGCATACCTATACCATCGTGGATGCCATCGGAGACCGCAATGTGCTGCCCTTCAAGGTGGATTATATCAAAACCATTGACAAAGAACAGAACATCCTGGACAAACCTGTGCAAGACATCGACCGCGAAGCAGTCTATCTGGCACCCGAGCGTGTGAAGAATGTCACGAAATATATCCTTGACCATTTCGACCACAAGACCTATCGCGGTAGCAAGTCCTATGCGTATAGCAAGGTGATGAATATCAGCGAGGTAGTAAGCGACAAGGTGGAAGAAGTGAAAAAGAAAGTGGCTTTGCATGGCTTCAACTCTATTTTCTGCGTGACCAGTATCGAGGCAGCCAAATTGTATTACATGGAGTTTCAAAAGCAGATGGAGGCACTCACACCCGACCGCCGACTGAAGATAGCCCTTATTTATAGTTATGGCGCCAATGAGGAGGAGATAGAGGATGGACTCATCGACGAGAACAACGAGAACACCGACCGACTCGACCAACAGAGCCGCGAGTTCTTGGAGGCTGCCATTATGGATTACAACGCTTATTTTGGTACGAGTTACGACACCTCTGCCGACAAATTCCAAAACTACTACAAGGATGTGTCTATGCGTATGAAGAACCGCGAACTGGATCTCCTTTTGGTAGTGAATATGTTCCTCACGGGCTTCGATGCTACCACGCTCAATACCCTTTGGGTGGACAAGAACCTACGCGTGCACGGATTGATTCAAGCGTTCTCACGTACCAACCGCATTCTCAATTCTGTGAAGCAGTATGGCAATATCGTATGCTTCCGCAACCTGCAAGCAGCCACCGAGGAAGCTATTGCCCTCTTTGGCGATAAAGATGCAGGCGGTATCTGTATTTTACGCAGTTTCTTGGAGTACTACCAGGGCTATACCGACCGCAAAGGACGCTACCACATGGGCTATAGCGAGATTGTAGAGCAATTGCAAACGCAGTTCCCACTCAGCGAAATGCCTATCGTGAGCGAGGAACAACAAAAGCAGTTTATCAAACTCTTTGGCGAGGTCTTGCGCTGCAAGAACCTGCTCTCTACTTTCGATGAGTTTGAGGGATTGGAGATACTATCCGAGTTTGATATGCAAGACTATACCAGTCACTACAACGACCTCTATGAGGAGTGGAAACTCAACCGCGAAGCATTGCCCAAAGAGAGCATTTTGGATGATATTGTCTTTGAGGTGGAGCTTATCAAGCAGATTGAAGTGAATATCGACTATATCCTATTGCTCGTGAAGAAATTCCACGATAGCCATTGCCAAGATAGAGAGATTCTCACTTCTATCCGCAAGGCGATGTCATCCAGTCTGGAGTTGCGTAGCAAAAGAGAATTGGTGGAGAACTTCATTCATACGCTGAACGATAGCGACGACGATGTTTATTTGCAATGGGTAGCCTTTGTGCAAGCGGAGCGCGAGAAACAACTCGTGCAATTGGTCAACGACGAACGCCTCAACGAGGAGAAGACGCGTGCGTTTATTGATAACGCTTTTGCTATTGGCGCACTCAAAACCTCTGGCACGGATATCGATGGCATCATGCCACCAATGTCCCGCTTCGGCGGCAGCAACCGCGAGGAGAAAAAGAAAACCCTCATCGAAAAACTCAAAGCCTTCTTCGAACGCTTCCAAGGCATCGGCGGAGCGTAAGCGGGCAAGTAACGATGGTATAGAATGGAAATGGCTAATCTTTCAAATATTGCGTTGTGGGCAACGATTGTAAGTCCAATAGTGGCTATATTGATAGCTGCTATTACTATCATTATCACCAGTTGCTCTAATAGAAAGGTGGTTCAACGCATGTCTAAAGATGCGTAACGACAAATTGATGCGATTCAAAAACAAGCTGCAGAAACCAACCGACTAACCAGAATACAGTTGTCGCTTGCTGTAGAGAATTATCGATTAGAGTCCTATAAAACCAAAAGCCGCTTGGCGGAAGTGGAGGCAAAGATAAAAGAAGTAGAAAACGATAGAACACCAGGTGCATTCTTTTCTACATCCAAAGATCCGCGACTAAAATCTCTTGAGGACGAAAAGAAACATCTCGAGACCCATCTGCAGCAACTGAAAAGAGTAATTTCTGATTGCCAGACAGCGATAAATACTATGATTTTAGAAAATAAAAAATAATCTCACCATGTCACACGGAAAAACAATTACAACTTACCTTATCGATGGTAAACTTAAAGGACCTAGATATGTGAAGTTTAATGAGACGAG
>JAFZGC010000119.1 GCA_017555595.1 Paludibacteraceae bacterium | reverse complement strand
CTTGAGGTTGCCCTCGGCATCCATATACTCCGAGATATCGAGCACCTTATCGCTCTGGATGCAGGTCTCCTTTGGGTGGGTCACATCGTCGCCCGTACGCTCATAGGCACGCAGAGTCCACGCCGTCTCCGCCTCCCAGTTGTTCTTGCGGGCGCCAGTGTAGAAATAGATGTTTCCAAGCGGAATATCGTGGGCGGTCTCTATCTCAATTCTGAATTTGGCGGTAGGCTCAACCTCCGAGCAAGCGAAGGTCAGGTGACGATAGTCCTGCCAGTTGGTTTGAGGGATGTCGGCATCCACAATCGCCTTGCGAGTGCCGTCGGGCATAATGGCATAGACCCAGAAATGGATATCAGGCTCGTAGCACCACTGCTGGTCATAAGGGGCAAGCGGAGGGAACTCCACACCACGCACAACCACGGGCTCATCGAATGTAAGTTCAGCCCAATGCTCCTCGCCACCGCGAGGGAAGATGATATTCTTGCCAGTAAACAGACCCATCCACTTGTGATCGCCACTACCCTTCACGCTCTTTGGGACGAGCGGCTTGCCCGTATCGTTTGGGGGCGTTGGGAATGCCACAACGGCAATATCGCGATAGTCGCGCCAATCCTCCTGACTTGGCTCGCCGATGGGGAGTTTCACACTCACCTCGCCGCCGCTGACATCGGTACGCGAGTGTACCAAGTCACGCATAGCATTCTCGGGCTCAATCCACGGACCACCCGACATTGCCCAACCCGGGCAGTTCTGCATCGTAAACGAGAGTCCCAGGCGCTGGCACTCATCGGCGGTGTATTTCACTGCGTCATCCCACTTTTCGCTCAAGCAGGTAATATCCTCGCCTGTCTCTGGCCACTTGCCTCCAAACTGACCGTGAAAGAGGTGGATACCCGAAATGCCCGCCCCTGCGATAGCCTCCAGGTCGGCAGTGATACCCTCAAGCGAAACATTACCGCCGATAAAATGGAACCAGGTCTCGGGGTAATGCACCTTCTCGGGCTGGGCAAAGAGTTTTTTATCCTTATTATCGAAACTGCGCGAGAGATGCTCCGCATCGGGCAGCATCGTGCTCTGCTCCTTGCACGCCACCGAATACGACAACGCACACAAAAGCATCAAAACTTTCGTGAAATTAAAGATTCTCCTTCTCATATTGTTCAGGTTTTATTTATCCAACATCTGACGCAGGGCGCGAGCCAACTGGTCGGGGCAGGAAGTGCCCTTGCCGTTGCAACTGATACCCTCCACGCGAGCGATGACATCCTCGGCCTTCATTCCGCGCACGAGTTGCGCGATGCCCTGCGTGTTGCCGTTGCAGCCGCCAAAGAACTGCACACTCTTCACTACATCATCCTCCAACAAAATCTCGATTGCTCGCGAGCAGACACCGCGTGTGGGATATATCAACTTCTTTTCCATAGTAAAAATCTGTTTTGAACATTAAAATTAAGTAAGTTTTCCACACAAAGATAGAAAATTTACCATAAACCCGCCTATTTCATCCTCCAAAAGCATTCTATTTTAACTACAATTTTGTACATTTGTGGAAAATTTAGTCTTAAGATGTACGATGTAATAGTTATAGGCGCTGGCGCGGCTGGTCTGATGGCGGCTGCCACAGCGGCAAGAAACGGCAAAAAGGTACTCCTGATGGAGAAGATGGAGAAGGCGGGTCGTAAGATTCGCATCACGGGTAAGGGTCGTTGTAACCTTACCAATGCGCGTCCACCCGAGGAGTTCAAGGAGGCAATCCGCACAAATGCAGATTTCTTCGACATCGCCTTTGCCGAGTTCAACAATAAGGCCACAATCCGCTTCTTCGAGCGTCAGGGCGTGAAACTCGATATTGAGCGCGGTCAGCGTGTATTCCCCAAGAGCGGCAAGGCGTGGGACATCGCCAATGCACTGGTGGACTACTGCCTTGACAACGAGGTGGAGATTGCATACAACACTCGCGTTACAGAGATTCTCGCTATCGACGGCAAGGTCTATGGCGTGATGTTCCAGAATAAGCGTGGTTTCTTGCGTAAAGAGGAGGCCGAGAATGTTATCATCGCAACGGGCGGCGTAAGCTACCCAGGCACAGGCTCTACGGGCGACGGCTACCTCTTCGCCGACAAGTTGGGTCACTCGATTGAGGAGGTGCGCCCATCACTCACCCCACTGCGCACATCACACCCACAGAAGAAGTATCTGGATGGTCTTTTACTGAAGAACATCAACGCCAAGTTGTTTATCGACAACGAGTTGGTGCGCGAGGAGTTTGGCGAAATCAGTTTCTCGGAGCGCGGCATCGAGGGCGCTGTGGCGTTGCGTTTGAGCCGCGATGCTGTGGATGCCCTGCTGGATGAGAAGCGCGTAAAACTGGTTGTGGATATGAAGCCAGCCCTCACAGAGGAGGTGCTTTTCGACCGTATCAAGCGCGAGATTGCCGAGATGCAGCCCGACGAGTTCTTCTCGGAGTTGTTGCGTAAGTTGGTACCAAAGCACTTTGTGATTCCTATCGCCCACGAGTTGGATATCCACTCGAAGAACTACATCCGCAAGGTGACCGACACCGAGATTCACCGCCTTATCAAGGTCTTGAAGGGTATGGTATTCCCTATCACCGACTACGCTCCGTTTGAGTACGCTATCGTGACGGCGGGCGGCGTGAAGTGTGACGAGGTGAACAAATACACGATGGAGTCTCTCAAGGTGAAGGGCTTGTACTTCGCGGGCGAGGTGCTCGACATCGACGCCAACACTGGCGGATACAATATGCAGATTGCATTCTCGACAGGTCGTCTGGCGGGATTATTAAAGAAATAGAGGTGAAAATCACGGGTAGAAACATAAAGCAGCGACTCTACGGTCTGCGTAACCTGCCGAGCAACATCAAGCGCAGGCGCTACTGGCGTGGGCACGGCGTACACTCGCCATTCGTATATGCGATTGTGCGTCAGGTCTTTATGTGCCGCAAGTTGCAGGGCGAGAGGTGTGACCTTTATGCTCGCCTTGTGGAGTTGGGGCTCTCGGAGCGTCGCGCCATCGAGTTGCAGAACCTTCTGGAGCACTGCCGCTACTTTACCTTCGGCATAGATTGTGATGTGAAGCAGATGGAGGGCGTCGATATGGTCATCACCACGCTGGCGTGCGACGAGGAGCACCTGCGAAAGATGGCATCGCGTGCCGAGGAGTTAGGCACAACACTCTGCATCCTGCACCCCTCGTTTGACCGCAAGCGCGACGACGAATGCAAGGCTCTGGTGGAGGCGCACCGCTGTACAAGCATCGACAACAGAGCATATCTATTACTCTTTAACAACCACCTACCGAAACAAATTTTCAGACTATGAGTGTATATACCAAATCGGGCGACAAGGGTCGCACATCGCTCATCGGCGGCGTGCGCGTCGAGAAGTACGACCTGCGCGTGGAGGCCTACGGCTGCGTGGATGAGTTGATGGCATTCACCGCCCTGCTTGCCGACAAGTTGATGGGCGACGAGAAATTCGCGCTCTATGAGGGTCAGTTGCGCCGCATCGAGTGCCAACTGATGACCGTATCGGCTCTGTTTGCCGTTGGCAAGGGTGGCGAGGATAAGGTTTCCCGCCTCAAGTGTGATGCCTCCGCAGAACTCGAGCAGGCGATAGATGCGATGCAGGAGCAGTTGCCCGCCATCACAAAGTTCACCATCCCTGGCGGTGACGAGCGCATATCACTCTGCCACATCTGCCGCACCGTATGTCGTCGCACAGAGCGCGCAGCACTCCGCGCGGGGGCTTCGTATGGGATTGACCACGACGCAACGGTCTACCTGAATCGTCTGTCGGACTACTTCTACCTGCTCGGACGCACGGTGACCCACCTCACAGCGACACCCGAGATTGAGTGGATACCATAGCCATTTTGAGGCAAGAAAAAGCCATTAGGCGACAAAAGACAAAGAGGCGTAAAAGATTTATTAGCAAAGTGTTTGCTTTTTACATTTTTTCTGTATCTTTGCGCCGCAAAAAGCCAGCGATGGCTACCAACTAAGAATTTATTTAACTAAAAACACTGGAAAATATGTATTGGACTTTAGAGTTAGCATCAAAGTTGGAGGATGCACCATGGCCAGCAACAAAGGAGGAGTTGATCGACTACGCAATCCGTTCTGGCGCACCATTGGAGGTATTGGAGAACTTGCAGGAGATTGAGGACGAGGGCGACATCTACGAGTCAATTGAGGATATCTGGCCTGACTATCCATCAAAGGACGACTTCTTCTTTAACGAGGATGAATATTAAGAAGGATAATCTAAGTTAATTACTTAAATATCAGCGGGATAAGCAAAAATAATTTGTTTGTCCCGCTGGTGTTTTATAGGTTTAAATGGTGCGGTTTGTTTGTCTAAAATGCAATTTTTCTTCTTGAAAGTAGGGTTTGTTTGTCTAAAATACACTACCTTTGTGCATCCTCAGGAATATTAAAACAAAAGGAAGCGTATGGGAAGACCGAAGAGATTATATCCGTTGGGCAAATATCGTCTCCGTACTCCGAAGGAGTCTGACAAAAATAAAGCCTACCCTATTGAGTTGGAATATACTTGGAATAGGCAAATTATACGTAAGACAACAAATGTCTTTGTTAAGGAGGCCGACTGGAATCAGAACGGCAATCAAGGTCGTGGAGAAATTCGTGTCAGTTATGGATCTGAGTACAAACGTCTCAATCAACTGTTGTTGGCACGTGTTGAGCGGATTGACTCTATGCTTGCAGAGTATAATGAAAAGCATCCCAATCAAATCACTGCTGACATTATTTCGGGATTCCTTGCAGATAAGCCATTGACGCGTCCAGACCAAGGAAAAGATTTTGTTGAGTTCACATTGGAGCGTCTTTATTCAGAATACTCTAGAAACAAGATTGGCCGTAGTCGATATGAAAACGGTAAAAGCGGAATGAATATATTCCAAGCCTTCCTTCGTTCCACGAAACAGGGTTCATATCGTGCCGACTCTATCTATGTTGGCGATATCACTCCTGAATTATTGGATGCATATATTTTGTGGCGTAGAGAGATAAAGCAGAATAGTGATGCAACAATCAATCACTCTTTAACACCAATATTAAAAGCATGTGCTTACGCATGTGAGATGGGTATGTTGGAACCTTCTGTTAATGCAAGAATACAGGATATGCGTATTATTACTAAGGTGTCTTTGTCTGAAGAGGAAAGTGAATTTGATGGGAAAAGCCTGAATAAAGAACAATTACTTGCTCTATTGGAATACTACAAAACCTGCCCTGAACCACGCAGAAGAGAGTTTTTAGAGATTTTCTTCTTTGCTTTTCATGCTTGCGGACTTCGTGTTGTGGACGTAATGACATTGCAATGGGGACATATCAACTTTGAGAAGAAAGAGTTGAGAAAAATTATGATTAAGACAAACAAACGCCATGTGATTCCTCTTACAGAACAAGCTATATCTATTTTAAGACAATGGCAAGAAAAACGGGAAGGCTGCAAATATGTATTCAATCTTGTGAAAGAAGAATTAGACCTAGATGATGCTGAAGCCCTTTATAAAGCTCGCAATAATGCCACGAAATGCATCAATCAGTCACTTGTGGTAGTGGGTGAACAGATTGGGCTACCGTTTAATTTGTCAATGCATGTAGCTAGACACTCATTTGCAGTGTTTGCATTAAACAAAGGTTTGTCAATGACTGTAGTAAGTCGCCTTTTAGGACATGGTAGTACCGATGTAACAGAGAAAGTTTATGCCAGATTTCTTCCGGAGACTCTTTCTACTGAGGTAGCACGTTTGAAAGATGAATTTAAAACTCTAGAAATAATTTGAATGAAGTATGTTGCAGATTATATTTCTTAATATTGGTCTTTGCGTTATTTTGTTGGCAATTGCCTTCGTCTTCAAAAAATACGCAAGAGTAATTCTATGGTCGAGTGCAATTACATTATTCGTAGGCACATTATTACTCGTTGGACTTGGGGTTGTAAACCCTGTCAGCGATAACGAAACTGGCTCATCAGAGTTTTGGGGCACAATTATGTTTCTGATTTCAGCAGCTGCATTAGTCATTGGTGCAGAAATACTTCGTGAGAAAAATATTAAGAATGTGGAAGAAGTTGTATCTGTTGGTGCTGAAATTATTCTTTCTGAAACATTGGATACAGAATTGGCTCGTAAAGTTTTTGCAAAGGCCATAGAAGCTGGTTATATGAAAGAAGATGGCACACACTATATATGGAACGAGTCTAAAGTTCTTTTAGCATATATGTGTGGTCGTATATATTGTGGAGATAAACCAACGGTCTCCAATATTGATGATAGGGAATTTTGGAAATTTGGAAGAACTGCCTTTTTTCCTGATACGGAACTAAATAATTTATTTGATGTTTCAGGATTGGGGCAATCACGTTCAAATAGGAAAGATCTTCCAGTACCAACAAAATCAACAGAGATTGATAAATTTTTCGAGTAGCCACTTGGCTACTCTTTTTTGTTTATAATCAGGTGGTTATATTGCAATCCTAATATCAAAATAACCCAATCCTAACATTATTCCTAACGCATTAGCCTAATTCATCCTAACTTTTCACCTCCTAAGGATTCTATACTTTCGCTGCGGTTATGGACGATGTGCACAATCGTACCATGGCAAAATAACCCGGCTTAAAAGTCCGAGTGCGCATCAGGACAGTTGAGCCATAATTTTAATTGTATATGGCTAAAATTAAGAATGTAGAGTCCCTATGTGAACGGGAATTGCTGGAGAAAATTCTCCACACTGTAGAGAAGCAGGAAAAGGCTTTGGCTCAACATCAAATGCCCCAAAATCATCTGTATGATAATAAGGCGCTGATGGCAAAATTGGGTATAAAGGAAAAATACCTAAAGAAATTGCGTGATAATGGCTACCTTGGATATTCACGTCAAGGAGACAAATATTGGTATACTCAAGAAGATGTAGACCGATTCCTTCGTAATTTTCATTATGAGGCATTTGCGACAAGTGATGAACTACCCCAGCGGAGAGGAGGTGGTTATGGTCGATAAGTTGCATTTAACTAATATGCTCCGAGCAAAGGTTGAGCATAATCTTGATGGAGGCTTGCCGCTAGATGTTTTCCCTGATAAAATTCAGGAAATTATTCTGAATCTTTCTCGATATGAAAATTTCAATGTTGAGTATGTGGCTTCCATTATTATATCTGCGATGGCGGCTGCCATTGGCAATTCGTACCAAATCAATATCAGGAATGAGTGGAAAGATAGTCCATCTCTTTATATGATGCTTATTGGGCGGCCTGGTTTAGGTAAAACTCCTCCGCTTAACTTCCTTTACAAACCTATCAACGATTTGGATGATCGTCTTGACGAGAAATATAGCGAGGAACTTGAGAAATATGAGCGTACCAAGCAGGCGAACGGAGGAAATGATAAATTGAAAGCGCCCAAGTGGTTGACCAATATTATATCTGACTTCACACCAGAAGCAATGGTAGAAGCTCATTGGCGCAATCCACGAGGGATAGCTATAATTGTAGACGAAATCATTGGGCTATTCAATTTCGCAAAGAGATACAATGGCAATAATAATCTTATTGAACTTCTGCTAACAGCTTATAGTGGTGGTACGATTAAAGTTCTACGCAAGTCCTCATCACGTCATATTCGTGTTAAAACGCCGTGTATTAATGTAATAGGAACGGTACAGACCAATATGCTACATGAGGTGTTCAGAAAAGAGTTCATTGCTAACGGATTCCTTGATAGGTTTATCTTCATTTTTCCAAAAGACAGGAAGATTTCAAGATGGAGAAGAAATGATAATAGTGTCCCTAAACCTGATATAGCAGGGCAATGGGCGACTATTCTCAACAAAGTCCTTGAAATTCCTTGCACTATCAATGAAACAAGGAATGTTGCAGAACCAAAAGTTTTGGAAATGACCGAGGAGGCGGAGGTGTATTTTTATGATTGGTATAACAATATCATTGATAATGTTAATAGCATTGATGATGATGCAGATGTGGAGAGTCGCAGCATGAAACTTAATGGCCATGCAGGACGTTCGTCCTTGATATTTCAGATAATGAAATGGGCTGTAGGCGAGGAAGATATGCATATTGTAAGTCTATCTTCTGTGAAATCCGCAATCCGTATGGTTGATTACTATGAAGATACTTACCACAGGATACAAGAGATACTTTTGTCTAATACTATCGGTGATGTAAAAGAAGACTGGTTATCTCAGTTGGGTAATACATTCACAGCTAGCGATGCTATTGCTGCTGCGAAAATATATGAAATACCCAGAAGAACCGTATTCTATGCATTAAAGAAACTCTGTCAGGCAAAGCAGCCAATTCTGGAAAAAACCAAGCATGGCGAATATCGAAAAATTCAACACCAAACATCAAATGCATCTTGCACTATTGCACTTTCAACCCAAATAGAGGGATTACAGACAGAGCATAGTGCAAAAGTGCAAAGTGCAAACGAATAAACTTATCTATCCATGAGCAAGTATAGATTTCATTTGCAAAAGTATAGTTTAGGAAGCAAGATTGCTTGCCCTAGTTGTGGGAGATCTCGATGTTTTGTGAAATATGTTGATGAAGAGGGAGTTGTAAGTTTTCCCAATGAGGTTGGGAAATGTGATCATGAAATCAGTTGTGGTTATCATTACACTCCACGTGATTTCTTTCGTGATAATCCCAATGCAAACATCAAGGAAGAACGGTCTTGTGATTATGTGCAGCCTGCGAAAAGTGCTCACGATAAAGAAATTATTGTGCCACCCTCTTTTATTCCCTTAGAGTATTTTAAGGCGAGTCTTGCTCATTTTGAGAAGAATCCCTTATACAAATACTTATGCAGGGTGTTTGGTGAAGCTGAAGCCCAAAGGGTATTCCATTTATATCATGTTGGCACTTCGGCTAAATGGGGAGGTGCGACAGTCTTTTGGCAAATTGATGCTAATGAGCAGGTACGTTCAGGTAAGATTATACTTTATAATCCCGAGACAGGACACAGGGTTAAAGAACCCCACAGTTGTGTAAGCTGGGCACATCGTGAATTACAACTTAAAGATTTCAATCTGAAGCAATGTCTATTTGGAGAACATCTATTGAAAAGATATCCGGATGCGCCGGTCATATTGGTGGAAAGCGAAAAGACGGCTATTGTCATGAGTCACTTCATCCCGAACTATGTTTGGGTGGCAACTGGCGGCATTAATGGATGCTTCAAAGAAGAATTTGTTCACAGTCTTAAAGGTAGGGATGTAACTCTAATTCCTGACTTGGGAGCTACACAATTGTGGAAAGAGAAATCGATAATTCTGACAAGAATCTGTAGCAGAGTTGTAGTCTCGGATATGCTTGAGCAGATAGCAACCGAAGAAGAACGATCTAAAGGACTTGATATTTCTGACTACTATCTATTCTCTCCATCCAAACACCAGATTCTACAAATGATGATTGAGAAGAACCCTCTTTTACAAAATCTCATTGATGCCCTAGGCTTGGAGTTGATAGATGCTCAGCAGATGGCAGAATCCACTTAGATTGTACAAAACTAAAATGGTTAAGGAACTTGTTCCAGGAGTTAAAATAAAATCCATAACACAATAAGGACTTTTTGCCTTGCAGCAAGAAACTCCCATTTGTGGTTGGCAAACACAACTCTAAATGAGCAAGCTCAAATGTATTACTTTTAAAATATTAGTTCTATGAATGAGAGTATTAAACAAGCCATGCATTTAGATGCATGCAAATCTTTTGGCGCAGCAGAAGCCAATGAAAACGAAAGAAGATGGGACGATAAGATGATTGATTCTAAGAACAACGATTCTATTAATAACTACGACAAAACCAGAATGAGACTTAATTTTGAGATTGGCCCCGATGGTAAGATTCACTCTTTGGGCTATCAGGATAAAAGACTTGATGTTCGCTTGCAAGAACGGCTAAATGAACTTGGTTGGCGTCCATTCAAAGCGGATAGTAAGATTCAGCCCAATTGTTGTGCTCGTATCATCTTTGGAGGCAATCGAGAACGTACACTGGAAATGGCATTTGGCACTCAGGACTTAAAACTTGATAAAGATTCTGACAATAGCCATATACATAGATGCAAAGAGGTTGAGCAATGGGCTTTAGATGTATATAATTGGTGTTGCCGTAGGTATGGGAAAGAAAATATCATCGGCTTTCAGGTTCATCTTGATGAAACGTCACCACATATTCATGCACTTATTGTTCCTGTTGGGGTACGTCCTAAAAGTGGTCGTGAATGTGTGATGTGGTCTGCAAAATTCGGAAAGAATAAATATGAGTATGGTTCAATACTCAAGGAAATGCATACCTCACTCTATGAAGAAGTTGGTAGCAAATACGGTTTGGAGAGGGGTGACAGCGTAGAGGGTCGCAATATCCAGCACCTGAATAAGCGAGATTATATCCGTAAACTCACAAAGGAGCAGAAGAAGATGGAAAAAGCCATCAGAGGATTGCAAACCATGAAGGATAATATCGAGGCTGAAATGCAAATGTTTTCCGATGAATTAAAAATCTTGGAGAAAGATTTGGCTGCAGGACGTGTTGTATTGGCTGAATATCAAAACAAGAAAGCGTGCATTGAAGATTTGATACATGATTGCCAAGAAAGACTCGATGATAAGGAAACCAAATTGATGATAAAGCAGCAGGAGTTAGACTCGTTACTGAAAGATATCCAAAACATTCATTCTGTGAATAGACCATTCAAGAATTACAAGATTGAGTTTAATGCTCCACAGATTACAGAGAAACCGCCAATGTTTGGAACTGACAAGTGGTTAGAACGTCAAAATACGATTATCGAGAAGCAATTTACCGCTATGGGGCGTAAATTAGAAGAACTTTATAGAAATGAAGCTGCTAATCAAGTTGAAGCTGTTCGCCAGAACATTTTGGTGGATATGAAAGAAGTCCATACGTTGAAGGCAGAAAACAAGACTCTTACTGAATGTATGAATTACTGGTCTAATTTGGCATTAAAAACATTTGATTATCTTTCGATACCATCTTTACGTGATGAGTTATGTGCAGTAGCAACAGCTCTTATAGGTGGAGATTATGTGGTTCCATCAGGGGGTGGAGGCGGAGGAAATGAATCAGACCTACGTTGGGATGGCCGCAGACCTGACGAACCTGATTTTGCATTCCAAAGAAGATGCTTCTCACATGCCGTCAAATACATTATGGCCAAATACAGCGTAAAGCAGAATAAGGGGCGCGCCCGATAGTTTTTCAAAGACCGCTATCACCAAGAAATATGGTGGTAGCGGTGATTTGATTTTTTACAAATAAGGGTAAAATCCATTTTTAAGAAAGATTTATCATAGGAATGGCTGATTTTTAATAGACTTTTAATTATCTTTGCGTTCAAAGCAATAAAAATTACGTCATGAACGACATGAATAGAATAAAAGTAGTTCTTGTAGAAAAGAAGAAAACTAGCAAATGGCTTGCAGAAGTTTTAGGCAAAAACCCTGCAACCATTTCTAAATGGTGTACCAATACATCACAGCCCGATGTGGCAACACTTCGAGAAATAGCTCGAGTACTCGATATCGATGTAAAAGAGCTTCTTAACTCTACAAAATAGTTCTCTATCTTCATATGATAGCAATATATTATGGCAAAAAAGAAAAATAAAGAAGAATCTCTGGTTCCCAAAGACGAGAAAGCCCTTAAAATGGAAGGCGTGCAGAATCTGTACAACTTCCTGTTTGAGGCATGCAACATATTGCGTGGTCCT
>JAFZGC010000118.1 GCA_017555595.1 Paludibacteraceae bacterium | reverse complement strand
GCGAGGACAATCCAGAGTTGGTTCGCGCACGCGAGTTGGGAATTAAGATTTACTCTTTCCCTGAATACCTATACGAACAAACCAAAGATAAGATCCGTATCGTAGTGGGTGGTAGCCACGGCAAGACCTCTACGACCTCTATGATCTTGTACGTGCTCCAACGACTCGGCATAGAAGCCGACTATATGGTGGGCGCACAGATCGAAGGCTTCGAACGAATGGTACGTCTGTCGGACACGGCTAAGTATGCAGTGTTTGAGGGCGATGAGTACCTAACATCGCCGCTCGACTTGCGCTCTAAATTCCTATGGTATCACCCACATGTGGCGATACTCACGGGTATAGCATGGGACCATATCAATGTGTTCCCTACTTTTGATGGATATGTGGACACTTTCCGTAAATTCGTGGATGGAATCGAGGGAAATGGCACATTCATCTACTACAAACATGATAATAACTTGTGCGAGATAGCATCTCATGCACGAAAAGATATACAAGTAATTCCATACGAGGCATACCAAGGCGATGTGCGCATGCGCATCTTCGGTCGCCACAATATGGAGAACCTACAAGCCGCAGCATTGGCCTGCGAGCAAATAGGTGTGAAACGAGAGGACTTCTACCGCGAGATCGCCACCTTTACGGGTGCAAGCAACCGATTGGAGTTTATCGATGAAATCGGCGATAATATAGCATACAAGGACTTTGCACACTCTCCAAGTAAGCTTCGCGCTACGGTCAACGCAGTACGTGAGCATTATGCAGACAAACAATTGGTAGCGTGCATGGAGCTACATACTTTCTCCAGTCTGATGGCAGACTTCTTGCCTCAGTACGAGGGATGTATGGAGCAAGCAGATAAAGCATTTGTGTACTTCAATCCTAAGGTTTTGGAGCACAAAAAACTGCCACCTATCTCCGCAGAAGAAGTGCGCAAGGCTTTTGGCACAGAAAATGTAGAAGTGTTTACTGACAGCCAAGCGTTGCAAGCTCGTTTGCGCGAGATTGAGTATAAGAACACCGCTCTGCTGATGATGAGTTCGGGTAATTTTGACGGTGTGAACATCCCAGAGTTTGCACGAGAGTTGATCAGCTCAAACAAAAACGAAGACCAATCAAAAAAACAAGCTAAACTACCCTAAACACACTGCCTGAACTGTGGTGCAGAGCTTCAAGGTAAGTATTGCCATGTCTGTGGACAAGAAGCAGTTAGCAAAACACCTTCTGTAGGCGCATTTATAGTGGAGTACGCTAACCATGCGTTTATTTGGGATTCAAATTTCCTGAAAACTCTTTGGAACCTGATTCGTCGTCCTGGTTATTTGACCAAAGAATTTATTGCAGGCAAGTTTGCATCGCACGAACATCCACTCAAACTGAATATGTTCCTGTTGTTTGTACTCATCACGCTATTCGTATTTTTCGCGGGTACTGAAAAGGTGAACAATAAGGTACATAATATAACCAACAACGAAGCTGTGCTTGCTGGCCTTCAACTTGAATTTATGATTGATCGCGGAGAACTAGATACCACATTGTTAAGCCCACAAGATACTGTTCAGTTGTTAGCACCTCTGTTCTTCGCCAATCAGCATCCAGGATTTATCCGTTGCATAGATACACTAGAAAACACACATGACAAAGGTCTTGACAAATGGATAGCGGTTATTCCGCATACATTCATTGAGGATAGCATTATGGTAGAGTACGAAAGCGGTTGCTATCGTTTAAACCAGGAAATACAAACAGCCCAAAACGAATTGATGTTAGTAAATTCCATTGCGCAAGAACTAGTGGATCTCATTGCTCGATACTTCCCATTGCTTGTGTTATTCACGGCTCCATTCCTAGCAATATCGCTGCGATTTGTGCAACGCAAGAACCGCCTACCACGCATCCATCATTTTATCTTCGCCTTGCACTACACAGCGTTTCTTGAAGTGATAATGATATGCATTTTCCTGCTCCATCTAACGGTATCACCACCTATGTGGCTCTTGGAATGTGGTATGGTTATAGGTTCATGCTTGTATCTCACCATTGCTTTCCGCAAGGTTTATGGAACTCGCAGCTGGGTGGGAGCCGCTTTCAAGGCACTGTTTACAAGTTTGATTTATGTGTTCATCTGTCTGCTGGTATTCCTTGGAATACTCTTGGTGGCTTTCTTTGTGGCTATTAATAACGCTTTGGTATAAAATTTGTACCTACACCAAATTAAACAACACTACACTCCTATGGATAAACAAACAAAACGTGATTACCTCTATATGCGCATGGCGCGTACTTGGTCTGAAAACAGTTATTGCGTGCGCCGCAAAGTGGGCGCAATATTGGTAAAAGACCAAATGATCATCTCCGATGGTTACAACGGCACTCCAAGTGGCTTTGAAAATGTATGTGAGGAGAATAATGTATCTAAGCCATATGTTTTGCACGCCGAAGCGAATGCGTTGACTAAGGTAGCCCGCAGCAACAATAGTAGCGAGGGTGCCACCCTGTATGTGACAGCATCACCATGTATGGAGTGCGCCAAACTCATCATCCAATCGGGTATCAAACGTGTTGTATATGGCGAGAAATATCGCATTATGGACGGCGTGGAACTTCTCGAACGCGCTGGTGTAGTCGTAGAGTATATGCCAGACCAGGAGTAATTATGAATTAAGAATTACGAACCAAAAAAAAGAACTATGAAAAAGTATTTATTCCCAACTCTGACCATCGTTTGTCTATTATTGGGCTTTCTGATTGGTAATGCCGTTTCCAACAAAGTAAACGCACAACGTTTTTACATCCAAAACGGACAACTCTTCCAACAACCCGAATCGAAGATTGATCAAGTATTGAACTTGATTCAAACTGGCTATGTGGATCCTATTAATGTGGATAGCATCACAGAGGAAGTCACCAAAGAGGTAATCAAACGCCTCGATCCTCACTCTGCATATATCCCAAAAGAGGACTTGGAGATGGTGAATTCGGAACTTTCTGCCTCATTCTCTGGTATTGGTGTACAATTTTCCATTCAAAATGACACGGTACAAGTGGTGTCAGTCATCTCGGGTGGTCCATGTGAAGGTGTGGGCGTACTGGCAGGCGATAAGATTGTGATGGTCAACGACTCCAACTTTACGGGAAAAACCATTACAAACGAAAAAGTAATGCACGCGCTTCGTGGTCCTAAAGGTACAGAAGTGAAGATAGGTGTGGCACGTAGCGGCACGGATGAGGTGCTTGACTTCACAATCACTCGTGGCGATATTCCTGTTCATTCGGTAGATGCGAAGTTTATTATTGAGGCGAAAGGCGATGAGGCAATAAAGATTGGTTTTGTGCGCGTGAATCGGTTTGGAGAGAATACCTACAGCGAGTTTATCGCTGCCATGGCATCGCTGAAAGGACAAGGTGCTACTGCCTATATCGTGGACTTGCGCGAGAACTCAGGTGGATATATGGATCAAGCCATTAAGATGGCAAACGAGTTCTTGGAGAAAGGCGACTTGATTGTATATTCCGAAGGTCGCGCTTATCCTCGCTATGAGGCAAGAGCGAACGGTTCTGGCCGATTCCAACGCGATTCCTTGGTGGTGCTGATTGATAACTTTTCGGCTTCAGCTAGCGAGATCTTTGCAGGCGCGATGCAAGATAATGACCGTGCGAAGATTATTGGTCGTCGCAGTTTTGGTAAGGGCCTGGTGCAACAACAGATACCATTTGCGGATGGCAGTGCCGTACGTCTGACGGTGGCTCGCTACTATACGCCATCGGGTCGTTGTATCCAGAAACCCTATAAGATGGGCGAAGGCGAAGACTATGCCATGGATCTGCTTGAGCGCTTTGAGCACGGTGAGTTCTATTCGGCAGATAGTGTACAAATCGCCGATTCCACCGTATATTATACTAAGAAAGGTCGCATCGTGAGAGGTGGCGGAGGTATTATGCCAGATGTGTTTGTGGGGCGCGATACCACATTGTACACCCCATATTTCAATATCGTAGTCAATCGCGCGTACACCTATCAGTTTGCGTACCAATATACCGACCGCCATCGCAAGGAACTGAGCCAATACAAAGACTGGCAATCGCTGGAGAA
Source organism: Paludibacteraceae bacterium (assembly GCA_017555595.1). Classification (GTDB taxonomy): domain Bacteria; phylum Bacteroidota; class Bacteroidia; order Bacteroidales; family Paludibacteraceae; genus Colicola. Next base: position 2,322 of record JAFZGC010000118.1, on the reverse strand, counting down.
ACACTTGCTGAAAGCCAACTGGGTACCTGAGTTTGTGGCATTTGCTAAGGAGAAGGGTGTAGAACCTAACCCCGATCAGTTGGCTAAGTCCAAGCCGTTATTGATACGCTTGGTGAATGCCTATATCGTTCGCAATATCTTGAATGATAAGGGATTTTTCCCTCTCTTTGAACGAGATGATGACATTACTAAAAAAGCTGTAGAACAACTTACCCAATAGACATTATGAATAAATTACATATCCAGCTACACCCGCTAAGATAATAAGTGTAATAGGGTGAGAGATGATGTTGAGTGCGGACTTTAGCCAGTTCGTACTCTTTTTTATGAACAATGGTAAGATTGTAAAGAAGCATGTCGTGGCAAATATAGTCCAACTGCGCCAGTCGATAAAACTCACGGAAGGTTGGTTGATGGGCTTAATGAGCATTAGTGCTGCCGCAGCAATCAATCCTAGTACCGACAGACGCAAGGTATGCATTGTTCGGGAGAAATAGACATTATGCTGAAAGCGAGTGCTGATAATGAAATAAACTTTGCAGATAGCGAGCATGATGATCAAACTGGGAATGACAATAGCTGTTGTTGCCAACAAACTGCCCCATACATTGCCTGTGGCAGTGTAACCTACATAAGTGGCACAGTTGATGCCGATAGGACCAGGGGTGACTTGACTGATAGCTAGGATATCCACAAACTCCTCTTGGGTCATCCAACCGTGTGCTTGCACTTCCATTTGGATAAGCGAGAAAATCGCCAATCCACCGCCAAAGCCGAAGAAACCAATCTTTAGGAAACTGAGAAAGAGTTGCAAGTAAATCATATCCTCCTTGCCCTATGGGCAGAAATCTAAACTATCTAAACTTTTTTATTTCGTTTTTCTGCTAAATAGGTGAATAGCAATGTGGCGAGGGCAGTAACAAGGATAATCCAAACGGGCGATAGACCTCCGAGCCAGATGAGTAGTGCGCCTGCGACAGGTATGATGGCGGTAGCCCAAGTGATTTTGGCACTCGCCGCCATACGGCAGAGTGGTGCTGCAATCAGAGCAACAACGGCAGGACGGATACCCTTGAAGACTGCTTCTACTGCAGGAAAGTCTTTGTAGTCTTGAAATACCATCGCAATCGCCAATATTATCAAGAAAGATGGGAGTACTGCACCCAATACTGTGGCAATGACTCCACGCCATCCTCCAATGCGCCAACCGATAAAAATGGCCGAATTCACCGCAATCAAACCAGGTGCTGCCTGTGCGAGCGCTATCATGTTCATAAATTCCTCGCGGTCAATCCACCCTTTTTTATCCACTATCTCACGCTCAATCATAGACAACATCACATAGCCCCCTCCGATGGTGAAGGTGCCTATCTTTAGATATGTCCAAAAGAGTTGGAGGTAGAGCATTTTTGTTTAATGTTTAGTGGACGCTTCGCTACTGTTTAGTGTTTAATGAACGCGCCTGCGGGCTATTGGTTATGGGCTTTTTCTTTGAGCTCTTGTTTGATGAACTTCACGAGCATGTTGATGGCTGCGTTGTTGTGTCCACCTTGTGGGATAATGACATCTGCATAGCGTTTGCATGTCTCAATAAATTGTTCGTGCATAGGTTTCAATACACGTTGGTAACGCTCCATAACTGCCTCAATGGTGCGTCCACGCTCTACGATATCGCGTTGTGCAACACGGATAAGACGGTCATCTGCATCCGCATCAACAAAGATCTTGAGGTCCATTTGCTGGCGAAGAATTGGATCGTGCAACGCCATAATACCTTCTACGATGATAATCTCACGTGGATCTACATGAATAGTTTTCTCTTGACGGGAAGATGTGATATAATCGTAGATAGGTTGCTCGATGGATTCGCCATTTTTGAGCATTTCTATGTGTTTTGCGAGCAAAGGCCATTCGAAGGCATCTGGATGATCAAAGTTGATGTTCTGACGTTCCTCAAAAGGTACATGACTACTATCGTTATAGTAGGAGTCTTGAGGGATAACGACTACTTCGCCCTTTGGAAGGCGCTCAATGAGTTTGCGTACCACGGTTGTTTTTCCAGAGCCGGTACCGCCCGCAATGCCGATGATAAACATATTTCTTTGTTGGTTATTGGACGCCCAATGGGCTATGGGTTATTGGATATCGGCTGTAAAGGTACAAAAATATTTACAAACACACAAGTATTTTCTAAAAAAGTTTGTTTTTGATGCATTTTTATCGTACATACTTGGTATAGCCCTCACTTTTATTGACCAATATGCCATCTTGGTAATCTTCTGAATAATAGGTGTTATTCAGTGCATCTTGCCATGTATATTC
>JAFZGC010000117.1 GCA_017555595.1 Paludibacteraceae bacterium | reverse complement strand
GGGAAGCCCTCGTAATCTTGGAACATGAGCTCCACATCTTCCTCATCAGCATGCACGCGCTCGCAAAACTCCATAAATTCCTCGTAATCTGCAAAGCTTGCCACATCTACCCACATGCCCGAAATATCGCCGTTGTTGTACTTTCCATATGTGCCGCAATAAACTGCTGGCTCTCCGTTCAAACTTGCGCGGTGCGCGTTGATTTCCATTTGTGTGAGTTCCTCACGATAGAGTTTTTTTTCCATGTTTTGTGGTTTTGTGCCGTTGGGGAGATTGCTCTCCCCGTTGGCGGGTTTTACTTATTATTTATAATTACTTGCTCGCGTGTAAACTTAAACTCTACAGGGTAATAGGTGTGACCTTGCTCGGTGGTTACGGGTGCGCCCCAAAATAGGTAGGCATGCTCTCCTCTGCGGACTTGTGCGCCTTTGGCTTTCCAGCCCTCGAAAGTGTCCATTTCTTGACCTACTACATTGTAGCACTCACGGAGTAAATCGTTACGCTTAAACTCGGTGCGACCTGCTGCCGTTGCCATTTCTACAAGCCCTTTAGTTATGACTTTGAGGTGTTCGCGGTACGCTCTCATTTTGCTTGATACTTGGGCAGTTGTTTGCTCTGTTGCTTGGTTCTGTGTTTGTTTCTTTGTTGCCATAGTTGTAAAATTTTAGTAGTTAAACGATTTATTTATTAGTTATTATTTCCATGATTGGCTCGTGTATTCAAAATCTAAATACTCTTCGTAAATGTCGCCCCAATTCAAATCTTCTTCATTTGCGGTATTGCTGAAGCGGTGAGAAACCTTTACATTTACTTGGTTGTTCATTACTTGGTTGCTGAACTCAAGACCGAAAGAAATACTAAGTTGTGCCATAATTGTAATTGATTTGTAGTTTAACATTTGCGTTTAATGCCGTTAGCGTTTGATATAACCTTTACGGTGCTTTATAAGTGTTCGGGCAGAGTGTCAACAAGGTTTTTGGAAAACAATACTCGTTTTCTCGATGGCGGTTAGGGAGAAAAAGGAAGATTTTTTAGGTAACGACAAAACTCCGTGTAACCTTGTAGGCTAACGGAGAACGTAACTAACTTTGCACCGGAAAGGATGTATCAACAAATCGCTAAGGCAGGGAACAATAGCAGATGTAACGGCAGCAAACAATCAATGCAGGCATGACGACAGCGAAGCATTTTCTTCTTGAGGTAGGCAACATACAAGGGATGAAAACAATCAAGTGCAAAAAAAATGGTAGCACAGCCCCAGCCATGCTACCCAAGAAAATAGAGTCATTCTATGCTCTTAGAAAATGAAACCGTTATGCTTATGGATTAAAAAAATAAAGCATTTATTATCCCATTTTATACTAATATTGGTATATAATTGATTAATAAAGAATCTAATAAAAATTGTAACAGATTGAATATGAAAAATACGTAGAAGTACGTAGTCCCATGCAATAGCTATCTAAAAACAAGAGTAAAGATTGTTCCCTTTTCGTCGCTGCGAACGAGGCGGATGCTACCATTGTGTAGGCGCATGATTTGGCGGGAGAGACTCAAACCAATACCTGAGCCTTCGGGTTTGGTGGTGAAGAAGGGAATGAATATCTGCTCCTGACTATCAGGACTGATAGGATGACCATTATTGCAGACATCTATCACGACTGCATCGAAATCATCAATCTTGGCTGTGATGGTGATTTGGGTTGCCTCTGCCTGTAAGGCATTGCTAATGAGATTGACTATCACCTGCGAGATTTGTCCCTCGTCCGCATATAGCAGAATATCATCGGTCAGTTCGATGTATTGATAGCGTGCACCTGCGGCATCAATCTGCTGTTTTGTCAGTTGCTCCACACGCTCCATGAGTTCGCGCAAGTAAAAGGGTTTTCTAACTGGCGTTGCTACTCGTGTCAGACTTCGGTAGGTATTAACAAACTTGATTAAGTCTTTGGAAGAGGTTGAAATCGTCTGCAAGCCCATTACCAAATCAGGAGAGGCAGGGTCTTTGGAGAGTGTTTCGCTGAGCGAAGCGATAGGCGTGATGGTATTCATAATCTCGTGTGTGAGTACACGGATTAGGCGTGACCATGCCAACTCCTCGTTTTCGGCAATCTCGTTGCTAATATCGTTGAAGGCAATGATCTTTATTGTTTTGCCATGTATTGCCGCTTCGGTAGCTGTGAGAATGATCGTGCGTTCGCCTCGTTCGGTAAAGAATGTGGCGCGTTGTTCGCTATTGGCTGACACTTGTCTGAAGGCCTCCGCAAGCGATGGATGGATATTATCCAGTTGGCGAAGATTACTGAAGGTCAGCAATCCCAAGAGCGAGAGGGCTGTTTTGTTGTGATAGGTCACTCGGTTGTCCGTGACGGTGATGATACCCGTTTGCACATGGTCGAGCATCTGTCCGAAGTAGCGTTCTTGTTCGCTGATTTCGTGGCGCTCTTTGTCGAAAAGGTCACGCAGACGGTTGAGTGTTTTGTTGAAACTTCTATTTCGAATGCCTTGCTCGTTGAATCGGAAGTTGAGTTCCTTATCTTCGAGCGCATCAAGCATGTAATTGATTTTCTTTTGCAATCGTTGTTTCACCAATACCCCCACAACGACTCCCACTACAATAGCAGAGGCAAGGCAAGTGAGTATGATGAAAGGTGTATTCATGATTATATCCCGTACTTTTTCAGTTTAGCGTAGAGGGTTGGACGGCTGATGTTGAGAGCTTTGGCTACTAAGGACAAGTTGCCATCGTGTTGCGCCATAGCGTTGCGGATAGCACGCTCTTCGACGGTTTCTAAAGTCTCTACAGCTGCGCTGTCGGCTGTTGGATATTGGCTATTGGACGGCGTTCCGCCTATTGGATATGGGGTGTTGGATGGCAACGGTAGTTGCAAGTCGGCAAGCGTGAGTGTGTCGCCTTCGGAGAGGATGACGGCTTTTTCGATGCAGTTGTTGAGTTCGCGGATATTGCCCGACCAAGTATGTGCCAGCAGGGCTTGTTGCGCTTCGGGTGCCAATGCATTCACACTGCGGTGGTAGCGTTCGGCATAGGTTTGCATGAAGCGTTCAGCAAGCGGCAGAATCTCATCTTGGCGTTGGCGAAGTGGTGGGAGTTGCAGGTGCATCGTGTTGATGCGGTAGTACAAGTCCTCGCGGAAAGTGCCGTCTTGTACCATTTGCGGAATGTCGCGGTTGGTAGCACAGATAAGACGGATATCAATGGGTATCTCTTTGGTATCACCGACACGCACGATAGCACGATTTTGCAGTACGCGCAGGAGTTTGGCTTGCAAGTGCAATGGGATATTGCCAATCTCATCGAGGAAGAGTGTGCCGCCGTTGGCTTGCTCGAACTTACCCGCATGGTCGGCATGTGCATCGGTGAAAGCACCTTTGACATGTCCGAACAGTTCGCTCTCGAAGAGTGTTTCGGTAATAGCGCCTGCGTCCACGCACACCATCGGACGGTTGGCGCGCGCCGAGAGGCGGTGGATCTCGTTGGCAAGGACATCTTTACCCGTACCATTCTCGCCTGTGATGAGGATAGAGGCATCGGTGGTAGCCACTTTATCCAGTTGCTTGCGGATAATGGTCATGGCAGGGCTGGAGCCCCAGTGCATTTTGGGCGATGGGCTATTGGTTATGGGCGATGGGGTTGGAGATTTCTTGCCTGTGCGTTTAAGTTTCTGTTGGTAGGCAAGGGTAAGAGTCTCAACGAGTTTGTTATTGTCCCAAGGTTTGACAATGAAATCGAAAGCTCCGCGTTTCATGCCTTCTACAGCGAGTTGAATATCGCCGTAGGCGGTGAAGAGCACCACTTCGATATTAGGTGCAAACTGTTTGATTTCGGAGAGCCAGTATAGTCCTTCGTTGCCCGTGTTGATAGCGGTTTGGAAGTTCATATCGAGCAGCACCACATCGGGTTGCAGTTCGCGAATAGTGGATTGCAACGACTTAGGCGAAGACAGCATCTCCACCTGAGCAAAGAATCGCGGCAGCAACATCTCCAGCGCTGCGCGAATACCTTTGTTGTCGTCCACGACAAGTATTTTGGCTTTGGATTTCATAGTGGGTGCAAAGGTACAACAAAAATTGCGTAATTACAAATTTTGAGTAGAAAAAGTGCAAGAGGGGTTAAAAGTTTTAAGAGTAATTCTGCTCTGCACCCGTATTTGATGCAGAGCAGAAAAGATATGTTTACTCCGTCCTCAGTGCTTCGACTGGGTTGGAGGTCGCGGTGCGGAGGCTGGCGAGGGTGACGACCAGAGCCGTGATAAAGAGCACAGCCAGCAACGCTACCACAAACACCCACACGGCTATCGGTGCACGATACGCAAAAGTGCTATAGTAATAGTCCGTAATAAAGTAACTGATTGGCGCAGCGATGAGGAAACAGATGCCTACAATAATCATAAACTTGCGGTTGAACATCACCAAGATCTCACGCACAGTGGCACCGTTCACACGGCGGATACCAATCTCCTTGCGGCGGTATTGCGTTTCGAAAATCACCAATCCCAACACACCCATCAGCGAAATAATAATCGCCAACATCGTGAACAACGAGATCGTTGTGGTCAGTTGTTGCTCTTTTTGGTAGTTCTCGCCCAGTTCCTCGTCGAAGAAGTTGATTTTCACTTTCTCGCTGCCGTAGTCAGGCAAAATCTTATCGGTGGTAGCACGGATGGCATCAAACACCGCCTTTATATCTGCATTCTCAATGGTGCGCAGCGTGAGGTGTGGCGTAGGGAAATACTTAGTAAGCACCTCCGAATCGTAAATGTAGAAGGCAAACGCGTCGCTCTCCTCGTGTAGCGGTTTGAAGTGGAAGTCGCGGCAGAAACCCGTTGCAGGGAAGGGCGTACCATTCCACTCTATCACTTCCTCCAGATTGAGGTTGTATTTGTTTTTGGCATACTCATTGAGGATGATTGCCCCATTGCCTTTCTCATCCGAAGGCAAGAAATCGCGCCCTTCAAACACCTCTATGCCCATCACTTGCAGGAAGTTCCACGACACAGGCATGACGGTTAGCATCATCTGTTCGCCATGATGCCAGCGTCCCCATGTCATGTGCATTTCTGCCACCATTCGGTCTTCTGACCATGCTACCTCCTTGATGTTTGGATTGTTAAGCAACTCACTGCTAAACGCATCGCGCTCGTCCATACTGCTCACTGGAATGTTCGCCGTCAGCAGGCACTCCTTGTTGAAGCCCATGTCATAGTTCATCATGTAGCTGTGTTGTTTCTTCAGGAAGATAGCGCAGATGATGAACGCAATCGAAATCACGAACTGCAAACCAATCAGTGCGTAGCGCAACGACTTGCCTTTTTGCGACATACCAAACGAACCCTTAATCGCCAGTGCTGGTGGGAAAGAGGTGGCGTACATGGCAGGATACAGACCCGCCATGAGCGTCATCACCAAAGCAATGCCCACGGTTAGCACCGCAACAACCATATTTTTACTTAACGCCAAGTCGCAAGAGATGAAGTGCGCCCACTCCGACGAACGGAACAATAGCACCACCACTACCGCCAATACCAACGCTATCGCCACCAGTACAGCCGATTCTGCCAAGAAACGACCGACTAATGCTGCACGCGAACTGCCCAAAATCTTGCGTGTGTTCACACTACGAATACGCATAGGCACTTGCGCAAAGAAGAAGTTCACGAAGTTGATGAGCGTAATAATCACTATCAACGCAGCCACAATCATCAGCGTCATGGTGCTGGTCTTGTTGCCTGTTTCCTGTCCTACGCTCCACTCCAGCGTGTCGTCATAGTACAAATCACGAATAGGCATCAAGGTGCAATGAATATCATCGATAAACCTCTCCAACTTATCCAACTGCTTGTAGAACGATGGGTCGCTATGCTGCATGCCACGATAGCGTTTCAGTTCTTGCGCCATTATCTCCGCGTACTTTTTCGAAATCACCTCCTCGCAAAGTGCTTTGTCATCTGTCGAACGGAGCTTGACATAGTAGTTGTACGACCAGTTGCTGGTGGAGTTCAAATCTTGCTCCTCCAGTTGATTGCAACGAATCACCTCTATATTCTTTAGGTCGCTGGCTACAGGCAAATCTTTGTATATAGCACGAACCACAAAGTAGTTTGTTCTGCCCCAACTCTCCAGTTGTAGGACACTATCCACTGCCACACCCAATCGCTCGGCAGCCGTTTCGCTAATAGCCACATAGCCACCTTCTCCGATGTCCTCAAACGAACCCATAACAGGTTGAACACCAAAGGTCTCCAGTGCGCCCGAGGTCATTTGAGCAAAGGTTACACTATGCGTTTTCGCTGCTGTGCCTTCGCCCACGATAACATTTACTTTGTTCACATCATCCAATTGAGCAACACCGTATGCATCTACATAAATGTTCTCTTCCAAGAAATACTCTGCAAATGGACGAGCGAGGAACGACTGTTGTTTCGTTTCGCCTGCACCAAATGAAGGCAATGTCATCAGATACACGCGCTCGGAGTCGGGGATAGCGCGGTTATAGGTCAGGTCGTAATGCACCTGCACGAGAATGATATACAGCGCAGCAAACGCCGCCGTCATTCCCAGAATATTTAATAACTTTGAAAATTTCATGTGTATTCAGTTCTACAATTCGTTCTTGACATCTTTCACGATTTCACCATCGAAGAGGGAGATGATGCGTTGTGCCGCAGAAGCATCTCGTTGTGAGTGGGTTACCATCACCACGGTGGTGCCTTCTGCATTGAGTTGGCAGAGCAGATCCATCACTTCTTTACCATTGCGCGAATCGAGGTTACCTGTGGGCTCATCGGCAAGGATGAGTTGAGGGTTTGCCACTACGGCACGCGCAATGGCTACACGCTGTTGCTGTCCACCCGACAACTGCTGTGGATAGTGCCCTGCACGGTGACTGATATTCATGCGTTTGAGTATCTCTGTCACACGGCGTTTGCGCTCCGATGCCGAGATATTGAGGTACTTCAGTGGCAGTTCCACATTCTCATATACATTGAGTTCATCGATAAGGTTAAAGGATTGGAACACAAAGCCAATGTTTCCTTTACGATAGTTGGTGCGTTCGCGTTCACGCAAGTTGGCTACTTCGGTGCCGAGCAGGTTGTAACTGCCACCGCTTGGGTTGTCGAGCAAACCCAGGATATTGAGTAGCGTGGACTTACCACAACCCGAAGGTCCCATGATGGCTACGAACTCGCCTTTGTTGATAGTGAATGACACATTGTTGAGTGCTGTGGTTTCGATTTCTTCTGTACGAAACACTTTGCTGAGATTAGTTACTTGAATCATAATTGTATTGTTTTTATAGTTTATATTATTTCGATTTTAACGCCTCCACAGGATTGGTGTTCATTAGGCGGATGGCTTGCCAAGAGATAGCCATCACAGCGAGGAGCATGACCGCAAGGGCGGTGAGGACATAGTACCAAACGGAGTTGGAGATGCGGTAGTCGTAGGTCTCTAACCATCTTTGTGCGATGAGCCAGGCACAAGGCACTGCGATTACCACTGCGATAAGGATAGAAGAAAGGAATGTGCGCACGGTGCGGAAATAAATAGTACGGTTGTCGCAGCCCATTACTTTGTGAATAGCCGTATTACGCGTATGCTGCTTGGCATAGTAGGTACTCATAGCTATCATTGCCAAAGATGAGAGTAAGAGTGTAAGAAGCGTAAAGAGCGAGATGAGTTTGGCGTTGTTACTTTGTTTAGCGTACATGTGACTAACAAGGTAGTTGTAGGTATTGACCGAGATTTCCTCATCGCTATCATGTTGGCGGTAGAACTCGGCTATTTGCTTGACGGCTTCGTTCTCATCGCCAGACACTTGCACGATAAGTTGGCGCAATATGCGGAAATCAGCAGGATCGTCCATGTTCATTATCCAAGGAACAACAGACCAATCGGATGAGGGAGCAAAGCCCGGCATACCTTTTTGGAAATCCTTGATGATGCCACAGATAGGGATACCATAGCCATTATCTTGGTGGAGCATGGTACAATCATAGTCCACGCCAAGAGGAGTAATCAACGATTCGGGTAGCCATGCGGCAGGTTCGATAGGATCAGCATTCTGGCGAATGACCTCAAAGCCCAAAATGTCAAATGCAGTTTGGTCGCCATAGTACATATCGAGTTTGAACTCTTGTCCACCAAACATAAGTGATATACCCGATGTACCAAAGGTAAACGGTTCGAATTGTACCCAACCCACCTTCTCCACGCAAGCGAGTTGTTTGAGTTCTTCTACCAGATAATCTGCGGGGGCGTTGGCACCACTAATGCGGATGCGGTTTTGGCGTTCATATCCCTGAGGCTTGCCCTGCATGTGGTGGAGTTGCACAAACATGACCACAGCCACTGCAAGCGTGATAATAGCCACGATGTTTTGCACAATAATCAGAATGCGCCCGAGTACCATACGATTGTCACGCTCGAAAGAGCCACGCACCACATCAATAGGTTGGTACTTCAGTACCATGAGTGCAGGAATGACACCCGACAGAATAGAGAGTAGCAATACCAAAATAACCATCATCAGTATCAGCTCCCAAGTGATATGCTCGAACGGCGCAATAGTTTGCCCAACTAGTTCGCTGAAATAGGGTGCTACAAGGAACGCCAGAAGGAGTGCAAAACCAAAAGATACAACCGTGAGCGAGAAAGATTCGAGGATATATTTTAGTACGATTTGCCAGCGTTGTGCACCTACTAAGCGACGAGTAGCTATCTCTCGTGCACGGAAACCAATCTGCGCTACTGTCAGCGAGATATAGTTGAGTACTGCGAAGATGAGGAGCAATAACCCTGCTGCGAAAAAGAGCGAAAAGAAATCATGATTGACCAGATTAATGAATGGCAACGGAGCAGAAAGGTCGGAGTATTGAATGTCCTCATAAGGAATGAGATAGAAATCGTGGAAGACACCGTATTTGTAGATATAGTCCTGCTCTCTAATAATATTCTGCATTTCGCTCGACAGGGCAGCAACATCTGCATTGGGTACGAGTTGAAAGAATGTAGCTACCGCACCTGAGCCGTTT
>JAFZGC010000116.1 GCA_017555595.1 Paludibacteraceae bacterium | reverse complement strand
CTTGCGTCAAAGTCATATTGACCCTCGCCAAACTTACCGAACATACCATCATTAATGAAAGTACCAGGAACATCCTCTTTAGTCGATGCAGGCACAGTTACTACGAATAGCGTTTGCATGTCATCGGTATAACCTACAAGGTTATATACTTGGTTGTATTCATAATCAACGATGCACTCAGCGTCCTTGATGTCTAAAGTAACAGTCGCTGTTGGAGTTGGAGCCACATACCAAAGACGAACTTGATATAGGACACTCTCGAAAGTCAAATAGTCTGCTTCGATTTTGGTAGTGTCGCCTACTTGGTAAAGTTTACCGTCGTTGATCTCAGCCACAGAGATTGGTGTGCCATCTTTAGCCTCAAGGTAACTGAAACCGTCAATCACGTATTCGCCATCAAACTCACCACCAAGCTCAATGCCAGAAACGTTGATAGAAGCACGATATTTATCGTTCTCGTTGTAAATTTGAATATCGTTGTCCAAATTAGGATAGTATTTTGCTTGAGCTGAATTTTCAAAAGAAACTACTATAGTGTCTTTTGCCTCAGGCACAAACCAACGTAAGTGCAGGTTATACACCTTATTATTACTACCAAGCATAGTAGCTTCGATAGCCCAGTTATTGTCATTATCCAGCGAAACAGTAACCTCTGCGTTGAGGCTAGTGATGGTGTTCCAGTTGGCATCATCGAGGAAGATTGCTGCTTCATACGTACCCTCTTCAGCTACTTCTGCATGCCATCCACCACGAATAGAATACTCAGAGGTATTCGCATAGAAGTCCACCATGCCATACCACGAGGCAAAAAAGTCATCTACTGTCAAGTCATAGGCTGTCAATTCGACTGTATCGGTTGGTTCAGGTAATGGAGAAGCTAAAATAAAGTGATAATCAATAGTATCGGTAGCCAACATATTAATCTCGGTCACATATGCCAACGCGCCAGTCTCTGTGTGAGAAGCAAGATTGACAATAGCTTTGAAACTAATAGGAGTTACAGTAGCACCCTTGTGAGTGATGTTTGAGTTCGCCCAATCAATTGCTCCCTTGTTGTAGATACCGATATACTCATAGTTTCTAACCACGAGTTTGAGGTCCAAGTCAGCGTTCTTACCCTCGAGGGTGAAGTTCATGGCATCTTGCGTCATAGTTGCATCTTCGATGTAGATATCCACCTTGGCTTTAGGTACGATATTCTCATGAACAGCATGTACGAGATAGGTATCACCTTCGTCGCTCAGCAGAGTGGCTTCCAATACATAGCGTTCTAAATTGGCATTGACCTTCTCGTGAGTAAGGGTCATAGTTACCTCCTCAAAGAGGATTGAACCCAAGTGAGTAGGAGTCATCAAGTGGGTATATTCAAAGTCGAAGTCTTCTGTGGTAAATGTTCCGCATGGATTATTAGGTGTTGCTTGCCATTGAAGTTGAAGATTGTGACCGTACTCTGGACGTGATTCGTCATCGCAACCCATTCCTACCCACCATACGCCGAGCTCCTGATCCACGCACATCAAGCCTGCAAAACCGTCATAATTGAGGGTAATCACCTCGTTTTGTGATTTTTTGGGAGTTTTATTTGGTTCAGCTGTTTTAGCAGTTTTGCGCTCCACTTGGTCTAAACCAAGAGCCTTGGTCAGTTGTTGGTGGTGTGCTTGTTTCTTATTAGCAAGTTCAGTAGCACGTCCAGTAGGATCAACTTTTTCGCCCAATTTATTAGGTGTAACAGCATAGATTGATAGCGTTACGACCATAGCCATGAAAAGAGATACAAATTTCTTCATACACACTAAAATTTAATTGTTAATATTTACACCAGACAATTGTCTAATGCCTTAATTATGTTGTCTTTATCCATGTTTTGCCCTATGAACACCAGTTTCTGCATGCGGTCGCCATAGCGCTCATCCCAGTCGCGTTGCAGCGTAGGGTCTTGCACCATGAGTTGCATGAGTTCTTCTTCTGGCATGGTGGCATAGAATGTACCTGCTTGCTTGAGGTCGAACTGCTTGCCCGCCTGCTCAAAGAGGTAGCACATGTCATATTCCTCCTCGAAATAGCAAATCCCCTTACAACGGATGATGCCCTTATCCCAATGGCGTGCCACAAACTCGTCAAAGCGATTCAGACTCATTGGTTGGCGACGATAATACACGAAGGTCGAGATACCATACTCATCGCCATGACTATGATGATGATGATGGCAACAACAATGTGGGTCATCGCACTCGTGTTCATCATGATGGTGCTCGTGGCAATGGCAGTGTGGGTCATCACACTCATGCTCGTGGTGATGGTGGTGATCATGATCATGGTGTTCTTCCTCCACATTACCTTCCACCTTCTGTATCCATGTAGCAGAAATAGCTACGTCTTCAAAGTCAAAGAGATTGGTATCTAGTATCTCGCCAAAAGGCACATCGCAGTAGTCGCAGTCTATTATCTTTGCTTTTGGTTGTATAGCACGAACAATAGCCCGAATATGCTCTCGCTCTTCTTCGCTGACCATGGACACCTTATTTAATAATATAAGGTTGCAGAATTCGATTTGCTGAATCACTAATGACGCAAGGTCATTCGTTTCGGTTAACGGATATCGGTTATCGGATATTGGTGAGAGTTGAGAGATAAACTCATCTCGGAGACGAAGAGCATCCACGACCGACACCACAGCATCTAATTGAGGTACTGGTGCAGACGAAGCAGGCACCATTGAGGTGTAGGAGGCTATTGTTTGTGCGATAGGAGCAGGTTCGCAGATACCCGAAGCTTCAATAACTATATAATCGAAACTATCCGCATTACACAATTCGCGAAGCTGTTGCACCAAGTCCATTTTGAGGGAGCAGCAGATACAGCCATTTTGGAGAGCGATGAGGTTGTCATCTTGCTGTGCGAGTACTCCACCCTTTTGGATAAGGGTAGCATCAATATTCACCTCGCCAATATCATTGACTATCACCGCGAAGCGTATGCCGCGGCGATTGGTCAAAATTCTATTGAGTAAGGTGGTCTTGCCGCTACCCAAGTATCCCGTCAGTAGCAAAACCGGTATGTTATTTTCGTTCATCATTGAATGTATTATATTTTCTCCTTGCCTTCGGCAGAAATCTTATTAATCTTATTTTGCTCACTTTGTTCGCCTCGGTGCTCCGCAATAGATTACCACCGCTAACTTTCGCTTCGCTCAACCGCTTAATCTTAACTCTCGGAATTTAGATTCATCGACCAACGGGAGCGGTAGCAATTTATTTCGGAGAACTGTGTGCGAGCGACGCGAGCCAAATAGATTTATAAGATTTCTCGAGCGTAGCGAGTAGGAGATATTCTTACCTCACTGAGGCATATTGCACATACAAGTCGTAGTACTTATTAAACAGCTCCTTTTGCTCGTAGTGCTCCCAATGTTGCAGCACATAACCCAGGATAGCCATTTGTTGTTGCAAGGTCGCTTGCGATGAAACGCGTTGCTCCTTTGCCAAACTAGCCCCCCATGCCATATACTCCACACTATTCTCTGCCACCTTGGTCATAATTGCATTACCCCTCTCCATTTCGCCCAATTGGTAGTAATACACCGCCATCGTAGCCGAAGTATAGTCATAAGGTATATTATATCCTGGCAACATCTTCTCCGCGAAGTCCAATACTTCCAAGCACTTGTCATATTTACCCTCGTCATACAACGCCTCAATGAGTTCGAGGAACATCATGCGATGTGTGCGACACATGCGCATGGTATTCTCATCAATATAGATGCCTGGAACATTCATATTGCCATATTTGAACTTGTGCAACATATTGTCATACATTACGTCAGTGTTCACTCGTATTTGACCATCATGGCTACGTTCTGGCGTGATACGGTATGCTAAACCAGTGAGCTCCAAATATGGGTCAAGCCCCAGATGATAGTCATTGCCAATCGTCACCGCAAAGTATATTGGTCGTTTCCATTCATTGGTCGAAAGCATATCCATCACCATCATCTCCGAGCGAGTGAATCGGCGTGCTTTCTTAAGCATAATCTTCTGACTATCAGGAGAAAGAACATATAGTTGATCGCTTGGTATATAGCCTTCACCATCTCGTTTGGTACGAGGATCGGTAGAGTGCAAGAATTGGAATGCTTTCTTTACTTCAAGCGGTGCATTAAGGCGGTTCTCTACCCACGCAATCTCGTTCTTACCAGGCATATAGTCTTTCTCATCCCATGAGATAGGCAATCCAGGCGAATTGTAGTACGGACGCTTCATTTGGTCAATATACCAATCTGTTTGAAGGTATGACAGGTTACAAGCACGCACATCATCGCGCTCTTCCTCCACCTCAATATTATACCACAATGGGAAGGTGTCGTTGTCACCATTGCAGAAGATGATAGCTTCCTTATCACAACTCTTCAGGTAGTTAGCACCAAAGTCACGTGCAGCATAGCGGTTCGAGCGGTCGTGGTCGTCCCAGTTTTGCGAAGCCATTTGTACAGGCACAAGCAAGGTAACGAGTACAGTAGCTATTGAGGCGATGAGGCGAGAAGGCGATGAGGTGAGCAGGCGATTGAGCATATCAATCAGTGCCATCACACCCAAACCAATCCATATACAGAACGCATAGAACGATCCAGCGTACGCGTAATCGCGCTCGCGAGGTTGATAAGGTGTCTGATTCAAATATACCACAATAGCCAAACCTGTGAGGAAGAACAGCAAGAACACAATAGCAAAAGAACGATAGCCCTCTTTGTTCTTACCCTCGTTCAGGCGCTTGCTCAGTTGCCAGCACAAACCAATCAGACCTAGTATGAGAGGCAAGAAGTAATATACATTATGTCCCTTATTTTCACGAAGTTCGGTTGGTAGTTTGGATTGATCACCATACATAGTATTATCAATGAATGGGAAACCCGATATCCAACGTCCCTTAGTCAGTTCGCCATGCGATTGGAGGTCATTTTGGCGACCAGCAAAGTTCCACATGAAGTAGCGCCAGTACATGAAGTTCACTTGATAGCGGAAGAAGAACTTCAGGTTCTCGCCAAAGGTTGGGCAATACTCTGTTTTCTGCTGTCCGCAATAGTCATAGCGTATCTTTTTGCCCTTCACATCCGCCCATGACTTGTATGCCTCCACATGGTGTGACTGACCAGAGTGCATACGAGGGAAGAGCATTTTGAACTCGTCCATATACTCGTAGTTGGACTTGTAACCTGTAATCACATAGCGGTCTTTTTGACCATCTACCTTTGGTGCAGGTGCATATTGCGCATGTCCCTTCTTCTCCACAGGGATACACATATTGCCCTTCACTTTCAGTTTGACAGGTGCATTATAAGTCTGACCGTAGAACAATGGTGTGTCGCCATATTGCTCGCGGTTGAGGTAGTATTTCAGCGAGAACACATTGTCAGGCGAGTTCTGATCCATTGGGGTATCCGCTGCCGAACGGATAACGATAGCCGCATAGCTGCCATAGCCAATCACCACTACCGTCACCATCATAGCTATCGTATTGAGCCAACGCGCAGGAATCACAGCCTTCTTGATGAACAATACCGCCAACATCACCACAGTCAGCACGGAGCCAACCACCGCACTCTCCTTAATGAATGGAACGCCTGCCAGCGCCATTGCCAAGACAAAGGAAATGATGGTGCGTGTATTGATTGTTTCTTCGGTTTCAATTACCTTGTAGCTCTCCCAAATAGCCCATACAAGAGCCGCAGCCATCAGCACGAGATAAACTGTTAGACCCGTATTGAATGGGCAGCCTAACACATTGGTAAACAGCAGCTCAAACCATCCTGCTATCGTTGGTACTCCAGGGATTATACCGTATAGGATCACAGCAAGAATAGCCACCGATACGCCAAACGCAGCACATACGCCTTTCCAAGAGAATGTGTGACGGCGGAAGTAATAAACCAGCACGATTGCAGGAATAGTCAAGAGGTTCAACAAGTGAGTACCGATACTCAATCCCATGAGATAAGCAATGAGAATCAGCCACTTATCCGATCCTTCCTCGTCTGCATGTTCGTCCCATTTGAGAATAAGCCAGAACACGACTGCTGTAAACAATGACGACAGCGCATATACCTCACCTTCCACCGCCGAGAACCAGAAAGTGTCAGAGAAAGTATAAGCCAACGAGCCTACGAGTCCAGCACCGAGCAGGGCAATGCCCTGGGTAAGGTTGAGGCTCGCATGGCGAGCGGTTGCGTCGCTTTGCGAGGTAGAGTCGCCCACGGCGAGGTGAGAGGATGCCCCTTTAATCAGCTTTAAGCCCAACGCGGTGATTGTCCAGAAGAGGAACAATATGGTCAATGCCGAAGCCAATGCCGATAGGGCATTCACGCACATAGCGACATGTGCGGTGTCGCTGGCAAAGAGCGAGAAGAAGTGTCCCATGAGCATAAAGAATGGTGCTCCGGGTGGGTGTCCTACGTCCAGTTTGTGTGCACTTACGATAAACTCGCCGCAGTCCCAAAAGGAGGCTGTTGGCTCCATTGTCAAGAGGTAGGTTGCGGCAGCGATGGCAAACACCATCCATCCACAAAGCCTATTCCATAGTTTGAAATTTTTCATATTATTTTTGTTCACTTTGTTCACGTTTCTGGTTCGCTTTGCTCACATAAGTGGCTAAAGCGCAGATGGCAAAAGCGTCGAAATTGCACATTTTAGGCAATTTGGGTGCAAAGGTACAAAAAAATAGTGACATATGCAAATCATAAAAAAGGAAGAAACATCATAAAAATCTCCCATTACACCCATAGTCATCATTTATTAATAACTAAAGAATCACTAATGAATCACTAAAGAATAACTAAAGAATCACTAAAGATTTATAGCAGAAAACCTACGATAAGAGATTGAAAAAGCAATAAGAACAATGTTTGAGAAATCCAAACTGATAGTAAAAAACAGATTGGCAATTGATAGACAAAAAAAACGCAGTTTGGTTAATTTTTGTGATTTTATTTGTATAAATAAAAAAAAAATCGTACCTTTGCGCTCGCGTTCGGTAATATCGCGCTATGACTGTCGCTGTGCGACATTAGGCGCGTGATACCTCCGCTCTTCCCTCGAGTTTACGAAACTCTCGGGATTTTTTGGTGTGAACACCCGAATTAGATAAAAACAAACGAATAAAAACAATATACAACAATGAATTTGAACGACAGAATTATTGCAGTCATTGGACTGGGTTATGTAGGATTGCCTTTGGCAATTGAGTATGGCAAGAAATACCGCGTTATCGGTTTTGACATCTACCAAGCACGCGTAGATGAATTGAACCGCGGCGAGGATCACACCTTAGAGGCAGACCTTGTAGGCATGAAACAAGCACGCGACGCTTACGATACCACCAAGAAGATCGGTCTGACCTTCACCAGCAACATCGAAGATCTCAAGCAAGTGAATACCTATATCGTGACCGTACCCACCCCAATTGACCGCTTCAACAATCCTGATTTGACTCCGCTATTGAAAGCAAGTGAGACTATCGGTAAGACCTTGCAAAAGGGCGACTTGGTGATTTATGAATCAACTGTTTATCCAGGTTGCACTGAGGAGGACTGCGTGCCTGTATTGGAGAAGTTTAGCGGTCTGAAATTCAACCAAGACTTCTACTGCGGTTACTCACCAGAGCGTATCAACCCAGGTGACAAGGTAAATACCTTGACCAAGATTAAGAAGATTACTTCGGGTTCAACCCCAGAGATAGCAGACTTGGTGGATGCGTTGTACAACTCTATCCTAGAGAACGGTACCCACAAAGCACCAAACATGAAGGTGGCAGAGGCAGCGAAAGCAGTAGAGAACAGCCAACGCGATGTGAATATCTCATTTATGAACGAACTGGCGTTGATCTGCGACCGCGTGGGTATCGACACCAACGATGTGATTGAGGCAGCAGGAAGCAAATGGAACTTCCTCAAATACCGTCCAGGACTCGTAGGCGGACACTGCATCTCAGTCGATCCATACTACTTGGCACACAAAGCCAAATCGCTGGGCTATGACCCACAAGTGATTTTGTCAGGCCGTGCGGTAAACAACTCGATTGCAAAGTTTATCGCAGATAAAGTGCTCAAGCTCATGATTCAAAAAGACCACAAGATCAAAGACGCCAACGTACTGTTGCTGGGTGTGACCTTCAAAGAGAACTGCCCAGACTGCCGCAACACCAAGGTAGTGGACATTGTAGAAGAGTTGGAAGACTTTGGCTGTATCGTGGATATCTACGACCCATGGGCAAGCGCAGAGGTGGTGAAGCATGAGTATGGCAAAGAGTTGATTGCAGCAATCGACCCGGACAAGGAGTATCAAGCTGTAATTGCATGCGTGAGTCACAACCAATTCAAGACCTTCGACTTTAAGAAGTACAAAGACCAAGGCGCAGTTATCTTCGATGTGAAGGACTTTGTAGATCGCAGCGTAGTGGATAGCCGATTGTAAAAATATCTCCTTCTCGCTGCGCTCGAGAAATCTTATAAATCCATTTACTCGCGTAGCTCGCAAACAGCAAGGAGAAAATAAACAGAACAATGAAAATAGCAGTAGCAGGAACGGGATATGTGGGATTGTCGATAGCGACATTGCTGGCACAGCATCATACTGTGCTGGCCGTGGACATCGTACCCGAGAAAGTGGAGATGATCAATCGCCGACAATCGCCTATCCAAGACGAATACATAGAGAAGTATTTCGCGGAAAAGCAATTGAACCTCACCGCCACACTCGATGCCGAAAGAGCATACCGAGAGGCAGAATACGTAGTCATTGCCGCACCCACGAACTACGATAGTCAAAAGAACTACTTCGACACAAGCGCCGTAGAGCAGGTGATAGAGCTGGTGTTGCGCGTCAACCCTAAGGCAATCATGGTCATCAAGTCCACCATTCCTGTTGGGTACACAGAGATCGTGCGCAAGAAGTATGATACGGAGAATATATTGTTCTCGCCTGAGTTCTTGCGCGAATCGAAAGCGCTATACGACAACCTCTACCCTTCGCGCATCATCGTGGGCACTGACCCCAAAAACGAGCGACTGATGCAAGCAGCCCAGCAGTTTGCCGCGCTGCTACAAGAGGGTGCACTCAAGCCCGACGTGGATACCCTATTCATGGGATTCACCGAGGCAGAGGCAGTCAAACTCTTTGCCAACACCTATCTGGCATTGCGTGTGAGTTACTTCAACGAACTAGACACCTACGCCGAGATGAAGGGACTGGACACCCAGTCCATCATCAATGGCGTTTGCCTCGACCCACGCATCGGCACCCACTACAATAACCCATCGTTTGGCTATGGCGGCTACTGCTTGCCAAAAGACACCAAGCAACTATTGGCGAACTATCAAGATGTGCCAGAGAACCTCATTGAGGCGATTGTGGAGAGCAACCGCACACGCAAAGACTTTATCGCCGACCGCGTGCTGGCAAAAGCAGGGTACTACGACTACTACAACAATGGTCAGTACAACGCACAGGAGGAGCACGCCTGCGTGATAGGTGTATATCGCTTGACGATGAAGTCGAATTCAGACAACTTCCGCCAGTCGAGCATACAGGGCATCATGAAGCGCGTGAAGGCCAAAGGTGCGCAGGTGATCATATACGAACCTACCCTACCCGACGGCAGCACGTTCTTTGGTTCGCTCGTGGTGAACGACTTGGAGGCATTCAAGGCGCAATCGCAAGCCATCATCGCCAACCGCTACGACGCATGTCTGGAGGATGTGGTGGAGAAAGTATATACGAGGGATATTTTCCGAAGGGATTAGGCGATTAGGCGATAAGGCGAAAGGCGATTAGGCGAAAGGCGAGGATTATGACAAATTCGCAACGAGTGATAGTAAATACATTGGCACAATACGCACGTACAATAGTGAACGTGTGCTTGTCGCTCTACTCCACCCGACTGATTTTATCAGCCCTGGGGCAGAATGACTACGGCGTATATATGCTGGTGGCTGGCGTGATTGCTATGCTATCGTTTGTGACGAACGCACTAGTAACCACCACCCAACGCTACCTATCCGTCTATCATGGCAGGCAGGATAAAGAGGGTCTGCATCAGGTGTTTGGCAACAGCATGCTGCTACACCTACTAATAGGTGGTACGATAGCCCTCATATTGGGCATATGCGGTAGGTGGATCACCCATGACATGCTGAACATAGAAGCAGGACGTGAGATGGCAGCATTGTGGGTATATTACGCAGCCGTGGTGATGCTATTGTTGAGTTTTGTAACGGCACCCATCCGTGCACTATTCATTGCCCGTGAGAACATCGTGTATATATCCATTGTGGATATCATAGATGGTATATTGAAACTACTGATTGCCATTGCCCTAACATATATCACGAGCGACAAACTGATTAGTTACGCTGGTCTAATGACGGGCATACACGTGCTGAATCTGCTGCTATTTACTCTGTATGCAGCAGTGAAATTTGAGGAGTTTCATTTCCCTCGCCTAAATGAATGGAGCAAGTCACTGATGAAAGAATTGAGTGGATTTGCAGGTTGGACCACCTATTCGGCAGGATGTGTGATAGTCCGCAATCAAGGTATAGCTGTGGTACTGAATGCATTTTTCGGCACAGTAGTCAACTCGGCTTACGGTATAGCGCAGCAAGTGCTAGGTGCGGTGCAATTTGTGTCGCAATCCATACTGAATGCTATCAATCCGCAGATCATGAAGTCGGAGGGTGCAGACAACCGCGAGCGGATGGTGCGATTGAGCGAATATGCAAGTAAGTATTCGTTTTTGCTGCTTGCCCTGGTAGCCATACCTATCATTGCCGAGATGGATACACTATTGCAAGTATGGCTAAAAGAGGTACCTGAACATACGGGTATGTTCTGCCGCCTAATGCTGGTAGCTTCGCTATGCGACCAGATTTCGATAGGACTGACATCAGCCAACCAGGCTATAGGCAAGATTCGCGTGTATAGTGTGGTGTTCTACACACTAAAACTGACAGTTATATTGGCTGGATGGATATGCCTGCACTACGGTTTGCCAATAGCATCTATCATGTGGTGCTATGTCGGCGTGGAATTGATGACATCGCTAGTAAGACTGCCGCTGATGAAGTGGATAGCAGAGATAGAGATCTGGGCGTTCTGCAAACATGTATTTGGAAGGATAGCAGTACCATGCGCATCGATGGCTGGTGTATGCTACGCAATGACACAGTATGTGGATGTGCATTATAGGATTTTCCTGACAACAAGTGCATCGGTGGCGGTGGGCGTGGTGACAATATGGTTGACAGCACTGACTAACGAGGAGAAAAAAGTGTTGAGAAGAGCGCTAACGCGCTAGTTTAGTGAACGCCGCAAGCGGCTACTGTTTAGTGTTTAGGGATGAGAGTTATGGAAATGTTAAAAGATAATAAAACAAAAGCATTTGATACAAGACAGTTTGGTATTTGTGCGATAATTATTGGAGTGACGCTTATTAGTTTCCCCTCCAATAGTGTGACATATCTTATTGTACGTTTTATACAGGCATTGGAGTTGCTGATTTTTGCAGTACTGTTTGTGCCACGCGTACAACAAGTAATCAAGGTGGACAAATTTAACCTATACGTACATCTATGGTGGTTATTCTACATATCCAATACAATCTTGCACGCTACAGATGTAGGTATCACCCCCGTTTTCACATGGCTGAATGTGGCGATATTCGTACTGCTGGGTACCACTTATTGGCAAGAAGACATACGCGGAGGACTGAAGGCACTAGCCATTATATTCACCTTCCTAACCTATCTAAATGCCATCTTGCTGATATTCTTCCCCGACGGATTATGGGAAGATCCTGAATGGATTGGCAGAGGAAGTCCTGTACGCTACTTATTTGGTAACCAAAACCAGACAGGACTTGTATGTATGCTGGCCATCTCCATACAATGTATCTATACTTTTGCCTACAAAAAAGGACGATTCAATCTATTCTTGCTGCTGGTGGTATCGATACTTGTAGCACGGTTTCACAACTCGATGACCCCTGCGGTTGGCATTGTAATGATGACCTTGTATATCCCACTGAATAGAATGTTCAAGCGCACAGGCGTATGGTTTGTTGTATTCTCGGTAATATACTTTGCTCTATTCATGCTGATAGTCTGGTATGGTAGTGAGATTGATGGAGTGAAATGGGCTACGCGATTTGTGGAAGGTACGCTGAACAAAGACACCACCTTTAGTAGGCGCACCATCATTTGGGAGAATGCCGTAAAACTGATCAAACGCGAACCTCTAGTGGGGTATGGGATACGTACGGTGGAGTGGAACGACAATCATTTGGAAGGTTCTGGAGCGCATAACCTATGGGTAATGCTATTGCTGAATAGCGGTATAGTAGGTTGTTGCTCGTTTATTTTGATTATCATAGCAGCCGTACGCAATGCGTTAACGGTGAAGTCAAAAGCAACAATAACAGCCGTAATATCACTCTGCATCATGCTGGTGATGTCGTTCTTCGAGGCATATAACATCGTGTATATATTCTTGTTCTTGATGATTGTGTATTATTCGGCGAAAATACCGGAGCAGAGTTCTACTGTTTAGAGTTTAGTGAACGCGGCAGAGCCGCTAGTGTTTAGAGATTAAAGTTTAGAGACGGGAATATGAAAGTATCCATCATCACACCCTGCTACAATGCTGCCAGTCATATAGCAGCTACCGTACAGTCGATTCAGCGACAAACGCTGAACGACTGGGAATTGATATTGGTAGATGATGGTTCGACCGATAATACAGCCGAAGTGATTCATGAGCTGGCCGCACAAGACGTACGTATCAAACTGCTATGCAAGTCCAATGGTGGCACCGCCAGTGCACGCCAAGCAGGACTAAATATCGCACAAGGCGAGTATATCCAACTGCTAGATGCCGATGACCAGATAGACGCCAACAAACTGCTGCGCCAAACACAGAAAATGGACCAAGAGGGTTTGGACGTGAGTTATACCGACTGGTGCTATATCTACCCTGATGGCAAAAAGGGAGAAATAGAAGGTATGCATTGTAGTCTAGTACGGTTGTTAGCCTTTTGGGGTACCTTTGGTACCTTGCCTATACATAGTTATATGTACCGCCGCAGTTATCTAGAGCAGCACCAGATTCGATTTACCACTGCAATTAGAGAACGCGAAGATTGGGATTGGCATATACAAGTATATAGCGCGAGTCCAAACGTGAATCGCATCAAAGCATATTGTGGAGCGATGTATATGGTATCGCCCACAGGTAAGACTGCGGGAGGCAAGATAGAGAAACTACGCGGTGGAAACTTGCGATTCTTGGCATATGAGATTCAAAACAAAAGAGGTTACCAGCGTGGACTACTATTGTTACGACTGGCGATAGAGTTGAGTTTTATGCTACTGAGCGCTGTGAAATATCGTCTATGGGGACAGGTGAGACTGCTAGCAATATTCCACTCGTCTTGGCGAGAGAGATTACAATTGGCATGCGCCATCATGCTACAACCCATAGCGTGGGTAGTGATAGTCATATACATCATCAAAACACGACTACAATAATGAAAGAATTATCACTAATTATATTGACCTATAACTCGGAAAATGACATCTACGATTGTCTTGCGTCGGTGTACAAACACAACGACATCGGCGATGCGCTGGAGGTGATTGTGGTGGATAACCAAAGCACTGCATTTGAGCAGATGCGGGAGAAAATTTTGAACACTTATCCAGAAGTTCGCATCACGCAAAACACCCATAATGGAGGTTACGGACAAGGTAATAACGTAGGTATTCGTATGGCAAAAGCTAGCGTGGTGGCGGTGATGAACCCTGATGTGCGACTGATGTGCCCGATTTTTGGCCGTGCATTGCAAACTTTAAAGGCGGATGATGTGATGATGTGCGGAGGTAAGCAGATGCACACGCCTACGCAATTGGGATGGTCCTATGCATTTGACTATACGGTGATGGGGTGCTGGCAAGTGTTGTTGCGTAACGTGTATAAGCGGTGGGATTATTACGATTATCGTCGTATGCACCTATCCGGTGCGTTCTTCTTTGTAAAAAAAGCGTGCTTTGAGCAAATAGGACTATTTGACGAACAAATATTCATGTACGGCGAAGAATGCGATATACATCAGCGTTTGCGCAAGGCGTTTCCAAAAATGAGGATTGCTTTTATGGCAGAATGTGAATATTTGCATCTGTCGATGGAGCGGCCGTTTGAAGAGAAGCGCTATCGCCAACTAGTGGCAGCCGATTTGTATGTATGCCGCAAGCATGGTTTGTCGGAAAAGAAGTATATGCGCATCCGATTGTTTGCGCTGCGTCTGTGCTATTGGCGCGACAAGATGCTTGGACGAAACGTGCAGACATATAAACCAATGATTGAAGTGACATTAAAGTTAAGAGTTGAATGTTTATAGTCTAATGGCAGATGATACAATGACAATAGAGGTACTCATATCATGCATGCATCAAACGGACTGGAGCATTATTGAGCGTAGTAATGTACAGACTGATGTGTTGATTATCAACCAATGCGACAGGGAAGAGCAAGAGGTATATAGTTTCACCAACTCAAGAGGCGAAAAGTGTCTTGCACGCATGATTTGTACCACAGAACGAGGGTTATCACGCAGCAGAAATATGGCACTGAAGAATGCCCAGGGAGATGTGTGTCTATTCTGCGACGATGATGAAGTGTTGGTAGAGGGATACGATGACATTATTCGTACTGCCTGTGAGCAACATGAGGCATATAGTCTGATCGCCTTTCGCCTGACATATAGTAGAAAAACGTTTCCCGAAGAAGTGCAGACATACAACCGATTCAGCTCGGGGCGTCTGAGCAGTGCACAAATAGCTTTTCGACGAATTGAAGTGCTAAAGACAGGTGTATGGTTTGACGAGCAGATAGGCAGTGGTACAGGTAATGGTGGCGGCGAGGAGACTAAATGGCTATACCAATTATTGTCCAAACGTGCGATACGCGCAATATACTTGCCAAAGTTGATTGCTCGTATTAACGATGGAGATAGCATGTGGTTCAAAGGCTACAACAAACAATATTTTGTAAACTATGGTTGGACAATACGCCGCATATATGGCACACTACTAGGAGCTATGTTTTTGTGCTACCACATAGTGAGTCACCGCCAGTTCTATTCACCATACTGCGGTATAATAGATATGTGCAAGTATATAGCAAGAGGATTTTTTGAAAAACGAACATAAGGTCAGTTAATATGGTATCTGTCATTTGTCCTATATATAACGAAGAGAAGTATATTGCGCAGTGTATCGAATCGGTGTTGGCGCAGGATTACCCACAAACAGATTTGGAAATTCTATTTGTAGATGGTATGAGCAGCGACCATACACGAGAGATTGTAGCGCAATATGCACAGCACTATCCACAGATTAGAATAGTTGACAACCCTCATCGCACGGTGCCATATGCTATGAATATTGGTATAGAAGAGGCAAAAGGCGAAATAGTAGTCAGATTGGATGCACATGCAGCATTTCCAAGTAACTATATCTCTACACTAGTAAAGCAGTTGCTATCACTACCCAATGCACACAATGTGGGTGCAGCGTGCGTGACACACACGCAGGGAAAGACAGACAAAGCCAAAGCTATTGTAGCAGTATTGAGTAATCGTTTTGGCGTAGGTAACTCCACCTTTAGACTGGGTGTAACAGAGGTGCAGAAAGTAGATACTGTGCCCTTTGGATGCTGGAGAAAGCAAACGCTGAAAGATGTAGGGATGTTTGACACACGATTGATTCGCAACCAAGATATCGAACTCAACAAGCGTATCCTGAAAGCAGGAGGAAGTATATACCTTGTACCTGACACCTATTGTATATACTACGCGCGCGAGACATATAGCAAAATGGCAAAGAACAACTATGGCAATGGTCAGTGGAACGTGCTGACGCTATACTATACACAGGATATGCGTTCGTTGTCGGTGCGACACTTTGTGCCTTTGGCATTTGTATTGTCGCTAGTACTACCACTACTAGGCATGATTATATGTCCATGGATAGGACTAGTAGCAGCCTTGTCGATGCTGTGTTACAGCATGCTGATAGATGCTATAAGTTGGCAAATAGCTAGAAGAGAACACATCAGCATTTTTGCGGTAATTACTGCATTTATCACGCTGCATATGTCGTATGGGGTAGGATCGCTGATAGGAATATTAAAATTACCATTTATAAAGAAGTAATTACAAACTAATTAATAGTATGATTATCAAATACATATTTGACAAAATAGGCTCATTATTTGGACTGATCATAGCTAGTCCGTTGCTATTATTGGTGGCATTATTGATAAAGATGAAAATGCCTGGTGGTCCTGTGATTTTCCAGCAGCAACGTGTAGGCAAAGACGGAAAATTATTCACCATATACAAATTTAGGACGATGACGGTGAATCACCATCAATCCTCTATTTCGGTGGCAGGTGAAAAACGTATCACGCCGCTAGGCGAGAAGCTGCGCAGACATAAGATAGATGAGTTACCCGAGTTGTGGAACATACTGATAGGTGACATGTCATTTGTAGGTCCTCGTCCGGATGTGCCCGGCTATGCTGACTGTTTGCAAGGCAGTGATAGACGAACGCTGATGCTGCGTCCAGGTATTACTGGACCTGCCAGTTTGAAATATCGTGACGAAGAATATCTATTGGCGCAACAATCAAATCCCCAAGAATATAACGACAAGGTGATTTTTCCTGACAAAGTGCGACTGAATTTATACTACTTGGATCATTACTCTTTTGCCGACGACATTCGCATACTATTTGCCACTGTGCTAGGTAAACGAATCCAGTATGCCAATGAGATAATTTAAGTGAATTTTGAATAATAGAAACATAAATTTGCGTATTTCAAAAAAAAATCGTAATTTTGCAGGCCAAAGTAAAATATAGTACATGAGTAAGGAACGAAAAATGATATACCTATGTCTGGCACATATGTCAGACGAAGGATGGGAACAAAAATACATCAAAGAAGCCTTTGATACAAATTGGGTAGTACCATTGGGTCCTAACGTAAATGGTTTTGAGGAAGACCTAAAGCAGTTTGTAGGGAGCGATCAGAGGGGAGAATTGCGTGAAGTGGTAGCTCTATCTGCAGGTACTGCAGCGATACACCTAGCACTGATAGCATGTGGTGTCGAGGCCGGCGATGAGGTATGCGTACAATCATTTACATTCTGCGCCTCATCCCACCCCATCACCTATCTGGGAGCGGCACCAGTATTTATAGATTCTGAACGAGATACGTGGAATATGGATCCCAAATTGCTAGAAGAAGCCATATTAGACCGCATAGCTAAAACGGGCAAAAAGCCTAAAGCCATCATCCCCGTAGCGCTCTATGGTATGCCTTACAATTGTGAGAAAATCATGGCGATAGCTGCAAAATACAACATTCCCGTAATCGAAGATGCTGCAGAGGGATTTGGATCAAAGTACAAAGGACAGATGCTGGGCACCTTTGGCAAGATGGGCGTGCTATCGTTTAACGGCAATAAGATGATTACTACATCTGGTGGTGGCGCACTAGTATGCGAAAGTAGCGAATTGAAAAACAAAATTATGTGGTATGCCACACAAGCTCGTGAAGCCTACCCATACTACCAGCACGAGGAAGTGGGATACAACTATCGTATATCCAACATCTGTGCAGGTATAGGTAGAGGTCAGATGACCATTGCTAACGAGCATATCGCCCATCATAAGCATGTACAATCATTGTACGAAGAACTGCTAGCTAATATAGAGGGTATCAAATTACACAAAGCTCCATCAGCAGATTATGATTCTAACTATTGGTTGTGCACCATCGAACTAGATCCACAATTAAGAATCAAGGGACAAGAGCATGCTTATAAAGAGGTTATAAAGAACGCTGTAGGTGGTGCAGCAGGTGTGATCCACGCAGTAGAGACAGCCGTGACAGACTGCCAACCAAATGACAATGTAGAGGCGCTACGCGTGTATATGCTAGAAGCTAAGATAGAGGCACGTCCAGTATGGAAACCTATGCACAAGCAACCCGTGTAT
>JAFZGC010000115.1 GCA_017555595.1 Paludibacteraceae bacterium | reverse complement strand
GAGGAAGGATCTTACCTTGCTCGTTGAGGAACTTCTTGAGGAACTCAGGATCCTTGTAATCGATGTACTTGATGCCAGATTTCAAGAAACGGCAGTACTTTTTCTTCTTTGCCTCGTTGGTCTTTGGGGTCAAATAGCGGATTTCGTCATTTTGTGCCATGATTAAGCCTCCTCTTGTTCTACTGGTTTAACATTTGCGTTACGACGCTTTTGAGCGTACTCAAATGCGTACTTGTCAAGACGGGTAGTGAGGAAACGCAATACGCGCTCATCACGACGGAATGCTGTCTCGAGCTTTGCAATCAACTCAGGTTCTACATCAAATTGCAGCAAGGCGTAGAATCCCGTTGTTTTGCCTTGGATAGGGTAAGCCAATTTCTTCAAACCCCACTCCTCACGGTTAAGAATGGTACCGCCATTCTCCACGAGAAGTTTCTCGAATTTGTCAACCGCTTCCTTCATCTGTGGTTCAGACAAAACGGGAGTCAACACGAAAGCGGCTTCGTAATGATTTAACATAATGTTTGATTAGTTAATTAAATTGTTAATAATTAGTTATTTATCACTCTATTCACGGCGTCCACACACAGCAAGCCGTACGCAAACGCGCGAAAAAGCGTGCAAAGGTACTACTTTTTTTTGACATGACCAAATTTTTATGCATTTTATTGCACTTTTGTACCCATTATCGTATAAACTTCGCCTTCTCGTTGGATATAAAGCACACCATTTTGAATGAATTTGGTTGCCACTTTGACGGCAGAAGGTTGCTGCAAGTCTGTCGTTTCAGACTCCTTGGTACTGATGTACGCGCGTGTTGAGAGTTTATTGTATTTACCATTGGGAACAATGAAGTATCCACGCATACCATACATCTCTGCGGTAGTGTTTGCCCACGCCAGACGATTGCCAGACACCAAGAAGAGGATACTCTTGTCATTAGCTTCCAAAGTCTTAGGAGCAAGGATGCCATTGAATGAAATACCATTATCATCTGGTTCACCTGCTATCTCTTCATCTGTTTCTGTTATTTGCACGCCCATGAAATCCATTGGCTCATCAATATCGGCTTGTGGCTCAACGAGGTAGGGCACTCCTGCTTCAAGTTTAGAGACACTATTGAAGTATAAAACAATATCACCAACTGATTCTTCGGAATGCGAATATTTGAGTACTTTAGCACCCTCAAGAGGCGTGCCATCAAACGCATCCAGCTCCAGCTCGAATGGCAAGCAGAGGGTGTTGAACATACCTGCAGTTAGTGAGCGGCAAACGAGGGCATTAACGGTTTGACCATCCGCAGCATCAAGGATCGCTTTGTTGTCCTTTGTGTCTTGAAGCACAAATCTATGAGGTATGATTTGCGAAGTAGGAGCAGGTGTGGTGCAAATATTGTTGTTGGTAGGAACTGCAAATTTGTAGAAGCGTCCCATAGATGCACTTAGTACAATTAAGTCGCCTGCATAGTCAAAGGCAATACCATCGATATTCTCTCCCAAGGTAGGTGTGGAGGTCCAATATACTAATGTAGGGATATTGTTTGCATCGAATGTCACTCTAAACAATGTAACTTTGGACTCGCCGCCAAGGGCTAAAATATTATGTTGGGCATCATACGCCACATGACCGCGATCGAAATTCTTTGGCATATTTACGGGTATTTCACCTTTTATTGTTTTCGCACTTAGCGTCGTACCATCGGTTGTTATATTGACATCAACAGTAGTGTTTGGATTAATGTGGAAGAAATTGGCATTATGGTTGCCATTTCCTGCGAATTTTGAGACAACCCACAAGCCTCCTCTGCCATCCGAAGTCATAGAGTTTCGCTCATTCAAACTTTCCCATCCTTCAATAACTACAAATTCTTCTAATGCATTATTTCCTACTTTTTTGTATATGATAGCGGTAGTTTGATGATGATCTATATCTTTTGGATTCTCATATCCAAAGATATAGAGTGTACCATCTGCATCATAGCAGAGTGATGAAGCATAGGTATTTTCTCCAATATTGGTCGCAGCGGCATTAAGGTTGTCTGGGTTGGCAAGCCAAATATGATTGGTCTTGCTTTGCACAAAAGCAACATCATCTGTTTGTGGGTTGACCGCAATGCGATGCAAGATGCGGTGTGTGTAACCATATGTTGTGTTGTAAACATCTACCCCTTGAGGTACATATCCACTCGTATTATAATTCTCTGCATTTAAAAGCGCATCCAATACGTAGATACCTGCTGTCTGCGAGTCTCCCTTTTCTGTCGTTCCTGCTTGAACTTGTGCAATATAAATTTTGCCAAAGTGTTCGGATTCGGGGTTGTTGTTGATGGCCACACCTTGAGGGAAATAATAATTGAACTTCGCGATATCGGTTGTTATTTCTTGGAGGGTAACTCCTTGCTCCACAATACCTGCTGCGAGTGTTATTTCCCAAGAGAGGTCGTCGCGGGTTTGTGGCATTTCATCGTATGGAATAGTGATTGTGTTTTCGCCTTCTTTTACGGATGATAGATAAATGTGTTTAAGAGGCTCTCCTTGTTCATCTTTGAGGACTAAGACTCCTACTCCATTCGCAACGGACTTAAAAGTGAATTGATAACCCGCCATGGTAGGTTTACACTTCAAGTCGAATGCCCAAATGCGCTGGTTAGCAGGAGCAGGTTGTGGTTGCAGCTTAACAACTGTAGCGCGGGCGGGCACAAGGGTTGTGTTGTCGTTGGTTGGAACCGTGAAGATATGAATACCTTCATCTCCTGAGCACACCAAGTTACCCGCGTAGTCCCAGTTCATTTGGCGAATTGCGCCAAGACCGTGAGTGTATGTCTGAGCCAATTCCAAAGTAGGTGTTTCCCCATTCCAAGTGATATTAAAGACTTTGAATTGTTTGCTATTGGCACCGCTATTCAAAATCAACATATTCTCATCTGGAGAAACAACAAATCCACCACCATTCGCTCCATCGAAGTCGTTGCAACCCTTTGAAGTAAACACGATTGCTCCGTTGTTGTTGTAAAATTGCAGCTCAGGATATTCATCATGGTGATCGCGATGCTGACTAATGAATACTCCTTTACTTATTGCCCAAACAGCAGAGTTTCCTGTTGAGTCACCCTGATATGTAATGATTTTATCAGCAGTTTTTTTCCATTCGCGTAGAATAGTACCATCTTCTTGACCGATATTGTATATTGCTATGCCGTTTTTCGCATTTTGTTCGTCACATACATATAACTTGGTGTCTTTTCCTGTGCCGTAGATATAGTTGCCCGAAGTAGCAGAACCTGTGGAAATGCTATTGTAGGTAAATTTTCCATCAGCGTCGCGCGTTCCCGCATAGAATTGGGTAAACGGTTGTGATAAGTCCGCAGTGTTGGCAACATGAATACCTGAATTACCACTTGACCAATCGGATATGTATAGATAACCCTCGCTATCGATACTCATGCGAGTGGGGTGACCAAATGGACTACCACCTTTATAAACCTCTGTGTTTTGTTTTGTTAGTTCGTGATCATATACCCACAAACCATTATCGGCAGCAGCTGTTGGTTCTTGTTTTAATCGTCCAGCACGGTGTAGAACATAAATCTCTCCAAAGTTGTCGGACATTGGATTGGTGTTTACTGCATTGAAGAGTTGAGAGGTAGAATAGGATATCAATGAGTTGTCACTATGAACCAACGCAAATTCTTCGATGTTTTT
>JAFZGC010000114.1 GCA_017555595.1 Paludibacteraceae bacterium | reverse complement strand
TTCAATGTAATAGGTTCCCAACCGAATTTAGCATTTACCTCTGCTGCTGGTTGTTTTTTGCCTTCGTAATATACTTCACCAAGACCAAGCAATGGCAACGACATATGTGCCAATGGAGCCAAGTCGCCCGATGCACCAAGCGAACCTTGTTGATATACTGCTGGGAATACTCCTGCATTATACATATCTACCAAGCGTTGAACTGTCACCAATTGCACGCCCGATACGCCATATTGCAATGATTGAATTTTCAAGAATACAATCAATTTCACAATCTCTTGGTCAACCTCATCACCTGTACCGCATGAGTGACTCATAACAAGGTTTTTTTGTAGTTGAGAGAGCTCCTCTGCGCCTACACTGATATTACACAACGAACCGAAACCAGTAGTCACACCATAGATTGGCTCTTTTTGTGTTTTCATCTTATTGTCAAGATAATCACGACAAAGATTGATACGACGGATAGATTCTTCCGAAAGTTTAAGTTTATAATCTTCTGTAATGATGCGTTTTACATCATCAATAGTAATTTTTGCAGGAGAAATTTCGTGAATTTTCATAATATGTAATTTTTATAAGACAAAAGAACATAAATACATATTCTATGTTCTTATGTTCTTCTGTCTTTTTTTATTTATTATTTCAATGCATTTTTAATAATTGAATCGTCTTCTACGATGTTTGGAATTGTAACTACCAAGTTTGGAGTACGTTCCATTTCGCGTTTGATTGCAAACATAGCACCTTCGTTACGAGCCCAGCTACGACGAGCGATACCATTGTTTACGTCCCAAAGAAGCATTGATTTCAAACGACGTTCTGAGTCTGCCGAACCGTCAATCATCATACCAAAACCACCATTGATAACTTCGCCCCAGCCTACACCGCCACCGTTGTGGATAGACACCCAAGTAGCGCCACGGAATGCGTCACCGATGCAGTTATGCACTGCCATATCTGCTGTGAATGACGAACCGTCATAGATATTAGATGTTTCACGGAATGGAGAATCAGTACCTGACACGTCGTGGTGGTCACGACCAAGCACTACTGGAGCCGACAATTCGCCCGAAGCAATTGCATCGTTGAATGCTTTTGCAATCTTAGCACGTCCTTCTGCGTCTGCATAGAGGATACGAGCTTGCGAACCAACCACCAATTTATTCTTTTGTGCCTCTTTAATCCAGTGTATATTGTCTTCCAATTGACCACGAATTTCTTCTGGAGCTGTACGAAGTATCTCTTCTTGCACTTCAGTTGCAATGCGGTCTGTGATAGCCAAATCTTTAGGGTCACAGCTTGTACATACCCAACGGAATGGACCGAAGCCGTAGTCAAAGAACATAGGACCCATAATATCTTGTACGTATGAAGGATAACGGAAACGACCATTTTCGCCCATTACGTCTGCGCCTGCACGCGATGCTTCGAGCAAGAATGCATTACCATAGTCAAAGAAGTACATATCGTTAGCAGTCAATTTGTTGATAGCTGCTGCATGACGACGAAGCGACTCTTGTACTGCTTCTTTGAATTTTTCTGGCTCTTCTGCCATCATGCGGTCACTTTCTTCGTATGAATAGCCTACTGGATAGTAACCACCTGCCCATGGATTGTGCAATGATGTTTGGTCAGAGCCAAGATTAACTTTAATATTATCAGCAGCCAATCTTTCCCACAAGTCAACCACGTTGCCTTGATATGCCAACGAAACAGCCTCTCTGTTTTTAGATGCCTCAAGCATACGAGGAATCAATTTATCCAAGTCAGTATAAACTTCATCCACCCAACCTTGCGAGTGACGAACATGCACTGCTTTAGGGTTAACCTCTGCAATCACTGCCACTACGCCCGAGATAACACCTGCTTTTGGTTGTGCTCCCGACATACCGCCAAGACCGGCAGAAATAAATATTTGACCAGGAATTTCTTTAGCCAAACCTTTTTGTATTTGTTTACGAGCAGCGTTCAACACTGTGATAGTCGTACCATGCACAATACCTTGTGGGCCGATATACATATACGAACCTGCTGTCATCTGACCATATTGGCTCACGCCAAGAGCATTGAATTTTTCCCAATGGTCTGGTTTTGAATAGTTAGGGATTACCATACCATTTGTCACCACCACACGTGGAGCATCTTTATGCGATGGGAACAATCCCATTGGATGACCCGAATACATCACCAATGTTTGCTCATCTGTCATCTCGCACAAATATTTCATAGTCAAACGATATTGAGCCCAGTTTTGGAACACTGCGCCATTACCACCGTATGTAATCAACTCGTGTGGGTGTTGAGCCACAGCATAGTCGAGATTATTATTAATCATCAACATAATCGCAGCCGCTTGTTTCGAACGTGCTGGATAGTCGTTGATATTGCGCGCCTTCATTTCATAATCTGGACGCAAACGATACATATAAATACGTCCATACGTACGCAACTCCTCAGCAAATTCAGGAGCCAACTCTGCATGGTGTTTTTTAGGGAAATAGCGCAACGCATTACGCAATGCCAACTCTTTTTCCTCTGCTGTCAAAATCTCTTTACGCTTAGGAGCATGGTTAATCTCTGGCTCATAAGCCTTTGGTTGAGGCAACACGTCAGGAATACCTGCCGCAATGTCTTTTCTAAATTCTTCAAGTGTCATAAGATACTAGTATTTAAGTTTTATTTTC
>JAFZGC010000113.1 GCA_017555595.1 Paludibacteraceae bacterium | reverse complement strand
TCCTCCCACTCTGGAACTGCGTTCAACGCACCAAGAGCAGAACCACGGATAATAGGAGTATTGTCGCCGTCGAACTCATAGAATGAAAGAAGCTCACGCATCTCCATCTCAACGAGATCCAACATCTCAGCGTCATCAACAAGGTCGCACTTGTTCATAAATACAACCAATGATGGAACGTTCACCTGACGAGCCAAAAGGATGTGCTCACGTGTTTGAGGCATAGGACCATCAGTAGCAGCTACTACGATGATAGCGCCGTCCATTTGAGCAGCACCAGTAACCATGTTCTTTACGTAGTCAGCGTGACCAGGGCAGTCAACGTGAGCGTAGTGACGGTTAGCAGTTTGATACTCAACGTGTGCAGTGTTGATAGTAATACCACGCTCTTTCTCCTCTGGAGCATTGTCAATAGAGTCGAATGAACGAAGCTCAGAAAGACCACGAGAAGCCAATACAGTAGTAATAGCAGCGGTCAAAGTAGTTTTACCGTGATCAACGTGACCAATTGTACCAATGTTCACGTGTGGTTTCGAACGGTCAAATTTTTCTTTTGCCATAATTCTAGAATAATTTTTTTTAGTTATTAACGTTAATACTAATGTATTTTACAATTTCATTTTTACACACCGCAATACTCCCCTCTTCGCATTTCTGCCTTCGGAAGCACCTCACGGTATTCTAATCTTTTGAGCTAATGGCGGGAGTTGAACCCGCGACCTCATCCTTACCAAGGATGCGCTCTACCACTGAGCTACATCAGCAACACGAACTCTCGTTCGCTACTACTCGGAAATACGAGCGTATAAATAAAAAGTGAGCGGAAAACGGGGCTCAAACCCGCGACCCCCAGCTTGGAAGGCTAGTGCTCTATCGACTGAGCTATTTCCGCGAATTAACCACGACTTCCGCGACGGTTATTTTTTTTGTGGGAGCAGATGGATTCGAACCACCGAAGGTGAAAACCAGCAGATTTACAGTCTGCCCCATTTGGCCGCTCTGGAATACTCCCAATGTTTATTTCAAAGTTCAACTTTTCTTGAGCCTCTTGTCGGATTCGAACCAACGACCCCGAGATTACAAATCACGTGCTCTGGCCAACTGAGCTAAAGAGGCGGGTTTGTCATACTTTTTGCCACGCCTTAAATCACGTCGGCGGAAAAGCGGTGCAAAGGTACTACATTTTTTTGAAATGACCAAATGTTTTGCAAAAAAAATGTTATTTTTCTGCATTTTTTCACAAAAAGAGGGGCAAATCCACCCCTCCGATATGCAAATCGCATCTTTTTGCTTATTTGTCTTTGCGCTTTTCAAGTTGTTTCTCCACTGCCTCTAAGCATTCGTCAATCCCCTCTTCAAACGTATCACACACTTTCTGCGCAAACAACTCCGCACCTAATCCCACTACGCGCACGTGCGTTTCCTTATTAAGATTCGTCTCGGGCTTTACCACCGTCATCTGAATCTCCATTTCTGCGGACTCTGGAAGCAACTTCTCATAACGTTGTGTCTTCTTCGCAATGTGTTTTTCGAGACGCTCAGCCATCTCAAAGTTCACGGCTTTCATGTTCAGTTTCATAAGTCCTCCTTCTTTTTTATAGGTTAAGTATTATATGTATTGCCAAGCATCGCTTGGTCTTTTTCTATAGACAGCAAACTACTCTAAACTCCACCCTCTACTTCTTACTCCGCGGGTGCGCTGCATCATAGGCGGCTTTTATTTGCTCAAAGG
Organism: Paludibacteraceae bacterium; assembly: GCA_017555595.1. Classification (GTDB taxonomy): domain Bacteria; phylum Bacteroidota; class Bacteroidia; order Bacteroidales; family Paludibacteraceae; genus Colicola. The sequence continues at coordinate 18,605 of JAFZGC010000113.1, read as the reverse complement.
TAGTATGTGTATAGACTTGAGTCGCAGCCAAACTGGCGTGCCCCAGCAACGTCTGTATTGTACGAATATCGGCTCCATTATTTAACATGGTAGTAGCAAACGTATGTCTAAGCACATGTGGCGAGTGTTTCTTGAGCGTACTCACTTCTCCCATACGCGCACGTACTATATTGTATAGGGTCTGCGCATCCATCGCCTGCCATTCGCCGTTTTTCTTTTTTCGCACAAGAAACGTGCCAATCCCCACTTGTCCGCCCAACAATTTGCATTTATTTTCCCTATACTCCTCTATCAACTCACACAATCCCTCTCCTATCGGCACTATTCGTTCTTTAGCTCGCTTACCGAATACGCGTATCTGTTTCTGCCGCGTGTCCACATCCTCCTCTTTCAGTCCCACCAATTCGGCACGACGCATGCCAGTCTGATACAGCAATTCCACCATCAGGTAATCACGCATATGCACCCACTGTTCCTCCTCGCTCATTTCCTCGTTCCAGTCGCGCGCTTGGTTTATCTTCACACCCTGCATCTCGCTTTCGCGGAAGTAGATGGGCAGCGGTTTGTCCGTCTTCGGTGCTACGATGGCGCGTGTGATATCCACTTTCACCAGCCCCACCCGCAGCAAGAACTTATAGAAACTCTTGACTGCCGACAATCGCCTTTTCACGCTGCGCGGCGACTGCTTGCGATCCAACATGTCAATCATCCACGCCTTCACATCCTCTGCATCCACATTCTTGGGATCAAACTCTTCCACTTCCCATCCCAAGAACTGGCACCATGCTTTCAGATCATCTCCATACTCGCCTACGGTACGCGCTGAGTACCGTTTCTCAATGGCAATATAATCTAAAAACTTCTGTATCACACTCCTATTCGCCACTTATCTGCCACCTATCTCCATTGGAACCTCATTGGAACCTCACCGAAACTTCATAAAGCCACCACCAGCACTTCTACGGCTCTATCGTACCTCTTTACCATGCTCTGCAGTACCCTCGAATGGGAACAATCCGAAGAGTTCTGCATCGATGCGGTCGGTGATATAGCGGAAGTCCTCTGGCTTGTCGCCGAACTTGATGGTGTCGCCGTCGATAATGAGCAGTTTACCCTTGTAGTCCGCAATCCAGTTTTCATACAGTTCGTTCAGACCTTGCAGATAGTCGATACGCATACTTGATTCATAGGCGCGACCACGTTTCTGGATTTGTGCCACCAGGTTAGGGATAGTTGATCGGATATAAATCATCAGATCGGGCATCTTCACCAGCGACATCATCAGGTCGAACAGGTCGCGATAGTTATCGAAGTCGCGATCAGACATAAATCCCTGACGGTGCAAGTTAGGGGCAAAGATACGCGCATCTTCGTAAATGGTGCGGTCTTGAATAATAAACTTGTCGGACTTGGAAATATCTACAACATCCTTGAATCGCTTGTTCAAGAAATACACTTGCAAGTTAAACGACCAGCGGCCCATGTCCGCATAGAAATCCTCCAAGTATGGGTTAAACTCCACACTCTCGAATCGTGGCTCCCAACCATAATGTTTGGCGAGCATGTTGGTCAGCGTAGTCTTACCGCAACCAATATTTCCTGCTATTGCTATATGCATAATTGTTAATTTTAGACCGTTTTATTGTTAGATATTAGACCGCCTACGGCTGTTAGACCGCTTCGCTGTTAAAAGTTAGTCTCAGAAGTTCTCAGCCGAAAAGAGTCCAAAGAGCTCAGCGTCTATCTTGTTAATGACTTTGCGGAAGTCTTCGGGGTTGCTTTCAAAGTCGAGATCATCGCTCTCAATGACCAGCACCCTACCCTCGTATTGCTTGTATATAAACTCCTCGTAGCGTTCGTTGAGGTCGCGCAGGTAGTCTATCTGCATGGTCTTCTCGTATTCACGTCCGCGTTTCTGTATCTGTGCAATGAGCGAGGGAACAGACTTACGCAGGTAGATCATCAGGTCGGGAAGCTTCATCATGCGTTTCATGTGATCAAAGAGCTCCATGTATGTCTGATAATCGCGCTCTGAGAGGTCACCGCGCAGGTAGTTGTTGGTCACGAACACATATACACCCTCAAAGATACTGCGGTCCTGCACGATGGTGTGCTCCACTTCTTTGATGCGCAGCATATCTTTGAAACGCTCTTTGAGGAAGTAGGTCTCCACGCAGAAGGACCAGCGCTTGATGTCTGTGTAGTAATCCTCCAAATAGGGATTAAAGCTCACCGACTCAAAGCGTGGCTCCCAACCGTAATACTTCGCCAACATCTTTGTCAGCGTTGTCTTACCAGCTCCGATATTTCCTGCTATGGCTATGTACATACTGGTGTAGAGTATAAAATGTAGGGTGTAAAGGCTGGGTGCAAAGCGCACATCACTTGTGTCACACTAATCGAGTGCAAAGATACTGCTTTTTTTTGATATACGCAAATTCCACCCTGAAAAAACTTGATTTATGGGCGGACGAGTTCTTTGATAGCAGTACGGAGTTCATACATACTGCCCTTATCATGTGGGTGTACGCGATGTGCCAGCAGCACCACAGCACGATTATATTCGGGCCAAAGGACAACATTCGTTCCCGTATAACCCGTATGGCGGCTCTCTACCGTCGTTTGCAACGTGTCCGCAGCCAACTGCACCTCCTCCGTCCAAAGACCTGCATTACAAGCACTTTCGCGCACCTTTTGTGGTTGACCCATATACCAGATAGCCCATTTGCCAATCTCCTCAGCCGTAGCAAACACACCCGCATTACCCGAAATACCGCACATCATCACACGCGCCAATGGATCATGCACTTCACCACGCAACTGCGCGTTCTCATTCCACTCCGTAGGAGCGATACGCTCCACATTCGCCATATCAGGCAACCACCCCATATCCGTCCAACCTTGAGGAACATATAATTGTTTACGCAAATAGGTATTTACATCCGTTCCCACAATGGTTTCTACGACACGTTGCAGGGAGATAAAGTTCAAACAAGAGTAGCGATATACCTCATCGACCGCCGTTGGACGATGGCATTGCGCAATGGCATCAATCGTAAAATCTCGTCTCATCGTCTCATCGCTACTTGCCTCTTCGCCATTCGCTTCCAAATACTGCTTCTGCAACCAATTTGCATTCAAATACGAAGGCAAGCCCGAATAGTGGGTCATCAAATGGCGTATAGTCACATCTGGGTGGTAATTAGGGATATACTGGCACACAAGGTCATCGGCAGAGAGTTTGCCCTCTTTGATGAGCAACAAGGCTGCTGTACCCGCGCCCGTAGGTTTGCTGACAGAAGCGAGGTCGAAAATAGTGTTGGTGGTCATAGGTTCGTGTTCAGGTACAATAGCACGATAGCCATACGCCTCAAGGTGAAGCACCTTGCCCTGATCCACCACGCAAAGTACTGCACCAGGAATCAGCGAGTCCACAATCGCTTGTTCAATGAGCACACGTGCACTATCTGCATCAAAGTGCAGTGACGAACCGCAAGACTTTCCACATGAAGAAAGCAAAACGGAAATCCCTAATAAAGAAATCAAAAGAATTCGTTTCATAGCATTAGCATTTATCCATTATCAATAAAGTGAGTTACAACGAATACCATGTCGCTGCTCCATCTATACAATGGCAGTATGGATTTTTTCCTTCAGCCACAGGGAATAGAACAGCTACACGCACACCAATATGCAGACTATTGATATTGGTATAATCGCGGCTCAATGTGGTATAAACATGATTCATTTTCACATCCATGAAAGGCGCGTATTGCTGCTCAGTTAGCGGTTTTACTTTCGTTGAGTTGATGAGGGTATTAGACATACCATATTCAACAAAGGCACCAACTTGTAATATCGGGGCATTGGTCTTCACAGGTTCATTGGTTAATGCCCATGACCAACCAAATTCCAGGCACAAACGCACATCAGGACGAAAAGACATAGTGTCTTTCGTAACCACCTCTTTGTCTGTAAAAAAACCGTGTTTTGGCATATCCTTCAGCACACCATAGTAGCGATTACCATAATCACCATAGGTAGTCAATTGGGCTGTTTGGGTAGAATAGCCCAATATATTGATTGCATACTTGAAGCCTGCCAACACATGAAAAGAGCGCACCTTGGCTCCAAGCATCAAAGGAATGGTTAGTTCAGTAACCATCACCTGATCGGTACGATTATACAAGTCGCCATAATACGTAAAGGGCAATCCCTCACTATCTATTGTTTCGTGCGCTATGTGCAACGTGTCTAATCCCTGCAGCAACCACATCTGCGAGGCGCCAATACCTGTTTGCAGAAGAAACTTATCATACTGCATTTGGTACACGCCACCAACAGAAGCACCTCCACCTAACCGTGCTTGTGTCATCTCCTCTTTATCCAGCTGCCATGCCGCAGCACCATCCACCATAGCACCCACAAAATGCTGCGCCTGAAGGGCAGAACACATCCAACTTATCGTTAATACGATTACTAAAGCTATTCGTTTCATACTGTTTCTCGTTCAAAAAATATATTTAAGGGCATACAGGGCGCACGGAATTTCCTTGGCAACGATTGCTGCTAGTCCAATCCACTCTGCTCGAATAGAATGTCAAGTAGTACGCGTTGAGCGTGTGGTCCGTACTAAGCGAACTCGACCAATAGAAGCCGCAGATGCCTGCACCGCCGAACGAACTGTCGATGCAGTAGCCCGCAGCGGGCAGGAAGATAGAGTTTCCATTGCTATTACTAGTCACTTTGTATCCTTTTATACCGTTTTGAGTTGTCCATGTCCATGTACATTTCTCACGTAATTCAGTAAATTCTGCATTAGTAGGCATACGCCAACTACCACCCCAATTTGCATGCGCAGCATCATCGGCTTCTTCGAGGACAGTTTTGTTATCTACAATACCGTTACCGCTATGAGTATGAATATTATACTTCGTTAGGGCGAGTTGGACGTCATTGCTAATGCTCCATTTATAATTGTTCCAACTATATTCCTCTTTTTTCTCCGTTTCTCCCCACGCAAAAAAGTCGCCATAATCTTCTGGACTTTCCGCACCTATATTACATGTAGCCCATTTCAATCCACTTGGCAAACCTAAGTCAACAGATTCCTTAGGCTCGCACTTCATTGTTGGTACATCATCTTTCAACGCAGCGGGATACGCTACATAAACAGGAGTTTGTGCTTTTTGCTCGCCAGTTAAAGAGTCTGCATCAAAAGGCAATATCAAAGCCTCTTGCGCATTCGTACTACCAATCGCACATAGCAGACATATATACACTAATACTCTTCTCATAGTTGTTTTAGTTTATCATGATTTTTACATTACGCTCCTGGTTATCTTGCAGAACCACTTTCATCAAATATACTCCCTGAATGGCAGGCATTCTAAGATAAGTTTCGCCTTGCGCGATAGGTGTACTCATTATCATTCGTCCCAATGCATCATACAGATAAAGCATTGCATCCTCCGACACATAACAGCGAACAGGTTGCTGCTTCGTTACCAGTGTAGGCTCCACCGTGACATCAGGCTCCTCGCTCGCGATTGTCAATGGACAGGTCATCAACTGGATGCCATTATCATCTGTCAATAATGCGCTATACTCGGCACCCTGTTCCAAAGGATGATTGAGATAATACCCCGTTTCACCTTGCAATGGTTGACCATTTTTATACCACTGGAATTGGGTAAAATGGTAGCCTCCGTTATATCCACTGGTCAATACGCATATCACATCATCCCATCGTTGTTCTAAGACAGCGGATGGATACAGTACGGTCAATGTCGCTGTTTCCTCAAACATCGGTATTTGATGATAGTATCCTTGCAAATCGAGTTCATACACTCCTGCTCGCATGGTATCATACTGGATGGTGATAGTACTATCAGCTGCCATTGGCACAATAGTGTCATACAAATCAAAGTACGATGAATCTTGCTTAATACGTACAGCCACTTCATCCACTCTACCAGTAAAGTCGAATTGCATAGTCAATACAGGAACATCAGCACACATATCAGCAATAGTGATTGCATTCATCACCACCTCTTGCAACGCTGTTTGTAGGGTCAATTTCACCAATGAATCACAGCCAGAAACTGTAGTCAAAGCATAATCATACACACCCTCATCCACCAATGTGTCGCCACAGAAAAATAGCGTATCCCCCAACAGTATGGTTTCTTCTACCGTTACATGCTTAATTGGTTTAATGGCTAAATTCAAGCGATAGATGGTGCAATTATCTTTATCTCTATATTCGAGCACATAATCAATATACTGCATTTGTTCATACCCTTCACACGAAGGCAAATGGAAGGTGTATCCCCTATAGTCATACGTATCTTGCCAACAAATGGTATCAAACGTCTCAACCAAATCTTCCATTGGAGGCTCAACGAATACCGTGGCACTGGCTGTGTTCCAAGTCACAAGGAATGCAAAAACGATTAACAATTTTGTTTTCATATAATATGGTTCTATGACAATCAATTAGCTATATTTATATCGGTTCCCTGATTTACGGAACAAGTACTACACGCAATCCGAGATCGAAACTCTTCTGAGTTGGCACATTGATGATACGTCGTGCCACACGAGAGTAATCAGCTGAATCTTTGCAACTACCACCACGAAATACGCGATAAGTACCAGATGATGCACCAACGGGATTAGCTTGCGAGTTTTCTGTATATGCTCCATACCAATCCAAGCACCACTCACGCACATTACCACTCATATCATACAATCCCAACTCATTGGGTTGTTTTTGTGCGACAGGATGAATCGTAGCTCCGCTATTTTTCACATACCAAGCCACATCATTAATCATATTACTCCCTGCATATTTATAGCGTTGTGTCTTATTGCCTCCTCGCGCTGCATACTCCCATTCTGCTTCTGTTGGCAAACGAAAATGCTCGCCCGTCAACTGACATAGTTTCGCAACAAACGTTTGACAATCATCCCAACTAATCTGGTTAACAGGATTATCTACACCGCGGTTATCGCTGGGGTTAGCCCCCATAACGACTTCCCAAAGTGCTTGCGTTACCTCGGTTGCTCCTATATAGTAATCAGAAAGGGTTACCTGGTGCGTAGGCAGCTCACGACTTGCCACATCTGCTCCTTGTTCAACAGTTGCTCCCATCGTAAACGTACCGCCATCTACCTTAATCATTGAGAAATCTACTCCGCGTATGGTAAACGTTTGTTTCGTTTCATCTGACATCTGTATTGTCCCTTGACGATTTTCTGTAGTTTTATCCAATAACACCTGACTTGCGGATGACATCTTCTGCGCGCTAACAGCAAAAGACACAAATAAGAGTAGAATTGCAGCAGCAATTATATATATAGGTTTTTGCATATTTTTATTAATTTAATCGGAAGTTTACAGGAACTGTGTATTTCACTCGAACAGGCTTGCCACGTTGCATACCAGGTTTCCACCTCGGCATATTACTAATCACACGAATAGCCTCTCTATCCAGAGAAGCGTCACCCGACGAACGAACGATTACAACATCAGAAATACTGCCATCCTTCTCCACGACAAATTGAACAATCACTCGACCTTGTACACCATTTTTAAGCGCCTCGTTAGGATATCTAACATTTGAACCTATATATTGCATCATAGCTGATTGTCCGCCAGGATACTCAGGCATTCTCTCAACAGTTATAAAGATAACATCTTCTTCCACTTCTGCAGGCGCAGAAAGCGACGATTGCATTTTCTCTACTGGAACCACTGGGACTACTTGTTCGGGGATATAATGCACCTTACCAAAATAAACCGCATTAGACTGTAACGGCTGCGTACCATCAAATATTGGTAGAGGATCACAACCATCACCGCACTCAATATACACATTACGAATATTAGCTGGTACAAGAAACAATATCTCGTTATTGTTGTCCTTATACACCTCTTTCACTTTATACATATAGCCTAAATCCAACCCCAATTGGTCTTTTGCTTGCTTTACTTCACTGCCCGTACCCTCCAATTCAACACGGATAACGGCATAAGGAAATGAATCATCCACCAAGCGATTTTCATACTCTCCAAATTGGTTCTTATAAATAGTCAAAACCGAAGCCATATCATGAAGACGGAACGGTTGCGTAATCTCTACAGATTGCGCCATACTATTCAGCGATAGAAATAGTAGAAAAAAGAATAACGCTATGCTTGTTTGTTTACCCATACGATCAGTTTTTAGAAACCATATACTTATTTTCGCCGCAAAGTTACATAAAATTTCCGAATTACACAACATCAGGATAAAAAACAATATCATTTTGCTGTTTTTTCTCTTTTTGAGTTGATGGAACTCTTATAGTGAATCCGAATCTTCGACATGGTAGTGCTTTTGTGCTAACAGTTCAAGGATTTTGAGCAATAAATGGTAGATGTTACATGCGGAAGTGGCTGTAATGTAACCACTTCCGCATGGGTGTATTTTTTTGAAAAAAGTTTTCGCGTGCCGAAAAATCGCTTGCGATTAATCGTTCGAGCCCATTGGGCGAGATAAGACGATTGTGCCGAATCCAAACTTCTGTGCCAATTGTCGCTACAATGTTGCGACAATTGGTTAGATATTAATTACACCATTTGGTGGCAGGTGGTGTGTTGATAAAAAAGTGATGATAATTGTCAAGTAGGTGTTGAATATCTTCTTTGCCTACTGGATTGGATGATTGGATAGCAAATCGAATGAATATCAAGTAAGAATTGTGATTATTTCTCTTTTATTCGATCGAGGCAGAAGTCTTTTCTGCCGCATTGTTTGCAATGAGTGCCTTCCCAGATGGAATCGAAGTGGCTCATAGCTGCGTCGATAAAACCTGGTTCATCGGTCAATATACCTGCTTCGAAATTACGATTAGTTGCGGATTTCATACCCATGCCTGCACCTGTGAGATTGGCAGAGCCGATATACACAAGTTCGCTATCTATAACCACAATTTTCATATGGACACGTGGACACAGACGGCGTTCCATCTTGCTCCAAAGAGCAGGATACTTATCAAAATCTTCGCGGAAGGCTTGTCCTGGTTCTTTGGCATGAATAAGACGCACTTCAACACCTCTCTTTACCAAGTCATTAAGGACTTGAAGAAACGGTGCAACAGATTTGTCCTTCTTCTCTACGTACAAATCCTTCAAATCCGAAGTTGCAATCCAAAGTAACCGCCTAACTTTCGGTATCTGAGCGATGACTTTAGAGTAATGGTCTGTATCGGCGATGTAGGTGGTCATAGGGACTATTTATTTCAGATATTATCAACGAGAGTTAATAAATATTGGTTATCTATTACACTCTCGCAATGAGCATATACATTTAAATCGTCAATTGCAAATCCCATTGCCTCGAAGTTCTGTACTTGTTGAGGAGAAAATTGATAGTTTTCTCGTGTTGTGTCAATCCATATTCTCCATTGATTATTATAATATCGAATAGAGATAATTAAGTCCTTATCGCCGATTAACCTCATATACGCCGGATCCCAACTTTGTGAGGACCAATAATTATCTTGTACATATTTCTTGAGTTTCGGATTGGTCAATGCTTGATAGTATAAATATAGTGATCTCAACTCTTTATGCCACCCTCCCATAGTGGTAGTAGAAAGGATGTTAACATCGTTTTCATTATTACTAAAATGAAGCAGAAATGCAGAACCGAAGTTTTCCCACAAGTGTGTTTCTTTGATGAGAAGATATCTCCAATCATACGGATCGTCCGATTGGTATGAATCGCTCACGGTAATCAAGTACTCTTTGAAAGTCTGCGACTCTTCATTGAAACCATCTAGTAGTTGTTTAAAATACATTCTCCTTCCTTCGTTGTCATCTTGCAAGTATCTATGCCAGCTATAATCACGGTGGGCATTGATGACAAGACTCCATTTAAAACGACCAGTTGCCATCAAATAGTCTCCTTGACAAAGAAGAGCTCGTCTGAATAATTGGTCTCCCTCCTTCGTTAACTCCGGTTTTACACCATTGTCATCAAAGACGAAGGAGTATAAATGTGTATATTTACGGACATTATCCATATATATGCTATTATCCGTCTTGCTCCAATCGCATGTCTTGTGCTTGGCATAGTACTCTTCTATACCCGAGAAACTGAGAATGGATATAATCTGTCCTTTGAGGTAAGTAATGTTTTCGGCCTCATAGATGTGTTTTTTCCAGTCTTCGGCATCTTCGCGCGACAATAGACACGCTTTGATTTGTTCCTCGCGGAATTGCGTGGAATTAAAACCGGCATTTTGAACAAACTTATTCCCGCTCAATAGTTGTAATATACCTTGCGTATTATTCTCATTGAGCCATTGAATGGTTTTCATGGAACGGCAGAAGTCTTCCACATTTTGCCACGTATGGTTTGTGGTAAGATTCATCACAATGCGCATCCATTGATAAAAGTCCTCCTGATTGAAGTTTTCTTTATGCTTTACCAGATAGGCATAATATGCATATAGGCGAATGTGTTCATCATATGCAGCATCTTTGTTGGATTTCTTGATAAAGTTATAAAATGTATCACGAATCTGGAACTTGGATTTGCCTTGTAAACGGTCAACAATTCCCGCATCACTTGCATCGGATAACACCGCATCTTTCTCAAATAGATCCAATATATCCATCAATTGCATGTAGAACTCATTGGGTACATTAGAATAATAGGACCAATACAGTTCGTTATATTTGGTCAAGTCTTCATTCGTGATGCTTGGAGCAGCCTGTAGCGCCTTATAATTCAGTACAATCGTATTGATAAAATTCAAGAATCCGCTATCAATGTCGCAAACCGTGTATTGCTCACCATTATCCCTCTTGCGCACAAGTGATTTTCTATATACCCAAAATAATTCTGCCCAATTAATATCCATCTTGAATGCAAAATAGTCCTTCACAGAAACCTCTTCTGCCCCCTTAACCTCTGTTCTAACCAATTCCCGTGTATACGGTTCTTCTTTTAGTTGCTTCAAGATATGCGCTTTGAGATTTTCAAGCGGAGTTAATCCTAAACCGCGAGAGTTCATTTTGATATACAAGTCATCCGTAAGCCCGCTCTCGGACATATGTAATACTCGGAATGTGATAGCAGGCATTTGAGAATCAGTCAATCTATTGTACAACCCTTCTGTATCTTTAAAATAGGAATGAATGGCATCCAGCATATTCAGCATGGAAATAATGGTAGGGTCATATTTCCACGAGTCAGAGAACCAAGGGTATTTTTGCTGAATATTTTTAGATATCAGCGTTGAGTCAGAAGGAATGACAATGGGATTATTTATTAACGCATTACAAAAATCCGTAGAACTGAGACGAGTCTGATATAAGAATCGTGATTGATTATCCAGTGTGACAAAGACAGAACGGAAGTCCGCGTATTGGTTGTCATGAATGCTGAGATAGTAATGGAGCAGGAAAAGTGTAGTTAGCCGTTGTTGTCCATCCAACGGAATAAACTCATTATCTGCATTCAAATTGCCGTAAACGAAATCCAAGTCATGACTATCTCTTTGACCGTCTGTTAAATAGGATTTTAAACTTGTCAAGAAATTAGTACGGACCTCATCTTCTTCGCACCTTCCTTGCGCGTAATCACGTTGAATAATTGGAATGACAATCGCCTGTACAGCCAAACTTTTGTCTTCTAACAACTGAGTTAAACTAACCTGTATGGATTGTATATCTTTGCTCATATGGGTATGGTATTTATAGGATTACACGTTTTATTTCCTCCAAATAATCTTCGCAATCTTGATTTTTCCATTCGGTCAATGTTCCTAAATGTTTAGAGTAGGCCTTCATGAAAACATTTTGCGTACATAAGGGGATAAATCTACCTTTCTTTGCATTATTGATAATAATCGTCCGTTTCACCGGAAAGAAGGCATTTTGATAGGAACGATTCGTCCATTTGTCCAAAAGTGTAAGATTACCTAATGAGTGCACGTATTCAAAAGATTCATCATTCTCACATATGCTACGTAAGGTTTTGTAGATGGCCTCAAACTCCTCCTCCACTTTTTCTCCTTTCTGCAGTCGTCCCAGCAAGGAATGTAATGCCAGACAGGTTTCTTTCTCTTCTGATTCGGGTAGCGCGGTTATAGCTTGCTCATAGTTTTCTTCCTGCGATTCTCCCGAATAGTACGTGATCATTGTTTTAATCCATTCAAGTCTGTCATTGCCTGACATTTTTTTGTCTGTTTGCGAATGGATATGCTCAATATCCCATATACACTTTCCATTATCATCTTTCTTGCGATATTCATCAAATGGGAATCGCAAGAAGAGTTGCGACTTGTCTTCAGAACTTGTAATAGTTAATACATTGAACAACAATAATATTTTGCGAATATCCTCACGCGTTGTCTTAGAATAAAAATCTGTTCTATCCAAATCAAAGTCTATCAGAGTTTTCTTGCACTCCTTTAAAAGTTTCAACGAAACATCATCTTTTGGTAGAGGTTGATTGTCTGCATTATAACGCAAATCTAAGATTTTTCTGAAAGACCATCCACATGCTGTTAAATATCCCACATAATGAAAACATTTTTGATGAGCATACCAGTCCTCCATCTGTTGAAAAAGTTGTTTCACTTCTTTCCATAAGGATTCTACAGAACGGGATTTTAATAGCCGAACATATTCATTAAAGGTATATTTATCATCATCATCATCCGTTTTTTGGGTAATGATATCGAACAGATACTCAATACGTGTACTATACATTCTATCTTTGGGATAAACAAAACTCCAAAATAATGGTTGTTGCAGAGTTTTCTCAATCGTATCCCATTCTGTTCCAAGCCGCACTTGCGTTAGTTGTTTATGCGTTTCGCTTTCAGTATTCCGATCAACAAACGTCATGAATAGTGCTTTAATCAGTTCTGCGTTGGTCAATCCAATCTTTCCTATATTAAGACGATCAAAAATGTCAATAGCTAAGGAACTGTTTTTCTTCACCTCGTCTGTTACATTATACCAAATAAAGTGTGCCATAAAATGCTCTGGATGTGTCAAGAACCGCTTGAATTCTTGCTTTAAATCTTCTTCAGAATATATCGCATCACCGCATTGTATCGGTCGTTTAAACCAGTTTTCAATCACTTTTTGAGCCAAACTGCGATAATATGTATCCATACTATTCGGTTGTTCATTTCGTGTTTCGTAGATAATGTTATAGGCGGATTTGTTTAAATGACCGAGTAATAAATAGATTGTCGTTAGACGTTGCTGTCCATCTATTACTTCCCAACACCCATCCTCACGTTGCGAAACAACAATCGGCTGAAGGCAGTAGGGACTTTTTTCTGACGACAAAGCAAATTGATGGGAATGTGCAAACTCCCACAAGTCATTCAACAACTGCTCTACTTGCGTAGGTTGCCATCTATATCCTCGCTGATAATCTGGGATAATAAATGTCTCTCCATTCAATTGGTTAATAGAGGCAAATGCCAATTTCTTTTGTTTGAATTCTTCGGTCATATTAGTAAAACTTATTATATTACTTTGTTATTCATTTTCTCCAGTTGAAATCATCGTTGCGAATATTATCCATGACGATGTATTCTATTTCATCTTCGAAGAAGTTTGGGGTGAAACGGACGTGGCGGAGATTTACTTCTCCTGTCGGTCCTTCGCCATACCAACTATGTAGCTCGCTACTACGTTGCTCAATATAATGCAGCATATCAATCTCTGCCAATTTAGGCAGATTGAACAACACAGTCCCAACACGAACGATCTTGTGGCAATCACTCAAACCGAGGCAGTGATTGTCTAACTTAATACCGTAATCGCCCCAGAAGTCCAAAGCTTGAACACCATAAATATGCTCCTTGTCAAGTCCCAATCTATCAGTCATCACTGCATCGCCTGTATAGATATAATCGCCTTGGATATCTTTATAAGGTGTGCGGACACCAGCGAAAAGAACCTCATGCGCATAGCCATGTCCCTCACATTCGTCATGGAATGTTGCCCATACGACTCCGGCATTATGTTCGTCTTTGTATTTCTCGTCACTCTCGAAGACATACAGGTTGCCTTGATAGAAGAAGAAATCTCCAAAACAGGCATATCCGAACTTGTCTGTATCTATCACATATCGAATCTCAATGGATGGAATGAGAGTATGGTAACATGCTCCTATGCGATACAAGCATTTCTCACACAACTCTTGTAACACTTCCACTGTAATAACTTCGGGTACTTCTACTAGCAACTGCTTTTTGATCTCATCGTGAATATTCGTTCTATACATCTGCATCCATCGGTCATCAATGATGAATTTCCACTCCAAAGGAAGAGTGATGTTGGGCACAAACATGGCATCAACAAATAGTGGCGCAATCTGTTCGTCTTTGAAACCGGCAATACCACACCCGATACGCGTAACAAGAAAACGATTCATCGGATGATTTTTAGCGTATTCAATAAACTCGTCCACGTAAGGTCTAATAGTGTCAATGCCTCCTTGCATGGTAGGAATAGCATAGCATTGTCCCGTAGGACCGACACCTACTCCCCATTCGGCACCAAATTGTTCGTGAGCCATTCTTGCAGCTCCACCATGATGATGACCGGCAAGGTTACTTCCGAATACAAATACCTCACAAGAAGAGAGATGCGTGATATGATTCGGCGTGATTACTTTTGGACGTGCACTTACCATATCTTATGTTTATTTACAATATTTCTCTTGCTATCCACGCGCAGGCCTCAGCGTCAGCCAGCGCATGGTGGTGGTTCTCTAAATCATAGCCACAATAACCGGCAATGATATCCAAGTTATGATGACCTTCCGGCCAGACTTTGCGAAACTTGAGTAATGTGCAATCAAACTTATAGTCCGGATAGGCAATATCATATGCACGGAACACAGCCTTTAGACAGTTTTCGTCAAAAGCCTTGTTATGCGCCACAAAGGGCACTTCGCCAGCTTCTATATATGGGAAGTACTCGTGAATCTTCCGCTGCGCTTCTGCCCATACTTCAGGGAATTCGCGTTCTGCACAAGTATCATCATAGCACATGCCGTTTACAGAACTACATGTCTCATTATAATAGTTCGGTATCGGGCGCACGAGCGAATAAAAATTATCCACCAATTCACCATCTTTGACGATGACAATTCCCATCGAGCATATACTCGATTGCTCAAAATTTGCAGTCTCAAAATCTATCGCTACGAAGTCTTTCATAAGTTGTTATTTTTATTTTGCGCTGCAAAGATACTATTTTTTTCGATATTTACAAATACTTGTTCGTAATAAGGAGCGAGGAGTTCTTTGCCATATGTGTGCTTAAGCACTTGCTTGAGTTACTACATATTGAAGCTGTTAGGAATTCCCACTAATTACGAAAAGTTATTACTCCTCTATCTCTTGAATCTCGCTTGTAGGTAAATAGTCAGTTGCTTTAGATGGGGATATTACACTATGTCCAATCTGCTTTTCTACCTCTAAGCGAGCTGCTTTGGCTGCTTGACCGCCACTTTTTGCCACTTGCTGATTTTCAGCCATTGTCTTTGGGTTACGAGAGCGAGAAATCTCTGTGGTAGCTGCCTCTGCCAATGTATTGAGTGCCAATTCCAACGTAGTCATATTATCGCGCAAATTCTCTTTGGTCAATCCCTTGAACTGCTTATATTGCCCCGTTGTCATACCACTCCACGCCTGTGTGAGGATATTGGTCAGTATTGCAAAATCCTTCTGTTCGGTTACACCCGAGCGTTTCCATTCGTTGGTTAGTTCATTGCGCGTACGAATAGATTTTAAGCGATTTTCTATCCACTTATCAGAGTATCCCTGACGACGATAGTCCTCAACTGCCATTTGGAAAGTCAATTCTGGGTCAATCATCTGATCTACTCGCATACTTCCCAACTCAGCCAACCATTGTTTGATTGGCTCGGCTTTCTTAGACGGGATGGACTGAATAAGGCGGAATAGTTGCTCTAAATCAGCGACATCAGTCTTATATTTTTTTCCGTCTGCAGCAGGTAATTTCAGTTGGTGACAATTTGTCACCGACTCATTTCCTTCCGCCTTCAGGCGTTGCTTTAACTTATTCCAGTATTTGCGTCCATCCGCACTGTCTGTTAGGATTTGCACTACATCTACGATTGAGAAGTAATATTTCTCAACCTCTGCATCCCAAACAATGCGCACTTGTTGTTGCTCAAACAACTGAATTGCAAATTGATTATCCATAAATAGTCATTATTATTCGTGAAATCTATTTCACCCTGCAAAGGTACAGCTTTTTTTTTATTTTTCCAAGTATCAATACATAATTGTATGTAATATTGAGGAGTGGTAGAGTAATCCAAGGCAAGGAGAAGGATTATGCCTCCTCCTTTGCCTTTACGAAAATGCCAACATGCACCTGTTGCTCGGGATGAGCAGTTGAGTCAAGTTGTTGTACATACACTTCAAACAGATTTTCATGACCGAGGTCAAGCATAGTAGCCAACTGCTCGTTTTTAGCGCTTGGGACATAACCGATATGGGTATCTCCGTAAAAGATAGCCACCGCATCATGGTCATAGGCGTTCTCGTCCTCACGAACCAAGTGCAACTTGGT
Source organism: Paludibacteraceae bacterium (assembly GCA_017555595.1). GTDB lineage: Bacteria > Bacteroidota > Bacteroidia > Bacteroidales > Paludibacteraceae > Colicola. The sequence goes on along the minus strand of JAFZGC010000113.1, from coordinate 1,972 downwards.
ACCAATCTGCAACTCGCTAAAAACGATGCAACCTTCGTAATGCGCAAAACCTGCCACATTGCAACTCAAGAAGAGTTCTTTTTGCTTTTTAATCTTCATAATGATAAAAATTTAAAAGTTTAACTTGCTGATTTCTATCAAAAGATACCCCAAATGGCACTTTTTTCGAAATCCGCTGCAAAATTACTACAACAAACTGCTAAAACTTGTCAGTATCTCAAGAAAAATGCAAAAAAAGTGCATTTTTTTTCAAGGGATGGTGCGCTATGTCAACTTTTTCAGGAAAGTAGTCAACTTTTTTAGGAAGCAAGACAACCTTTTTAGGAAGCAATATTCCAATACTTCATACAATTGGCGGTCGTGCCTACCCTGTACGGCACTACCCTTTAGCCATACGGCTGCGTACCCGCGAGGAGTACGCCATTCTATGTATTGCGCTCAATCCTCAAAGTGGGGACTTTTCGGGCGCAATACTCGAAGTGCCATTCAAGGCACTTCTTCACGGTCGTCGGTCGGTGTTCTCACGGTAAAATAGGGCAAGGTATAAGAAAGGGAAAAGAGATGGCAATCTTAATATTTGTACTGCTTAGAGGACTGTGCAGAGCACCTACAGTTTAGAGATTAGAGGCAGGAAGACTCAACGAACTACCGCCGTGCACATAACAGACTACGGGAACAAAATCAAACAAAAGACATCGATAGGTTTCCTACCGATGTCTTTGTTTTGTATTGTCGGCTATGCCGAGGTTTGTGCCCCTTAGGGCTGGTTGTGTCGCTTTGCGAGGGCGGGCGATTAAGCGAAGAGTTTGCCGAAGTCCTCGTGGCTGATCTCTTTCTCCTCGATCTTAGCTACGCCCTTGAGTGCAGCGTAGATCTTGTTCTCAGCTACGCGCTCAACGATACCGCGCAATTGCTTCTCGTCCTTGAGCATTTGCTCTGCATAGTTAGCCAAGTAGCTATCCTCTACATGCATCAAGCCGTATTGCATGAATTGCATGCGAGCTACCTCTTTAGCGTATGCCTCTACATCCTCTTTCTCTACTTGGATGTTGAAGTGCTTAGCCAATTGGTCTTTAGCGAGGTGCCAACGGAGCTCATCCACCATTGCTGGGAAGTCTTTCTCGAGTTCCTCCTCGGTGATCTTCTCGTTGGTAGCTTTTACCCAACGTTTCAAGAATGCCTCAGGGAACGCAACTTTAGCCATTTTCTTCATTACAGCTTCTTTAGCGTCCAAACCGAACTTGTACTTAGCGTCTTCAGCCATGTTTTGCTCGATCTCAGCTTTGATGCGTGCGCGGAAGTCAGCCTCGTCTGCTACATTGTTCTCGCCGTAAACCTTAGCGAAGAGCTCGCCATCGATAGCAGCAGCTTGGTGACGGGTGATGCCTTGGAGCTCGAAAGTGAAGTCGCTAGTCAATGCCTCTGCCTCCTCTTTGCTGATGCCGAGCATTGAGCTAACCTCTACAGAGTTGCCATATGCTTTGGTTGGGTTGAAGGTAATCACATCACCAACCTTAGCGCCAGCGAACAACTTAGCTTGCTCTTTGTCAGACATATATGCTGGAGTCAACATACCGTTCTCCTTCACGATACCGTTCTCTTTTTGCTCGGTGAGAAGACCCTTAACTACGTCGCCTTCCTCTACAACCTCAGCTTGTACGTACTCGCCAAAGCGTTGAGCGTAGCTCTTCACTTGGTTGTCAACCATCTCGTCGGTAACGGTGATGGTGTATTGGGTGAGTTTGTTTTTGCCGTTGAGCAACGCATCGAACTCTGGAGCTACGGCGATGTCAAATGCAAATACGAATGTGTCTTGTGTGTCAAGATCCATTTGAGGAGTCAACTCCTCGTTTGGCAATGGATCGCCGAGAAGGTTGAGGTTGTTCTCCTCGATGTACTTATTGAGACCTTCGCCGATAACCTTGTTGATTACCTCAGCGAGGATGCTCTTGCCGTACATCTTTTGCAACAT